>NZ_CP177130.1:1246371-1557964 GCF_046736035.1 Salinicoccus sp. HZC-1 | reverse complement strand
TTAAATATACTGAAGCTGAAGGGGAAGCGGCGTTCTACGGTCCGAAACTGGATGTACAGGTGCAGACGGCTCTCGGTAAAGAGGAAACATTGTCAACAGTACAGCTCGATTTCCTGCTGCCTGAGAGATTCGATCTGACTTATGTCGGCAGTGACGGCGAACTTCATCGTCCCGTGGTCATCCACCGCGGAGTCGTGTCCACTATGGAACGTTTTGTGGCCTTCCTTACTGAAGAATATAAAGGAGCATTCCCGTTATGGCTGGCGCCACAGCAGGTGGAAATCATCCCGGTCAACCTGGATCTTCATTATGATTACGCAAGAAGCATCCAAGATGAACTTAAGAGTCAGGGCATCCGGGTGAATATTGATGAAAGAAACGAAAAATTAGGATATAAAATCCGTGAAGCCCAAATGAGAAAAGTACCATATCAAGTCGTTATCGGGGATAAAGAAATTGAAGAGTCACAGGTAAATGTGAGAAAATATGGCGAGCAGGAGCAGAACTCCTATGACAGGGAAGATTTCGTCTGGAAACTCATGGACGAAATCCGACTGAAAAAATAATGTTGACAGAACAAAGACAATAGTGTATTATATTAGGAGTTGAGTAAGAACGGACAAGAAGGAGCTACCCGCTTCTCACCCGCAAGCACATTCAGTAGCGACCGGGTTTGTACAGAGAGATATGTATAGAAAAGGCACTGTCCTTTTCTGATATCTTCATGTCTGATGGCGGGCGCATAATGTGCCCGCCATTTTTGTTCGTCTTCAAACTTTATGGAGGTGTCAAAGATAGCAAAGGATCAAACATTTATCAATGATAGAATCCGCGCCAAAGAAGTTCGTCTGATTGGACAAGATGGTTCCCAGCTCGGAATCAAGACAAAGCAGGATGCACAGGAGATGGCAGACCGTGTAGAACAGGACCTAGTACTTGTTGCACCTAATGCCAAACCGCCAGTTGCACGTATTATGGATTACGGTAAATACAAATACGAACAACAGCGAAAAGAGAAAGAAGCCCGCAAGAAGCAAAAGATCATCAATGTTAAGGAAATCAGACTTTCCCCGACTATTGAAGATCATGACTTTAACACGAAGCTTAAAAATGCGAAAAAATTCCTTGCGAAGGAAGATAAGGTGAAAGTTTCAATCCGCTTCCGCGGACGTGCAATCACTCACAAAGATATTGGACGTAAAGTATTGGAACGTTTCGCAGATGAGCTTTCAGAAGTTGCTACTGTAGAACAGAGACCGAAGATGGAAGGTCGTTCCATGTTCCTGGTAGTTGCACCAATCGTTGAAAATAAATAAACCGGAGGTTGAATCCCATGCCAAAAATGAAAACTCACAGAGGTTATGCAAAACGCATCAAGCGTACAGGAACTGGTAAATTCAAGCGCAACAGAGCGTTCACTTCCCACCTGTTTGCAAACAAATCCACTAAACAAAAACGTCACTTGAGAAAAGCGACACTCGTATCAAAAGGCGACCAAAAACGTCTTAAAAAACTACTTTCAAACATGAAATAATCGACTGAATGAGGAGGATCAATCATGGCTCGTATTAAAAATGGACTAACGTCCCGCAAAAGACGCAAAAAGGTATTGAAACAGGCAAAAGGATATTTCGGTGCCAAAAGCACTCTATATAGAACTGCCAAACAGCAGGTAACAAAATCAGGACAGTACGCTTACCGCGACCGTCGCAACACTAAACGTGAATTCCGCAGACTTTGGATTGCACGTATTAATGCAGCGGCACGTCAAAATGGTATCAGCTACAGCCGTTTGATGAACGGACTTAAAACTGCAGGAATCGATATCAACAGAAAAATGCTTTCAGAAATCGCTATTTCCGACGAAAAAGCATTTGCTGAATTGGCAACACAGGCTAAAAATGCTTTAGAAAAATAATAATATATATGAAAACACCCATTCCAATCAGGAATGGGTGTTTTTCTGTATTTGCTCAGGTGGATTTTATGCTGTACTAGATGCGGCTCTCGAGACTCGCCAGTAAATCCTCGGAATACTCGAAATAGCATTCTTTCTGGTTTTTCCTTGCTTCGTCTTCCACAGCCGGCGGCAGAATATCGAGTCTGATCAGCTGTTCGCCCTCATCAAAGAAAGGGAGTGTCTGGTCAGCATATTCGTCTGTAAGTGTGTTGTAGATTTGTTCAGCTTCTTTTTCATTTTCGAAAGTATTGCGCTTCACGATTACCTGCTCTCCGGACTCTTCTACTTTGGATAATTCTATGTTTATCATTTGTATGCCTCCTGGACTCACTTTAATTATTACTATAATAGAATAATATCAGCTTCTTACAAACATTTATACCAATATGGTTTTCATTACGGAAGCTGAAATAAATTATGCTAGAATAGAAGTATCTTAAAACAAAGGTTAGGAGACTGATTATGGATAAGCAGCTGACAATGATGAAAAGTTTAACCGATGCTCATGGCATTTCTGGTTTTGAGTATGATGTTAAGAAAGTGATGAAAGAATACCTGGAACCGGTGAGTGATGAATTGGTTAATGATAATCTGGGTGGTATTTTTGGTAAGCGCAAAGCCAAGGATGGTTCGCGCACGCTTCTGATCGGGGGGCACCTGGATGAAATCGGCTTTATGGTGACACGTATTGATGATAATGGTTTCCTGAAATTCACGCCGGTCGGTGGATGGTGGAACCAGGTGATGCTGTCCCAGCGTATGAACGTCATTACAGATAAAGGGGTGCTCACAGGTGTCATTGGTTCCAAACCACCTCATGTCCTCTCCCCTGAAGCACGTAAAAAACCGGTGGATATGAAAGAGATGTTCATCGATATCGGTGTGGCTTCCAAAGAAGAGGCCGAGGAAGCCGGCGTCAAAATGGGAGACCAGATTACGCCGCATTGTGATTTTACCGAAATGGCGAATAAAGATTATCTGCTGGCAAAAGCGTGGGATAACAGATTTGGCTGCAGCCTGGCAGTGGAAGTGCTGGAACAGGTCAAAGACGAAGATGTGAACATCAACGTCGTGAGCGGTGCGACAGTGCAGGAAGAAGTAGGTTTACGCGGAGCAAAAGTTGCCGCGAATAAAATCAAGCCGGACCTCGCCATTGCGGTAGACGTAGGCATTTCATGGGACACTCCGGGCATGGGCGAGCAGGATGGTACAGGTAAGATGGGCGATGGACCGTTAGTACTGCTTCTCGATGGTTCCAATATCGGACATGTCGGATTCCGCCGACACATTGAAAAAGTGGCAAAAGAAAAGGATATCCCTGTCCAGTGGTCAACAATCACAGGCGGAGGCACGGACTCCGGTGCATTCCATGTATCCAACGAAGGAGTGCCGTCCATTTCGATCGGTGTGCCGCTCAGATATATGCACTCCAATGTATCTATCCTTAACAGGAACGACTACAATAATGCAGTCAGGCTGGTTACGGAAATTGTAAGATCACTCGATGACAGCAAGGTGGAAGAGATCATTTGGTAGAGAAGGAAATCATTACGTCGAAAGATAACCGGCGGATCAAAGATTTAAGAAAATTACAGACGAAAAAATACCGCAGCAGACTCAACCGATTTTTAATCGAAGGTGAACATCTGGTGGAAGAAGCGGTCACTCACGGACAGATGGTGCACACAGTCATCCTGCTGGAAGATTACGACCACAGCAGCCTGGACTTGAAAAACATTGATCTGATGTTCGTCAGCCGTGATGTCATGAAGTCGCTCTCCCTGCTCGAAACCCCGCCGGGCATTATGGCTGTGGTGACCTATAATGCGCCGGAGTCGACCGGCAACCGGGTCCTGCTGCTCGATTACGTGCAGGATCCGGGCAATCTGGGGACACTGATCCGTACGGCTGATGCGTTTGGGTTCAGCAGAGTCATACTGTCGCCGGACACAGTGGATGTATTCAGTGACAAAGTGCTCAGGAGTGCCCAGGGCAGTACATTCCACATCGATATCGAGATTAAAGAGCCAACTTTGGCAGTCGGTGAATTTAAAGGGGTCGTTCTGGGAACGGCGCTCGATAACGCCCAGCCGCTCAGTGATGTTGAAACTTCTGACGGACCGTTAATGCTCGTCCTTGGCAATGAGGGCAGAGGGATAAGCGATGTAGTGCTGTCAAAAGTGGACACCAGAGTGAAGATTGAAATGAGCGGGCAGAGTGAAAGTCTGAATGTCGGCATTGCCGGCGGTATACTTATGCACCATTTCAAAGCTTGATTTTTTGGTGCTTTGGTTTATAATAACTTTATTAGATGAATAAACAGCTTCAG
The DNA here is from genome assembly GCF_046736035.1 of Salinicoccus sp. HZC-1. Lineage (GTDB taxonomy): Bacteria > Bacillota > Bacilli > Staphylococcales > Salinicoccaceae > Salinicoccus. The sequence goes on along the minus strand of NZ_CP177130.1, from coordinate 1,553,675 downwards.
CTTGAAGCCAGACATAAATGGTTCGAAATTCCGTGTCAGGGAATGCCGCACACAGACTGCAATGCGGCATACGGATGGAATCAGGGTTCACCTGGCTGATTGGAGCAAGGGCTAATCCCTTATCTTTTTCAAGAGTCTGTATTCCTTTTTGGTGTGCAGAAAAATCAGGTGGTACCGCGGAAAGCTCCGTCCTTATATTTAAGGACGGAGTTTTTATTATTTTACGAGGAGTGGAAAAAATGGATACGAGTGGGATTTCAGAAATTCAAAATTTATTCGATGAAGCGATAAAATCTATCGATGACAAAAAATCTTTGCAGGACCTTAAAGTTGAATATTTAGGTAAAAAAGGAAAAGTGACGGGTCTGATGAAAGAGATGAAAAACCTTTCCAATGAGGACAAACCTGTCTACGGCGCAAAAGTGAACGAGGTGCGTTCCCATATTACGGCTGCGATTGAAGAGAAAGATGAAGTGCTCACAAGCGCAGCACTGGATGCACAGCTTAAGGAAGAGACGATTGATGTGTCACTGCCGGGCAGAACTTTCAAGCTGGGCAGTCCGCATCCATTGAGCCGTACGATAGAGGATATCGAAGATTTCTTCATCGGACTGGGATATGAAATTGCTGAAGGTTATGAAGTTGAGACGGATTACTTCAACTTTGAAGCCCTCAACCTGCCAAAATCCCACCCTGCAAGAGATATGCAGGATAGCTTTTATTTTTCCGAAGACATACTGCTCCGTACACATACTTCCCCTGTGCAGGCACGTACGATGCAGTCCAGGCAGGGCAAGGGACCGGTTAAGATCATTTGCCCGGGCAAAGTATACAGAAGAGACAGTGATGATGCGACGCACAGCCATCAGTTCACTCAGATAGAAGGACTGGTAGTGGATAAAAACATCCATATGAGTGACCTTAAAGGAACACTTGAGCTGTTCGCCAAGGAAATGTTCGGTCCGGAGCGCGAAATCAGGCTGCGTCCAAGTTATTTCCCATTCACTGAGCCAAGTGTCGAGGTGGATATTTCCTGTTTCAAATGTAAAGGGACCGGATGCAATGTATGCAAAGGATCCGGCTGGATCGAGATATTAGGATCCGGCATGGTGCATCCGAATGTCCTGGAGATGGCAGGATTCGACCCAGAGGAGTACTCTGGTTTCGCATTCGGAATGGGCCCGGACAGAATCGCGATGCTTAAATACGGCATTGAGGACATCAGGAATTTCTATACGAATGATTTGAGATTTATTAACCAGTTCAAAGCAACGGAAGATGGAGGGGACCAAAGTGAGAGTATCTAAAGAATGGTTGAATGAATGGATCCCGGTCGATGTTTCCATCGATGAGTTATCCGAAAAAATTACACGCGGCGGTATTGAAGTGGATGATATCATCGACTATACGGAAGGAATAAAAAATCTTGTCGTCGGTTATGTTGAATCTGTTGAGCAGCATCCGGAGGCTGACCGTCTGAAAATCTGCCAGGTGAATACCGGTGAAGAGACAAACCAGATAGTATGCGGTGCGCCAAACGTTAAAGCGGATTCCTATGTCATCGTCAGCAAGGTGGGCGGCAGGCTGCCGGGCGGTATTAAGATAAAACGCGCCAAACTTCGCGGTCAGGTATCCGAAGGAATGATCTGTTCGCTGGAAGAACTCGGCATTCCTGAAGATTATGTACCTAAGGAATACCAAAATGGCATCTTCATGTTCAATGAAGATCAAAATATCGGGACAGATGCACTCAGTGCACTTTATCTGGATGATCAGGTGATGGACTTCGATCTCACACCCAACCGTAAAGATGCCCTCAGCATGGCCGGGGCGGCGTATGAAACACGCGCATTGTTCGGCGGAAAAGTGAAAAGGCCTGAAAGTCCGCTGACTGAACATGAAGACAAGGAGTCTGGCTCATTCATCATCAAAAATGAAGACACGGAGGCTGTGTCGTATTACGGTGCCCGCATCGTCCGGGATGTCGAAATAAAGCCTGCGCCGACATGGATGCAGGTGCGTCTGATCAAAGCGGGCATCCGCCCGATTAACAACGTCGTCGATATTTCCAACTATGTGCTCCTTGAATTTGGACAGCCGCTCCATATGTTCGACAGGGACAAGATCGGGTCAAATGAAATTGTGACACGCTTTGCACGTCAGGATGAAGAGATGGCGACACTCGATGGTAAAACACGTCAGCTTAAAGACAGTGACATCGTCATTACTAATGGCAGGGAACCGATTGCGCTTGCCGGGGTAATGGGGGGAGACTTCTCCGAAGTTACCGGCGCGACAACGAATGTCATCATTGAGTCTGCGCTCTTCAATCCTGTTTCGATCAGAAAGACAAGCAATCGCCTGAACCTCCGAAGTGAAGCATCCGCCCGTTTTGAAAAAGGGGTTTCACATGAATTTGTGCTGGAAGCGCTGGACCGTGCGGCCTATCTGCTTGAAAAATATGCCGGCGGAAAAGTGGCCGGCGGTGTGGTTTCAGATGGTGGGTTGAATCTGGAGAATAGTGAAATATCCATTACGAAAACATTTATCAATAATCGTTTAGGCATGGAGCTCTCGACTGAGGAGATTGCCGAATCATTATTGAAACTCGGACTGGAAACGACAGTGGAAGGTGAGACACTTAATATTTCAATCCCTTCGAGAAGAGATGATTTGAAGATAAAAGAGGATATCACGGAAGAAGTAGCCAGAATCTATGGTTATGATGCACTGCCTTCTTCACTTCCTGAGTATACTGCAATCACGCCCGGGAAACTGACGGATGAACAGAAGAAAATCCGTATCATCCGCCACCAGCTGGAATCACTGGGGCTGTCACAGGCGATCAACTATGCACTGACAAGCAGAGAAAAGTCGACACAGTTTACAGACCGTACAGAAGGGCTCGAACTGCTGATGCCGATGAGTGAAGATCATGCGGTTTTAAGAAACAGTATGATTCCACATCTCATTGATAATGCGGTATATAATATGAATCGCCAGCAGAAAAATGTTCAGCTGTATGAAATGGGCAGAGTCTTTGTTTCAAGAGGGGAAGGCAACCAGCCTGAGGAAATAGAAATGCTCGGCGGCCTCCTGGCCGGAGAGATGAACCAGACCGATTGGCTGGGCACGAGCGTCCCTGCTGATTTCTACGCTGCAAAAGGCATCGTGGAAAGTGTATTTGAAAAACTCGGTGTGGAGCATAATATCAGCTACCGCCAAGCAGAAGGATTTAAAGAAATGCACCCTGGAAGAACCGCGGACATTTATATGGGAGAGGAAAAAATCGGCTTTGTCGGTGAAGTGCATCCTAAATATGCGGACGACAACGATTTAAACAGGACTGCAGTATTCGAGCTGGATATCAACGCACTTCTCAGTGTGAAAAATGGTATTATCGTTTATGAACAGCTTTCCAAGTATCCTACAATCACGAGGGATATCGCTTTGGTGGTGGAACAGTCTGTTACAGCGGATGAGTTGATGACAACGGTTAAATCGGCTGCCAAAAAGTATCTTGAAGATGTGTTCGTGTTTGATGTCTACGAAGGTGAAAATGTAGAGGACGGCATGAAATCCGTCGCGCTCAGGCTCACTTACCTGAATAAAGAACAGACACTGACAGATGAGGAAATCGAAGCAGTCCACAATCCGGTGCTCGAAGCACTTGAACAGGATGGGGCCGCAATCAGATAATATTAAAACCAGATGCATAGACTGCATTTGGTTTTTGTTTTAGCTAGCTATGTTTTTTGTTTATTAATTCCTTTACTTTATCCCTGGATTTAAAGTGTTTCTTTGAAATGGAATCCACATACCCCATGCCGCGTTTTTCAGCGAGCTCAGCTGCGAACAAGTCGGTTTTTTTACTCGCACCCCGGGGGACTTCCCGCTTTAACGTGCGGTTTAAATTGGACATCTGTTCAAGGTATCTGCTTCTTGCAAGTATACTCGCACAGGCAACAGCAATTGATTTGGACTCTGCTTTTGTCTCCTGGTGGATCAGGTCGAGTCTGAACGGCTCCGGCACGTATTTACGGTAGGCGTTTTCTGTTGTGAACTGATCGATGACAATCGCTTCCACATCACTTTGTTCTTCTATTTTTTCGTAGACCTTCTGGATGCAGTGGTCATGAAGCACCGCTTTTAGCTTTACAATATTCCACCCTTCATCAATTTTCTTATTATAGGATGGGTTATCCAGGACGACGAGTGAATAGGGCACAATATGGATGATTTCACGGGCCAGTTTATCCACCGTACTGTTGGAAAGGTTTTTCGAATCTTTTACGCCGAGTTCTTTTAATAATGCAATTTTGTTTTTCGGTACATAGGCAGCACACACTGTCATAGGGCCAAAATAATCGCCCACGCCGGCTTCATCGCTGCCGATGGTGTTCAAAGTGTCATAAATCATCGTTTATCTTTCCTTTTTATCAGTATCTTGGTATTTCTTGATTTTAATTGTAACATGCGGGTTTTTGATTTCACTAATTTTAATAGTATTATTAAAATGAAAAAGGGTATGTGTTATTATACATTTATATTATACCGTCAAAATTGATGACTATTATGCCGCGATTTACGGTGAGCGGTTATTACAATGGCATCATGGAAGCTTTTTATGTTAAATTATATATAACATTTATCAGTGAAACTTTGTATAGGAGGCAATGTCAAATGGCAGAATATAAAAATCGCATTGCTGTTGATATTTATGACCAGCAATATACGCTGGTGGGGACGGAAGATCCGGAACATATGAGATATGTTGCGGGACTTGTAGATGAGAAAATCAGGGAAATCGGTGTCAGGAATGCAGGGCTTGATACAACTAGGAAAGCAGTTCTGTCAGCAGTGAACGTAATGGATGATTACGTAAAACTTCAAGAGAAGTATGATTCACTAGTGCAGGAATTGGAACAGAAGGATAATTGATGATATGTCGATATTAATTTTTATGCTTCTTATAATTGGGATGGTCATCGGCTATAGAAGGGGCATTATTCTGCAGCTCCTGCATCTGGTCGGGACCATTTCGGCGATTATTATATCTGCCATGAACTATGAAACGCTGTCTTCAAAGTTCGATATGGTTATGCCGTATCCTTCAACGGCGCAGTCGATGAATCATCCGCTGCTTACCGGCCTTTCCAATACTGAATATGCATTTTATGATATGACTGCATTTCTTATCATTTTTGTAATTACCAAAGTACTGATACAGGTGATTGTGAGTGCTTTCGATTACTTGCAGCAAATCAGTGTATTCGGTAACGCCGGGGAAATTATTGGATCGGTTCTTGGATTAATTGAAATGATTTATGTCTTAACTGTAATTTTATTTATGATGGCGCTTGTTCCATTCGAATTCATTCAAACAGCAATCGGGGAATCCGGTCTTGCGACATTCATCATGGAGCACACATTCATACTGTCTGATAAATTTATAGAATGGTTATAACAGGGTCATAGAAATATGGCTCTTTTTTTGGAGGCTGACATGACTAAAAAAGATATTATTGTACTGCTCGAAACAATTGCGACATATATGGAACTATCACTTGAAAACCCGTTTAAAGTATCAGCATACAGAAAAGCCGCCGCTACGATAGAAGCGGATGGACGGTCTTTATCGGAAATAGATGACTTTTCAACGATGAAAGGCATCGGCAAAGGGGTTAACGAAGTGATCGGGGAATACGTGGAAACAGGAAATTCCACCGTTCTGGATGAGTTGAAAACTTCGATGCCCGCCGGACTGGTGAGGATGTTGAAAATCCCGACACTCGGTCCTAAAAAGATCGCCAAAATTCATAAAGAACTCGGAATAACCAGTATGGAAGAGTTGAAAGCGGCGTGTGAAAACAAACAGGTGAGTGAGCTCTCCGGATTTGGAGCCAAAACGGAACAGAATATTTCCACCGCAATTGATGAACTGTTAACACGTCCCGAACGCTATCCGATCGAAAGAATCATTTCATTCAGAGCAGCGGTTGAAGCGGAGCTTGAAACAATGGAGACGGTCAAACAATATGATGTGGCAGGAAGCGGCAGGCGCTTCAAGGAAACGAGCCGTGACATCGACTACATTATTGAAGTGACCGATGTCCACGCGTTCACTGAAAGTTTTCTGGAATCATCCATCGTTAAAGATACTGTAGCCAAAGGTGAGAAAAAACTTTCCGTGGTCATTGAAAATGATATGGATGAGATCAACGTGGACTTCCGCTTTGTCACATCCGGGGAATATTTCACAACGCTTCATCATTTCACAGGATCCAAAGATCACAATGTGAAGATGCGTCAGATCGCAAAATCACGGGGAGAGAAGATCAGCGAATATGGTGTGGAGTCTGATGGAGACATATTGACATTTGATTCAGAAGCATCCTTCTTCAATCATTTTGATTTGCCGTTTATTCCGCCGGCCATGCGTGAAACGGGGGAAGAAACAGATATAGACGTATCCGGAATCATTACTCCCGAGGATATTAAAGGCGATCTTCATATGCATACCGTTTATAGTGACGGTGCATTTTCAGTGCGTGAAATGATAGAAGCCTGTATTGCCAAAGGCTACGGGTATATGATTATTACAGATCACTCAAAAAGCCTGCGTGTAGCGAATGGTCTGTATGAGGACAGATTGTATAAGCAAATTGAAGAAGTCAGGCGCTTAAGGGATGAATACCCTGAAATTGACATATATACTGGAACGGAAATGGATATATTGAAAGATGGGACATTGGACTATTCAGACGATATGTTAAAAGAGCTGGATTATGTCATTGCAGCAATCCATTCCAGCTTCACGCAGACTGAAGCGGAAATAATGCATCGGCTGAAGATGGCATGTGAAAACCCTTATGTAAGACATATTGCGCATCCCACAGGAAGACTGATCGGCTCGAGGACGGGATATCCGGTCAATATGCCGGAGCTCATTCAAATGGCAAAAGATACGAATACAGTATTAGAGGTGAATGCCAATCCGAGAAGACTCGATTTATCAGCAGATGCAATCAGGCACTCCGGTTTGAAACTGACTGTGAATACAGATGCGCACCATATCAAGCATCTGGAATTTATGGAATACGGTGTGGCAACTTTGCAAAAAGGGTTGATTAAAAAAGAGGATGTCATCAATGCATTTTCAAGAGAAGAATTCCGCGAGTTTGTGAATAAAGGAAAATAGAGGTTTTAAAATGAATGAAAGAACGATAAATACACTGGAATTCGATAAAATACTGAATCAGCTTTCTTCTTTCGCAGAAAGCGAGAAAACGAAAGAAAGCATCAATCCTTCAATCATTTCAACACAGCTGGATGAAGTGACCCAGATGATCAACGAAGTGGATGACGCCGCGACGATGCTCAGATTCAAAAATATAGAACTCGGTGGCATAACTGATATAAAACAACATGTGAAACGGGCTGAAATCGGCAGCATGCTGGGTGTGCCGGAGTTTAATCATATACGGAGCATGCTGAACAGAAAAAATATGCTTACGAAAGTCTTCGATGAGTTTGAAGAGGATGATGTGGAACTTTCCTACATTCCCATTTATATCAATGGCCTGCCCGATATTCATTTTCTATACAAGCAGATTACAGAAACATGCGATGATGCGCGAGTGCTCGACCATGCTTCTGAAACACTGCTTAGAATCAGATCTAAAATCAATGCAGAAGAGGGCAAGATCAGAAGCCGCTTAAGTGAAATCATCCGCGGCGGAAATCAGAAGAAACTCTCAGACAATATCATTACGATGCGGAACAACCGGTATGTCGTGCCGGTAAAAGTGGAGCATCAGGGCGATTTCAACGGCATCGTCCATGACATCTCCGCAAGTGGACAGACGGTCTACATGGAACCGATGGCAGTCGTACAGATGACGAATCAGATCCAGACCTTAAAGGATGATGAACAGGGTGAAGTGGAACGCATCCTTTACCAATTGACGGCGGAAACCGCAGAAGTGGCCTCTGAACTCATCATGACGGATGATGCACTCCACCATATTGATATGGTGTTTGCAAAAGCGAAATACGGTTCAAAAATAGGGGCGACAAAACCCGAAGTCGTTGCAGAAGGCGGTATTTATCTTCCCGCTGCCTTCCACCCCCTCATCCCCTCTGATATGTCGGTGAAGAACGACATCATGATGGACGGGGAAACCCGGGCAGTCATAATTACCGGCCCGAACACCGGTGGTAAGACGGTCACGATTAAAACGATCGGTCTCAGTGCCCTGATGGCCCAGTCCGGCATACCGGTCCCGGCGAGGGACGGCAGTGTCATCAGAATGTTTTCCAAAGTATACAGCGACATCGGTGATGAACAATCAATCGAACAATCCCTCTCGACATTCTCGAGTCATATGACGAATATCACGGGAATTCTGGATAAAGTGGATGAAGACAGTCTGGTTCTGCTCGATGAACTCGGTGCTGGCACCGATCCGGAAGAGGGGGCGGCGCTGGCAATAAGTATTCTGGAATATTTATTATCAAAACATGCAACGATTGTCGCCACGACCCATTATCCGCAGCTTAAATCATTCAGCTATACGAGGGATGATGTCATAAATGCAAGCGTAGAGTTTGATGTGAATACGCTGTCTCCGACGTATAGATTACTGATGGGAATCCCCGGTAAATCAAATGCATTTGAAATATCCAATAAGCTCGGATTGAACCCAGACGTCATCATGCGCGCGAGGGAACTTGCCGGACGGGATTCACAGGAAGTGAACGATATGATCTCCGCACTTGAAAAGCATACTAAAAATGCCAGGGATAATGAGTATGAGACAGAAGCGCTGCTTAAAGATTCCAGAGACGTCCACAGAGAACTGCAAAACTACATGGACGATTTCGAAACCTATAAGGAAAAACTGCGGAAAAATGCGCGGGAAGCGGCAAACCGCATTATAAAAGAAAGTGAAATCAAAGCGGAAGAAGTCATCCAATCTCTTGAAGAGATGAAGAACCGCGGTGCGGAAAGTATTCAGGAGCATGAAATCATCGAACAGAAAAAAGCACTTTCCGACAGCTATCACCAGGAAGAGATCAAACGCAAGGAACGGGCTGCGGAAAAAGAAAAAATCCAGGCCGGCGACGATGTGGATGTCTTATCCTATGGTCAGAAAGGTGAAGTTCTAAGCGTTGAAGACGATGAAGCCACAGTCCAGATGGGCATCATAAAGATGAAGGTCGGCGTGGATGAGCTGAAGAAACGCAAGAAACAAAAACAGGAACGGACAGTCGCCAGAAGGATAGGCAAATCGCCCGTCAAGAGAGAACTGGATCTGCGCGGCGAAAGGTATGAAGAAGCACTGCAGAAACTGGACAGATATTTGGACCAGGTCCTTCTATCAAGCTATAATGAAGTGGAAATCATTCATGGTAAAGGAACCGGGGCACTGCAAAAAGGCGTGCAGCAGTTCCTGAAGACTCATCCCAAAGTGAAATCCTTCAGGGGCGGAATGCCGAGCGAAGGTGGATTTGGTGTAACGGTAGTTGAAATGAAGTAGGTGAAATCATGGATAATTTTGATATGTATAAGCTGGCCAAGATCTTGATTGCGGCAGGTGTGATACTATTCCTCGGGGGGATCGTATACCTGTTTTTATTTGCGTAAGCAATTCAATTGAGCCCGTTTGTGCCAACATGCTATAATTGAAAACATAATCGACCAAATGGAGGTAATTTCAATGGCTATATATGAAGTGAACGATCAGAATTTTAAAGATGAAGTAGGAAGCGGACTTAAACTGGTAGACTTTTGGGCACCGTGGTGCGGACCTTGTAAAATGATTGCACCTATACTTGAAGAGGTTGCAACTGACGTTGAAGGTAAAGCGGACATCGCAAAACTTAACGTAGATGATAACCAGGCGACTGCAAGTGAATACGAAGTGATGAGTATTCCAACACTCATTCTTTTCAAAGATGGTCAGCCAGTAGATAAAGTTGTCGGCTTCCAGCCGAAAGAACAACTTGTTGCATTGATCGAAAAACACGCATAATATAAAAGCCGCCGCTTTGGCGGCTTTTTTTATAAGATTGTGATAAGAGGGATGTATATGGAGGACCTTAAACTGAAATTGTCAGTGCTCCCGACGGAGCCTGGATGTTATCTCATGAAAGACAGGCATGGGATCGTCATATATGTGGGGAAGGCCAAAAACCTCCGCAATCGGGTGAAGTCCTATTTTTCGGGTGCGCATGATGAGAAGACGATGAGATTGGTGCGGGAAATTACCGATTTCGACTTTATCGTGACCAACTCGGAAGTGGAATCGCTTTTACTCGAACTGAATCTGATAAAAAAACATTATCCCCGCTATAATATTTTGCTTAAAGATGATAAAAGCTATCCATTTATAAAAATAACGAAAGAGGAACACCCGAGGCTTCTCGTGACGCGGACAGTCAAACCCAAAACCGGCACTTATTTCGGGCCATACCCGAATGCATACAGTGCGCATGAGACGAAAAAACTGCTGGACAGGATTTATCCGCTGAGAAAGTGCAATACGTTGCCTGATAAATTATGTCTGTACTACCACATCGGCCAGTGTCTGGGTCCATGTGTATTTGATGTGTCCCAGGACCAGTATAAGGAGATGATTGACGGCATCACCAGGTTCCTGAACGGAGATACGAAACAGATAGTGGATGAACTCAAAGAGAAGATGCAAAAAGCATCTGAAGACCTGGAGTTTGAAAAAGCGAAAGAATATCGCGATCTGATCGGTCATATTGATGCTACGATGGATAAGCAAAAGATGATTACCAAAGATATGACTTCAAGAGATTGCTTTGGATTCAGTGTATCCAAAGGCTGGATGGCCATTTCCGTACTGCTCGTCAGAAATGGCAACCTCATCGAGAAAAAAGCGGAGATGTTTCCGATCCAAGATGACGTTCAGGAAGAATTTTATCGCTATATCGCCCAGTTCTATGATTTGAAGTCGAATCTGCTGCCGAAAGAAGTGCACATTACCAAAGGTCTGGACCGGGATATTATAGATGAATATCTGCCTGTGAATGTAGTACAGCCGAAGCGGGGTCAAAAGAAGGAAATGGTGGATCTCGCCAATAAGAATGCTGAAATTGCACTTGAAAACAAATTTGAAATCATCAAAAAGGACGAAGCGCGCACAATCAGGGCAATCGAGAGTCTCGGAGATATATTGAATATCGAGACACCGATACGTATTGAAGCATTTGACAACTCAAACATTCAAGGGGTGGACCCCGTGAGTGTCATGGTGTCATTTGTTGATGGCAAACCCAGCAAGAAGGACTACCGTAAATATAAAATCAGAACAGTTGAGGGGCCTGATGATTATGCTTCCATGGCAGAAGCGGTCCGCAGGCGATATACCCGTGTGCTCAAAGAGAGACTTCCATTGCCGGACTTGATTATTGTAGATGGCGGTGTGGGGCATATGAATACGGTCAAATCGGTTTTAATGGATGAATTGTCACTGGATATTCCGGTAGCTGGCCTGGCTAAGAACGATAAGCATAAAACTGCAGAATTGCTGTATGGAGATAATGCTGAGATTGTGCCGATGAAGAAAAACTCCCAGGAATTCTACCTGCTTCAAAGAATTCAGGATGAAGTGCACAGATTTGCAATCAGTTTTCACAGAAATACGAGAAGCAAAACATCAGTCACTTCGATGCTGGATAATATTGAAGGGGTGGGACCGAAGCGTAAACAGAAACTCCTGAGCCATTTCGGGTCTATAAAACGGATGAAAGAGAAAGATGTTGACGCATTTACAGGCATAGGTATTCCTGCGCCGATTGCCAAAAGAATCCTTGAAAAGCTCAATTCCTGATGATAAGGTTTCATTTTTTTGGAGTAATTACCTTTTAAATTTTCACAATTCTTTTCTTATAACATGTCAAGTCTCCTTGATTTATGTATATCTGAGGGGTAAAATAAGAAATGTCAAACCACATATAATGGACAGTTAGGGGGGAATTCGAGTGTCAAAACAAGATTCAAGTTTTGCTGTTAGACGTCTTCATTCTTTGTTAGGTGTAATTCCGTTGGGTGTATTCCTCATTCAGCATCTTCTCGTAAACCATTCTGCGACAAGAAGTGAAGAAGCGTTTAATACAGCGTCAGCGTTCATGGGCAATCTGCCTTTTGTTCTTTTTCTGGAGATTTTCATAATTTACATTCCGATTCTATTTCATGGTATCTATGGCATTTATATTGCTTTTACCTTCAAGTATAATATCGGAGGAAAAGGCTACGGCTGGCATAGTACATATAGAAACTGGTTGTTTTTACTTCAGAGGATAAGCGGTGTAATTGCCTTTATCTTTATCGTCATTCATGTATACCAGACTCGCGTACAGGTCTTTTTCGGAGCGGAAGTCAACTTTGACATGGTGCACCAGATTGTATCAAATCCGTTATGGCTGATATTCTATATTGTGGGTATCATTGCGACGGTGTACCATTTCGCTAATGGTCTCTGGTCATTCATGATTACATGGGGCTTTACGCAATCAGACAGATCACAGCGCGTCATGAACTACGTATCTATGATTATTTTCGTAGTTGTCAGCTTTATAGGCGTGCAGGCTATTCTGTCATTTATCTAATTAAGGAGTGGAAATAATGGCTAATGATAAAATTATCGTTGTCGGCGGCGGCTTGGCCGGCCTGATGGCAACGATTAAAGCAGCTGAGACAGGTGCAGAAGTAGACTTGTTCTCAATTGTGCCCGTAAAACGTTCTCACTCTGTATGTGCTCAAGGTGGGATCAATGGTGCGGTTAACACAAAAGGTGAAGGAGACTCTCCGGCAATTCACTTTGATGATACAGTTTACGGTGGTGACTTCCTTGCCAACCAGCCACCGGTTAAGGCAATGACTGAAGCAGCACCCGAAATCATACATTTACTTGACCGTATGGGTGTTATGTTTAACAGAACGGCAGAAGGACTTCTGGATTTCAGACGTTTTGGTGGAACGCTTCACCACAGAACAGCTTTCGCTGGTGCAACAACCGGCCAGCAGCTGCTGTATGCGCTGGATGAACAGGTCAGAAAATATGAAGTTGACGGACTCGTCAACAAATATGAAGGCTGGGAATTCCTCGGTGCAGTAGTGGACGATGAAGGCCGTGCGCGCGGAATTACAGCACAGGAAATGACAACTTCAGAAATCAGAACATTCAAATCCGACGCAGTAATCATGGCGACAGGCGGCCCCGGCATTATTTTCGGCAAGTCTACTAACTCAATGATTAATACCGGATCTGCTGCTTCTGTTGTATATCAGCAGGGTGCTGTTTATGCAAACGGCGAGTTTATCCAGATTCACCCGACTGCGATTCCCGGTGATGACAAGCTCAGATTGATGAGTGAATCTGCACGTGGTGAAGGCGGCCGTATCTGGACTTATAAAGATGGTAAACCGTGGTACTTCCTGGAAGAGAAATATCCGGATTACGGAAACCTGGTTCCAAGGGATATCGCAACACGTGAAATCTTTGATGTGTGTGTAAACCAAAAACTGGGTATCAACGGTGAAAACATGGTATACCTGGATTTATCACACAAAGATCCGCATGAACTTGATGTAAAACTCGGTGGTATCATTGAGATTTATGAAAAATTCACCGGCGATGATCCACGTAAAGTACCTATGAAGATCTTCCCGGCAGTACATTACTCAATGGGCGGTCTATGGGTTGATTATGATCAAATGACTTCAATTCCAGGTCTGTTTGCTGCCGGAGAATGTGATTATTCACAGCACGGCGGTAACCGTTTAGGTGCAAACTCGTTACTCTCGGCAATCTACGGCGGCCATGTTGCAGGTCCAAATGCAATTGAATATGTAAGATCACTTGATAATTCATTCGAAGATGTCGATGATTCTGTATATGAGAAATATCAGCAGATGGAACAGGAGAAGTTCGACAACATTATCTCCATGGATGGCGAGGAAAATGCTTACGTCATCCACAAAGAGCTTGGTGAAGTTATGACTGACAATGTAACGGTTGTACGCCATAACGACAAACTCCTTGAAGCGGATAAGAAAATCGTCGAACTTATGGAGAGATATAAACGCATTAATATTAATGATACGAAAAAATGGAGTAACCAGGCAGCATTCTTCACACGCCAGCTTTGGAATATGCTCGTACTCGCTCGTGTAATTACGATTGGTGCATATAACAGAAATGAATCCCGTGGTGCACACTACAAACCAGAATTCCCGGAACGTAATGATGAAGAGTGGCTAAAAACTACGATGGCTCATTTCGAAGGCGCAGACCAGGCACCACGTTTCGACTATCAGGATGTGGATGTCAGCTTAATCACGCCGCGTAAGCGTGACTACTCCAAAAAGAGTGAAGGGAGTGCTAAGAAATAATGAGTAATAAAATAATAACATTTAAGATCAGACGTCAGGAAAATCAGGAAACGGAAAGCTATTGGGAAGAATTCGATGTTGCTTACCGCGAGAATATGAACGTTATCAGTGCACTGATGGAGATCCAGAGAAACCCGGTCAACTCCAAAGGTGAGAAGACAACTCCTGTTACTTGGGACATGAACTGTCTTGAAGAAGTTTGTGGTGCGTGTTCAATGGTCATCAACGGAAATGCAAGACAGTCATGTACTGCACTTGTTGACCAGTTGGATCAACCGGTTAAACTTGAACCAATGTCCACATTCCCGGTTGTCAAAGACCTTCAGGTAGACCGTTCATTCATGTTCGACAGTTTAAAACGTGTTAAAGCATGGGTGCCGATTGATGGTACTTACGACTTAGGTCCGGGGCCAAGGATGCCTGAAAGAAAACGTCAGACAGCTTATGAACTTTCTAAATGCATGACTTGCGGCGTATGTCTGGAAGTATGCCCTAACGTTAACGACAGCTCTCAATTCATGGGTGCTGCACCAGTCAGCCAGGTTAGATTGTTCAATCTGCATCCAACAGGCAGCATGAACAAGGACGAACGTCTTGACGCTCTTATGGGTGTCGGCGGCGTCGCTGAATGTGGTATGGCGCAAAACTGCGTTAAAGCGTGTCCAAAAGGAATTCCACTTACGACTTCAATCGCTTCAATGCAAAGAGAAACAAACTTCCATATGTTCAAATCATTCTTCGGAAGTGACCACGAAGTGGAATAATAGAATTATGCAATAGGAAGAGCGCCGCTCTTCCTATTTTTTTATTTCTGTTTAAGTTATAATGAAGAAAATACGAGATAAGGAATGAAATGTATGAGCGATAAGAATTCAATCATTTCTATAGAAAAATCCATCAGATATATCTCTGCTCATGTCAAGAGCCATGGCCGGGAAATTTTAAAGACCTATGAACTGTCTCCGTTACAATTTGTTGCTTTGCAGTGGGCGGGCGACAAAGAGGGGATTACAATCGGCGAACTGTCGAACAGGCTCTATCTGGCACATTCCACAACGACAGATATCGTTGATAAGCTTGAAAACGGTGGCTTTGTAAAAAGACAGAAATATGAAAAAGATAAACGCATCGTACTTATTTTAATGCAGGATAAGGGGCATCAAGTCATCAGTGAAGTGATTGATAAACGTATTTCATACATATCCGAAATCACAAATCATCTATCCGCAGAGGAGAAATCCATGCTTCCGGATATATTGGAATCCATCCTGCATGAAAGTGAACAGAAAAATAATGAATAAACCCATCGGTGTGATGGATTCAGGTGTGGGTGGTCTTACAGTTGCCAAAGAGATAATGAGACAGCTGCCTGATGAGCAAATCATTTACTTCGGTGATCTTAAAAGATGTCCCTATGGTGACCGGCCCCTTGAAGAAGTCAAAAAGTATACAATTGAAGTTGCCGACCATCTCGTGTCACGTGGAGTGAAATTGATTGTTGTGGCATGCAATACAGCCACTGCTGCAGCACTGCCGGCGTTGGAGGAACGTTATGACATCCCTGTAATCGGTGTCATTAACCCCGGTGCAAGAAGTGCGATTCAAAACAGTAATAACCATAATGTCATCGTACTTGCCACAAGGGGAACGGTTGATTCTGAAGCTTATAAAAATGCGATACACTACATAAATAATGATTTTCAAATCACAAGTCTTGCCTGCCCTAAATTTGTCCCTTTGGTAGAAGAACTCAGGTATAAGGATAAAGTTGTTGTCAGAATTGCACTGCATCAGACTTTGAAACACCTGGTCAATTCGACAGCGGATACAATTATTTTAGGATGTACACACTATCCACTCCTGGCCGGCGAAATCTATGATTATTTCGGCGGCAGAAAGAAAGTCATAGACTCGGGACATGAAACTGCCAGAGAAGTAAGCTCCGTTTTGACTTATGGAAAATGCCATGCAGCACCCGGCAACAGTAGAAACCATTTGATGATTGTAAATGGGGACAGTACACGTTTTGAGTATATACTCAAAGACTGGATTCCATTTATAGACTATACAATAGAAGAAATTGATCTGGAGGTATATTAATATGGTGAAAATAGTGGTCGCCAGTGGTAATCAGGGAAAGATAAATGATTTTAAAGCTATTTTTCCAGATGATGAAATTATTGGTATTAAGCAATTGATTCCGGATTTTGAAGTAGAGGAAACGGAAGATACTTTTAAAGGAAATGCCATACTTAAAGCAGAAGCGGCTAGGGATGCGCTCGATATGCCGGTGATCAGTGATGACTCCGGATTGAGTGTAGACGCACTTGACGGTGCGCCGGGTGTTTATTCAGCAAGGTATGCAGGCGATGATGCAACTGACGAAGATAATAATGAGAAGCTTCTCAGTGCACTTGAAGGTGTAACAGACCGGTCTGCACACTTCACTTCTGTCATTGCACTTGCGATTCCAAAACGGGAAACGCGTACTTATCACGGCGAGCTGCATGGAAAAATTTTGAAAGCACCCGAGGGCAATAGCGGATTTGGATACGATTCGATTTTTCAAACGGATAATGGACTGAATTTAGGAATGATTACTGCTGAAGAAAAAGGGGAAATAAGTCATAGAAGAAACGCCCTCGATAATTTGCGCGAAGATACTGCGGTTTTCGATGTGCTAGTACGACATGAGAGGAATGATTACAATTAAAATTTTAATTATCAGTGACAATCATGGAGAACAGGGAATTTCATATGACGTTTACGGCAGAAATACTGGCGATTTGAATATCCATCTTGGAGACAGCGAATTTCATTATGATGACACGGAAATGAGTCATTTTAACCGTGTGAAGGGGAATGTCGACGGCGATACGAGATATCCCATTGAAGAGTACAATGCGGAAGCAAAGACATTTTATACACATGGGCATTATTATGACATTAAAAATAACAGGCAGATGCTTGCTGAACGTGCTAAGGAATATGATGCAAAATATGCATTTTACGGTCACTCCCATGTCGCAAAAGCAGAGAGTGTAAATGGCGTTTACTGCATCAATCCTGGAAGCATCTCCCAGTCGAAGGGAGAGTGGCCGGAGTCCTACGCAGTACTGGATACAGAAACAGACGTAGTGACATTTCTGGACAGAAGCCATCAAATATTGGGTGAAGTTGATTTAACAAAATTATAAGCTGGGACTTCTGTCCCGGCTTATTCATATAATCAAGGTGACCAGCATGAACAAGGTGAGTATAATCACAGTGAAGCTAAAGAAGCTTTTCTGAAGTATTCCGCCCATTATTGCCAAAACGGTAAGGAGTATTAAAATGCAGGAACCGACGATTAGGATAAGTGGCATCATATTAAAAGTAGTGTAGCGGTCAGCCAGATAAAGAATGGCAAGAAAAGAAAAATAGGTAGCTGTAAAAATTTTCATGGAATGCCGCATGTTATCCTCATTTCTTTATAAATTGTTTTTAGGAGGGTTATGGTATGAATATACTGTATTTCGACGATAAATGCATTGTATGTAACGGATTCGCCAAAATGGTCTCGAAATTGGACAGACGGGATATAATCAGATTTGCCTCTGTGGATGAATTAAAGGAGGTCATGCCGGAGGATTTTGATACAGTGGCATATTACTCCGATGATCTGTATATCCACTCTGATGCAGTGATTGAAGTCGTTGCCGATGCCACAGGGTTTAAATTTATCAGGCTGTCAAAAATAATGCCCAAGTGTCTGCGGACCGCCATCTATAAGTTTGTTGCTAAAAACAGGCATAAACTTACAGGGAATAAAACGTGTGAGATAGACCAGATTGACAGCGAAGTTAAAAAGAAAATGATTTCATCTTAAGAGAAGAGTGTTTACATGACAGTTATTAAAATAGACGATGAAATAGAGCTCAGAATAATACAGATGGATGAACGTTTTAAATTATTTGAAACTGTGGATAAAAACAGGATCCATCTCAGAAAATGGCTGCCCTGGGTTGACCATTCCACCAGTCCGGATTCTTATGTCACTGTCATACAGGCGTGGCAGGAAAATATAGACAGGGGTACCGGCCTGGAGCTCGGGGTTTTTTATAAAGGTGAACTAGCAGGCATGACCGGCTATAATGTAATTGCAGTCGGGCAGGGAAGAGCACAGGTCGGATACTGGATATCAAAAGATGCAGAAGGAAAAGGCATCGTCAGAAGAGCGGTAAAAGGATTGATCGATTACGGATTCAAAGACTTGGATCTGAACCGGATTGAAATTATCTGCGGGGATAAAAACTATAGATCCAGAGCGATTCCTGAATCATTCGGATTTGTGCGGGAATCAACAATGGCAGAATATGAGTTCCTGTACGACCATTACCATGACTGCATCATGTACAGAATGCTTAGAAAAGATTGGGTTTCACAAACGAAATAATGGAAACGTACTTAATCAGTGTAATAAAACATTATAAAGTTTTGAAATGGGTTTGACTTTGGGCAGTGTAATTGATTATAATTGTACTTGTCCTATTAAGTCCTGGTAGCTCAGCTGGATAGAGCAATGCCCTTCTAAGGCATCGGTCGGGGGTTCGAATCCCTCCCAGGACGCTTAACCAATAATAAAAAACCCCGGTACCGGGGTTTTTATTTTATCTATTTTGATGTCCCAGTAGCTCAGCTGGATAGAGCGACAGCCTCCTAAGCTGTAGGTCGCAGGTTCGACTCCTGCCTGGGACGCTTAATTTAAAAAGCATTACTTCTTAAAACTCTGTAATCCTTGTGGTTACGGAGTTTTTATTTTTATCCTTTTTTCATGAATAGTTATACTTTTGGCAGATATCTTCTTGATAAAAAAATTGGAATGCTATTTATAAAATCTATTATAAGAACTCCCTTTTACACTTCAGTGCACTCTTACTCAAATTTTCAAAATCAGTTCAGACATCAGGCGTTGCTCCTTTCATTTGCAGCGTATTGATTTCTTCATTATGATACAGGTTATATTTCATTAAAGGAGATCCGGATGTGGATAAACGTAATTATAATATTGATGTTTTAAAAGCGATGGCGATGTTCGCTGTGATATTTATACACTGCGTACCAAGGGACTTGCTTTACGCTACAGCTGCACCGTATCATATCTGGCAGGCAGTGCCTGTGTTTTTGCTGTTGGCCGGGTTCAATACGGCAAATTCCTATAGAAAAAGAAATTTTGAAGCGTTGGATGAATTCTATAATCCATCTTTTATTTACAGGAAAATAGAAAGGCTGATTTATCCATTCGCAGCAGTATGGCTGGGGGCAGGTAATCATTCATCATACCATCAAGGATGGCGTGAATATTAGGGAATTACCGGTTTCATTCATTACAGGCGGATGGGGGCCGGGCAGTTACTTCGTTCCAATCATAATACAAGCCACTTTGATTCTCCCGTTGATATATCTTATTATGAAGAAAAATTTGAATGTCATGACATTTGTGCTATTCATCATCAGTCTGATACTGGAGTTAATCTGTCTTTGGATGGATATATCGAGAGAACTGTACAGAATAATAGTTGTCCGCTACGTATTTGCGCTCACACTGGGCGTCTGGTTGGCATTCAACTACAAAAAAATCAATTACAGATGGCTGCTCCCCCCAGCGGGTCTCAGCCTCATCTATATCACCGGAGCTAACTATTATGACCTGGAACTTATCATGGAACCTGTCTGGCTGAGCCAGCACGCACCTGCATACTTCTATACACTCCTGTTCACGATTGTGTGTCTGAAAATATATAAAATTAAAGATGACAGCGCCATAAGCAGAATTTCTATAAAAATCGGACAGGCTTCTTATCATATCTTTTTAACGCAGATGGTATATTTCTGGGTGATTCCAAATCTTTTTGCCGGTTTGCCATTATATTTGTATATAACCATCAGTGTAGTACTGTGTTTTGCTGCCGGAGTTGCTTTCTTTGAACTCGAAAATAGCGTCAGGAAAAAGCTGAAAAGTGTCTGAACAAAATGACTGCAGTATCATGAATATTTATAGGCGTTTCATAGCGGTATCTTTGAGAAAGGCATATGATGTAAAGTACAGTATGTTACAAGGACACCAAAATCATAGGGGAGGTACTGCTGATGTTCAGGAAAAAGGATATACCTGAGGAGCCGGAAGAAGAGAGATTCAATGTGGAACCGGTGAAAAAAGATCAGACAGTTTTGTGTTATATCATTACGGACAAAGAAACGGGCGTGCAGTATTTATACGCATGGGGCGGCTCCGGTAGTGGACTTACTCCGTTGCTTGATGAGGACGGCCGGGTAAGTATAAAGAAATAATCCTCGATTGTATATACGGGGTCACATATTAAACCCTCCGCTTACATAGAAACGGAGGGTTTAGCGCATTATCCTGAAATTGTTATATTAGACGCCTTCTTTTTCAAATCTTGCGATGTCTTTATTGCTGCCGACAATGATGAGAACATCTCCGGTGTTTATCACCTCATCGATTGAGGGTGATATGATGAATTTATGATTCCTCTGCATCCCTACAACAGTACATCCATAATTTGAACGGATGCTGAGTTCGCTCAGTGTTTTTTGACCGATTTTTTTAGTTGCAACAATTTCAACCATACTGTATTCATCCGACAGTTCGATGAAGTCGGTCATTTTATCCGATACAATGTGACGTGTGATTTTTTTAGCCACATCGCGTTCGGGGTGGATGATACGGTCCACACCTATTTTTTCAAGCACTTTGGCATGCTCATCATTTTTTGCCTTTGCCCAGACTTTGGGTACTTCCATTTCTTTCAGCAACAATGCCGTCAGAATACTTGCCTGTAGATCATCACCGAATGAAACGAAAGCATGGTCTACGTTACGGACACCCAGATTATTTAAAAAGGCTTCATCGATGGCATTGGCGCATACTGCATATGTGGCATACTTGGAATATTCGTTTACCGTGTCCTGGTCTTTATCGATCGCAATCACTTCAATCTCCATACCGTGCAGTTCTTTTACAATCGTTCCGCCAAATCGTCCCAGCCCGAATACTGCAAATGACTTTTCCATTTTCGTCCCTCATTTCCTGAAAATCTGCTCTTCTTTTACCTGGAAGCCATATTATCCATGCAAAAGATTAATGTAAAGCGCTTATTAAAACTACTTTACCATTTATCAAAGAAATATATGCAAATATAGGTTAAATAATCACCCGTTTCGTTTCTTTGAATAGTAAGTTCAAAAGTGATTTTTCTGCACAGTCTATTGTATTATTTTAATTCAAAAAAGGCTGTACAGAGGTACCCAAGGATTTTCATTTTACAAATACATGATCCTTATATAAAATTATTATGATGTAGTCATACATGAGAGGAGAATGTTAATGAGTAAATTTGATGAACAGATTCTGGTTGTTCCGAGATCTGATATCTTCGATGGCGAGAAAAATGCATTTAACGGTTTTATCGGCAAAAAAGATGCAAGATATAAAGAAATTGTTTCGACCTTCAGTGGATTTGAAGTGAAAAGACGCGGTGATATGGAGGAGGATCCTTCATACAAACAGCTGATCAGCTATGTGATCATCAAATCTGACAGCGACGACTCGACTCTCTTATATAAACGTCTCGGCGGCGGGGGAGAGGCACGCCTGCACGGGCTCTTGTCTATCGGTGTCGGAGGCCATATGAATGATGTGCCCGAAGTGTCTGATATTGGTTCGAAGCTCTCTGTCAATGCCGAACGGGAGCTGGAAGAGGAAGTCGGCCTGTCGGCTGATGCTGTAAAAGACATGGAAATCATGGGTCTTATCAATGACGATGACAATGAAGTGGGCAAAGTCCATATTGGTCTCGTTCTCAGTGTTAAGGTGGATCCTTCCACTGTTGCATCCAAAGAGGAAGACACGCTTGAACTGATCTGGGAAAAAGATGAATCCCTGGCGGACATGTCTCCCTATGAATCCTGGAGCGAACTGATTATAAGGGATGCTTATGTCAGATAAGGTGAGCTCACACAGACGCTTTTTGCAAAAGGTAGAGCGTGATTTGAAGCGGCTTTATGAAGATGGGGAGTATGAATCCTATATCGAAAGGTTCACTCAGTATATAGCACATACAGAACCTGAGCTCGAACTGATAGAGAAATATTACGAATCCCGGCTCCGGGCAAATGATAAAGAAGCAATAGTGGATGATGCACTGTTGTCGATGAATGCAGGTGCCGGCAATTACGAGACGCATATGTACTATCTTTTGGTTGCTCTGATAGAACTGGAGCGATATTTTGAGGTGATTGAGTTTTCCGATCATCTTATGAATGAGAATATCCCCCAGGGTTTCCGGATTGAAGTTGCCGCATTACGCCACAGGGCGAAAAAGGCTCTGGATAATAAACGCATGGTACCGGAGGTCGGACCCGAGCCCGAGGTGACTGCGGATACCTTTGTGAATATGCTGCACTACGAGAAGCTGGAGCTTGTGGCGGAATGGACAGAAGAGAAGAACGGTAAGTATCTGGAAATGATTCGAGAGGCAATTACCGAAACAAAAAATTATGAACTCATTACATTCATGCTCCTTTATTTAAAAGAGTTTAATGATGACAAACCGATTGAAATCGAAAAGTTTGATGAGGTAACCGCGGTGATTCCCGGAAATCTTGAATCACTGGAAGAATTGGATTTGTCCAGAACTGTCTTATTTTCCGTGTTAAGTGAAATGGAAGAGAGAATGCCCGAGTTCCTGGAATCGGCAAGGGCGATGGTAATGTCCCATATCATCCATTGCTATCCTTTTACACCGGACATAGAAATGGATGATTTAATATACAGCTATTTACTTATCCTGCATGAGATGGTGAATCTTGAGTACGAGGGTAAAGCGTATGCAACGGATGAAGCAATGAAGTGGATTCGGTCCATAGAATCCTCAATTGCTTCCAGAAATTGATCAAATCAAATGTTGGATATAAAAAAGTGATATGTTATACTATATTGGTTAATTGAAATTACGGACTAACGGAGGAATTAAACTATGGCTCAAAAGTGGGAAAAACAAGAGGGTAACGAAGGAGTTCTAACGATTACAGTTCCAGCAACTGAAGTAGACTCTGCCCTGGATGAAGCATTTAAAAAAGTATCTAAAGAAGTATCTGTACCTGGATTCAGAAAGGGTAAAGTACCGCGTCAAATGTTCGAAAAACGTTTCGGCGTCGAATCTCTCTACCAGGATGCATTAGATATCATCCTTCCTAAAGCTTATACAGAAGCTGTTGAAGAAGCTGAAATCAACCCTGTTGATCAGCCGGAAGTTGACATCGAAGAAATGGAAAAAGGCAAAGACCTTGTCTTCACTGCTAAAGTTACAGTTGAACCTGAAGTTAAACTTGGCGAGTACAAAGGCCTTGAAGCTGAAGAACTCGACACTGAAGTGACTGATGAAGACGTTCAGAAAGAAATCGACAGTATGCTTGAATCTCATGCTGACATGGTCGTTAAAGAAGACGGCAAAGTAGAAGAGGGCGACACGGTCAACCTTGACTTTGACGGCTACGTTGACGGTGAACAATTCGAAGGCGGAAAAGCAGAAGGCTATGATTTGGAAATCGGATCAGGCAGCTTTATCCCTGGTTTCGAAGAGCAGGTTGTCGGACTTGCAACAGGCGAAGAAAAAGATGTTAAAGTTACTTTCCCTGAAGAGTACCACGCTGAAGAGCTTGCTGGTAAAGAAGCGGTATTCAAAGTGAAAATCAACTCTATCAAAGTGAAAGAAATGCCTGAACTTGATGAAGATCTTCTGAAAGAACTTGAACAGGATGTTGAAACTGTAGATGAGCTTAAAGCAAAGCTTGAAAAAGATCTTAAAGAAGCAAGAGAGAATGAAGCTGACGTTTCAATGAAAGAACAGTTGGTCGAAAAAGCTTCCGATAATGCTGAGATCGATGTACCAGAAGCAATGGTCAAAACTGAAACTGACAAAATGCTTCAGGAATTCGAACAGCGCCTGTCACAGCAAGGCATCAACATGGAAATGTATCAACAGCTTTCCGGTCAGGACGAAAATGCGCTTCGTGACCAGATGAAAGATGATGCAGAAAAACGTGTTCGCACAAACCTTGTACTGAAACAAATTGCAATCGATGAAAACATTGAAGTTGCTGACGCGGATGTTGACGCTGAGCTTGAAAAAATGAGCGAGCAGTTCGGCATTAAAGTAGAGGATATCAAATCTACTCTAGGCGACCTTTCCATGTTGAATGAAGACCTTAAAGTACAAAAAGCGATTGATGTACTTGTTGACAATAGAAAACAATCTAAATAATAGATTATAGCCAAAAAATGTTGAGCTCTGTAACTGTTGTTGCAGAGCTTTTCTAATCATTTACATTTACCTGAAACCAGATATTTGATTTTGTTATCAATATCTAGTATATTTTACAGGAATGAAAAAAGAGGTGTTGTATATGTTTAAATTTAATGAAGATGACACAAACCTGACATGTTCTTTCTGTGGCAAAGATCAGGAACAGGTTAAGAAGCTAATAGCAGGCAGCGGCGTTTATATTTGTAATGAATGTATTGAACTGTGCCATGAGATAATTGAAGAAGAGCTTAAATCAGAGAAAACGGAAGTAATCACTGATATTCCTAAACCGCAGGAAATCCTCAATTCGTTGAATGATTATGTCATCGGGCAGGAAAAAGCAAAACGTGCACTGAGTGTAGCGGTGTATAACCACTATAAGCGTATCAATCAGAACAATGAAGACGGTGTTGAAATCTCCAAGAGTAACATCGCTTTGATGGGTCCGACCGGTAGTGGTAAAACCCTTCTTGCACAAACGTTGGCAAGAACACTTAATGTACCATTTGCAATTGCTGATGCGACAAGTCTAACGGAAGCAGGATATGTAGGAGACGATGTTGAAAACATTCTCCTCAGATTGATTCAGGCTGCAGACTTTGATGTTGAACGTGCGGAACAAGGCATCATTTACGTTGATGAAATTGATAAAATCGCAAGAAAGAGCGAGAATACTTCAATTACAAGAGACGTATCCGGTGAAGGTGTTCAACAGGCACTGCTTAAAATCCTTGAAGGAACAACAGCAAGTGTGCCACCACAAGGTGGAAGGAAACATCCTAATCAGGAATCAATACAAATAGATACAACGAATATCCTGTTTGTCATTGGTGGAGCATTTGACGGCATGGACGATATCATCCGCAGAAGAATCGGTGAGAAAGTGATTGGATTTGGCGGAGCATCATCAGAGAAAATCGATGATAAGGATGCAATCATGTCACGCGTACGTCCGGATGACCTTCAGAGCTACGGCTTGATTCCCGAATTCATCGGCCGTGTGCCAATCATCAGTTATCTTGAAGAACTCGATGTAGAAGCACTCAACTCTATTCTTACTGAGCCAAAGAATGCGCTTGTTAAGCAGTACAAGAAAATGCTTGAGATCGATAATGTTGAACTTGAGTTTGATAAAGATGCGCTTAACGCGATCAGTGAACTGGCGATTGAAAGAAAAACGGGTGCACGTGGACTTCGTTCAATTATCGAGGAACGGATGGTGGACATCATGTTCAACATTCCATCCAACGATGAAATCCGTAAA
This sequence comes from Salinicoccus sp. HZC-1, assembly GCF_046736035.1. GTDB lineage: Bacteria > Bacillota > Bacilli > Staphylococcales > Salinicoccaceae > Salinicoccus. The sequence goes on along the minus strand of NZ_CP177130.1, from coordinate 1,527,616 downwards.
GTTAAGATTAAACGGGAAACGATTCAGGAGGAAGCACAACCTCTGTTATATGATGAAAACGGTGAGGTAATCGATCCGGAACGTAAAAGTGCATAACTAATTGATAATTCACCTGAGCTGTCTTTAATCGGACAGCTCTTTTTGCTTAAAGGAGTGAAAGTATGAAAATAAACCCAGGAAGCGTAGATATTTTGATTTCTGCAGTGGGGCCTGATCAGTATCCGAACACAGGACTATCTGAAATAGCATTAAGCGGGAGATCCAATGTAGGCAAATCTTCTTTCATAAATGCCGTTGCAGGAAGGAAAAATATAGCAAGAACATCATCCAAACCAGGTAAGACACAGACGTTGAACTTTTATGATATGGACGGCAAATTCGTATTTGTAGATGTACCTGGTTATGGCTATGCAAAAGAGTCTAAAAAGGCGCGTGAGAAGTGGGGCGCGATGATAGAGGAATATATTACTGAAAGAGAAGCACTCAAAGCTGTCATACAGCTTATAGACTTGCGGCATAAACCGACCGAAGATGATATTCTGATGTATGACTTTTTAAAGTATTATGAGATACCGGTCATTCTCATATGTACTAAAATGGATAAAATTCCTAAGAGTAAGGTAGAAAAACATTTAAAAATTGTTAAAGAGACAATTGAATTCGAGCCGACAGATACAATTATCCCGTTCTCTGCAGTGGATAAAAAGAATTTACCACTCGCTATGAAGACAATTTCTGACCACATAGAATGATGTGACAGACGTTCACAAAAACTTCTTATTTATAATTAATATAAATAAGAGCAATGCCATGGATAATATGCTCGCATTCTGGTAAAATAATATGTGTTATAAGTACCTGGCTAAGGTGCAATATGGATTGGGGGGCAATTCGGATGCACGTTATTGCGTTAAGTCTGAATTACAGAAAAGCGAGTGTCGAAGAAAGAGAGCTGGTGGCTTTCGAAGATGAGGAAGTTATTCCGGCACTGCATAAATTAAGAGAGCAGAAAAGTATCCTTGAAGCTGTATTACTTTCCACATGCAACCGTACGGAAGTATATGTAGTCAGTGATCAAGTGCATACTGGAAAATATTATTCTCAAAAGTTTTTGGCAGACTGGTTCAATGTTGATTTTGATATTATCAAAAAGATTACAGATGTAAAAGTGGCGGATGAAGCCATTCATCATTTATACCGTGTAACGGCGGGCCTTGAATCAATGGTTCTTGGAGAAACGCAGATTCTGGGTCAAATCAGGGATGCATTCTTTATTGCCCAGGAAGAGCACACAACGGGAACAATCTTTAATAAATTGTTTAAAGAAGCAATCACAATTGCAAAACGCGGTCATAGCGAGACGGATATTTCCAAAAATGCGATTTCCATCTCCTATTCTGCAGTGGAACTTGCAAAGAAAATATACTCAAACGTAAAAGAAAACAAAGTTCTTGTTGTCGGTGCAGGTGAAATGGCGGAACAGTCTTTGTTAAACCTCACTTCCAACGGGATCAACAAAGTGACTGTCATTAACCGTTCCCAGGATAAGGCTGAAGTTTTAGCCCAGCGTTTCAATGGGGAAAGTGTGCCATTTGAAAAACTGGAAGAAGAACTGGCAAAAGCAGATATCGTCATTTCCAGTACAGCTGCACGCAACTATGTAATCACTGGATCTATTGTTCAAAGTGCACTACAAAATAGAAAAACAAGAGAACCGCTTGTTTTAATGGATCTCGCACTGCCGCGTGATGTTGAACCTGAAGTAAGCAATCTTAGTAATATTTACATGTACAATGTAGATGATCTGCAGGGACTGGTAGATGCCAACCTTTCAACAAGGAAGGAAGAAGCTGTTAAGATTGAAGCGATGATTGCTGAGAGCATGGACAGCTTTGAAGAGTGGGTAAGCATGCTGGGTGTCGTACCCGTAATCCAGGCATTGAGAACGAAAGCCCTTAACATTCACGAAGATACATTCCAGAGTGTGGAAAGAAAAATGCCGGAAATGACTGACCGTGAACGCACTATCGTTTCAAAACACATGAAGAGTATCATTAATCAGATGCTCAAAGACCCTATCATCTATACGAAAGAAATTGCAGGTAACAGGAAAGCGGATGCCAGACTTGAAGAAATCCAGCAATTATTCGGCATCGAAGATGAAGTGAAGGAAATTAAACAGCAGGATAAAGCCAAAAATCAGGAAAAGCTTCGTGCCAGAAAGCAGGAGCTTGCACTCGATTAGACAGGTGGGAACCATATGGATATTATGTTCCGCATCCATGAGTTTGTATTATTACTATATTTCATAAGCCTTTCTGCGCTGAGCTACGATTTATTTTTCAGAAATCGGCAGGCCAGGAAGGTTTCGTTTTATATTGTGACAGTCGCTGCAGCTCTGCAGGTTGTCGGTTTTATAAGCATTGGTGTGAGTATTGGCAGAATTCCTGTCCAAACAACATTTGAAGGGTTGTATGCATTATCAATCCTGATTATTTTAACCGGCCTTGTTCATTATAAGAGGAGCGATTCGGAAGTTGCTCTGTTCATATATGTACTGACCGCTTTTGTGCTGTTTGCGATCCACACCTTTGCACCGGTTCAATACAGCAGGATAACTGAAGTGTCTACTCTAATGAACGAATTGCTTGTGATTCACGTTGGCCTTGCATTGATTGCATATGTTTTATTCTTCGTCTCTGTCATACATGCCGTGATTTATATTATCCAATATGATAATCTGAAAAAGAAGCGATTCAATCGTCTTTTCTTTTCCTTGTTCAGCATAGGGACAGCTGAAAAAATGATGGTGCGCTCAATGCTTTTTGGTGTGTTCAGCATGACAATCAGTATTTTACTCGGTGCAATGTGGGGGATTAATATCATCGGCATGGAAATCTTTACAGATTTTAAGGTGCTCGGCACCATTGTCGTTGTTCTTATGTATGCCGCATTGCTGTTCCATTTAAAGACAGAACGTAATATTTTACGTTTTGCCAAATTGAATATCACAGCATTTATCATATGTATGCTTAACTATATTTTCATAACACAATTATCCAATTTCCATTTTTGGGGATATTAAAGGAGAAATACCGCTATGCGAAAATTTATCGTTGGTTCAAGACGCAGTGGTCTAGCACTGACTCAATCAAAGCAGTTTATAAATAGCTTGAAAGAACATTATCCCGAACTTGATATCGAGATAAAAGAAATCGTCACTAAAGGTGACCGGATTGTCGATGTCCAGCTGTCAAAAGTTGGCGGCAAAGGATTATTCGTGAAAGAAATAGAACAGGCTCTTGCCAATAAAGAAATTGATATGGCAATCCACAGTCTTAAAGATGTTCCGAGCAAGCTGTCAGATGAATTTACAATTGCCTGTGTACCGGAGCGTGAGGATATGCGTGATGCTTTCCTTTCGAATGGAAAGGTTCCATTTAAAGATCTCCCGGCAGGCAGTGTAGTCGGCACGAGCAGTCTGCGCCGCGGTGCACAGCTTCTCGCTGTTAGAGATGACATAGAAGTCAAATGGGTACGTGGTAACATCGATACCCGTATTAAAAAGATGGAGTCCGGCGAGTATGATGCAATCGTTCTCGCTGCAGCAGGTCTGAAAAGAATGGGTTGGTCTGATAATGTTGTTACAGAATATCTTGATCCGGAAACATTCATACCTGCAATTGCACAAGGGGCATTGGGTATAGAATGCCGCTCGGATGACAGGGAACTGATTGAAATGCTCCAAAAAGTCCATTCAGACGTAGATGCGACATGCACCAGTGCTGAACGTGCATTCCTCAAACGAATGGACGGAAGCTGCCAGGTTCCTATTGGCGGATACGCAAAATATGAAGACGGAGAACTTTATCTCACAGGACTGATCATGCCTGAGGATGGCAGTGAACAGTATCTGGTGACAAAATCCCATGAAAATCCTGAAATACTCGGAAATCTCGTTGCAGATGAGATGGAGCGCATAGGGGCTAAAGAAATCATTGATAGGCTCAATGAGACACTCTAGACCACTTGTCATTGTCACTCAGAGCAGGATGGGGGATGCACGGACAGAGCTATTTGAAATAGAGCATACACCAGTGATCAAGACAGAAAGACTGCCATTCAATGATAAAATATTCGATGTGGATTACGAGTGGCTTGTTTTAACGAGTCCTAATTCTGTAGAACACTTTATCCCATTTTTAAACAGGGTTAATTACAAAAGATTGGCAAGCATCGGCAGAAAAACAAGTCAGGTCATGAGAAATTATGGCCTTAATGTTGATTTTGAGCCGAGCGGCTACACACAGGAAAAATTCATGGAAGAGTTCGAAGTCCAAAAGGATGAACGGATTCTATATCCGGTGAGTACCAACGCACGTCCACTCATGTATAATCACCTGGTTGAAGCCGGTGCAGATGTGGTCCGTCTGAAACTGTATCGACCCGTCCCGAATGAGGAATCACTGGGAAGGATTGAAAGATTGATGGAGACGTCACCATATGCAGTCACTTTTTCGAGCCCTTCCGGTGTAGATGTATTTATGAATTGGTTCGGTCCTGAAAAGTTGGAAAATATCATTGTTGTTGCGATCGGTCATGTGACACACGATGCTTTAAAGAAATACCATGTCGAAAGTATTCAACCAGAAAAAGAAACGCTGCAAAATATGTTCGCTTTAATTGAAAATGGAACTAAATAGAGGTGCTAAGATGAATTTTGACAGACATCGCCGTATGAGAAGAACGGCGTATATGAGAGATATGGTAAGAGAAACAAAAGTAACAAAAGAAGATCTCATCTATCCAATATTTGTTGTTGAAGCAGATGATGTCAGAAAAGAAGTTCCATCTATGAAAGGTGTCTTCCAGGTTTCCTTGAATCTGCTTGAAAAAGAGCTTGAAGAAGTGAAGGAACTGGGAATCAAATCTGTAATTTTCTTTGGTATCCCCAATGAAAAGGATCCGGAAGGAACAGGTGCCTATCACGACCATGGTGTCGTTCAGGAAGCATGTAAGATCAGTAAAAAGTCATATCCCGAGATTCTTGTAATATTGGATACTTGTCTGTGTGAATACACAGACCACGGCCATTGCGGACTGATTGACAGTGAAACACAGGATGTCGATAATGACAGCACTCTGCCGCTCCTGGTTAGAACAGCAGTATCTCAGGCGAAAGCCGGTGCAGATATTATTGCCCCAAGCAATATGATGGATGGTTTCGTAACTGAAATCAGAAAAGGACTGGATGATAACGGATATAGCCATATTCCAATTATGAGCTACGGTATCAAGTATGCGTCCAAATTTTATGGTCCGTTCAGAGATGCAGCGGATTCCACACCTTCATTCGGCGACAGAAGAACTTATCAAATGGATCCTGCAAACCGGCTCGAGGCACACAGAGAATTACAAAGTGACCTTGAAGAAGGGTGCGATATGATGATCGTCAAACCTGCATTATCATATTTGGATATTATTAGAGATGTGCGCAATCAATCAAATGTGCCTGTTATTGCGTATAATGTAAGCGGAGAGTACTCGATGACAAGAACAGCAGTGGATATGGGTCTTTTGGAAGAATCGGTCATTATGGAACAGATGATATCCATGAAAAGGGCCGGGGCTGATATGATTATTACTTATTTCGCGAAAGATATTTGCAGAATGCTTGATGAAGGGATGGAATAGCATGTATGAAAATTCGAAGTCACTCTATAAAAAAGCAGTAGATCTAATGCCGGGCGGGGTAAACAGTCCGGTCAGAGCATTTAATTCGGTAGGGATGGATCCGATATTTATCGATCATGCCAAAGATGCCAGAACATATGATGTTGACGGCAACGAATATATTGATTATGTACTGAGCTTCGGACCTTTAATTCTTGGTCACAGCGATGAAAAGGTAGTTAATGCCGTTTCGGAAGCGGCCCAGAAAGGAACAAGTTTCGGTGCTCCGACAGCGCTGGAGAATGAGTTGGCCGAATTAGTCATAGATCGTGTCCCTTCTATAGAAATGTTACGTATGGTCTCTTCCGGTACTGAAGCAACTCTTGCTGCACTGCGTCTCGCGCGTGGATTTACAGGACGCAGTAAAATACTTAAATTCGAAGGATGCTACCATGGCCACAGTGATTCCCTGCTCATCAAAGCAGGCAGTGGTGTTGCGACACTGGGACTTCCCGATTCCCCGGGTGTTCCGGAAGGTACTGCAGCAAACACAATTACAGTGCCTTACAATGATGAAAAAAGCTTAAAAGAAGCATTTGATCACTTTGGAGAAGATATCGCAGCGGTAATCATGGAGCCGGTTGCCGGCAACATGGGTGTAGTTCCTCCGGTAGAAGGTTACCTTAAATTCGTCCGTGAACTGACGGAAAAAAATGGCACCCTGCTTATTTTTGATGAAGTGATGACAGGGTTCAGAGTAGGATATCATTCCGCTCAGGGACACTTCGACATAAAACCTGATCTAACTTGCATGGGCAAAGTGATAGGCGGCGGACTGCCGGTCGGTGCCTACGGTGGCAGAAGAGACATTATGGAACGCATTGCACCGACTGGTGACATTTATCAGGCAGGCACTCTTTCCGGTAACCCGCTTGCAATGACTGCAGGTCTTGAGACATTAAAACAGCTGACACCAGAAAGCTATGATCATTTCAATAAGCTTGGAGATTCGTTGGAGAATGGCCTTAAAGAAATCTTTAAAGAAAAAGGATTTCCAATCACGGTAAACCGTGCAGGCTCCATGATTGGTTTCTTTTTAACCGAAGGTCCTGTAACTGATTTCGATTCTGCAAACACAAGTGATCTTGACTTGTTTGCCAAGATGTACCGTAATCTTCTGGAAGAAGGCGTCTATCTGCCTCCATCCCAATTTGAAGGTATGTTTTTATCCACTAAGCATACAGAAGAGGACATTGAGAAAACTTTAACGGCATTCAGCAATGCTTTGGATAAAATTAAAGCAGAATAAGTGCTTTTATACAGTTTACGTAAAATAAATAAAGTGTATAATTAAGTTAAACATATAAATGGAGGTTGTGCACATGGCGAATGATAAGGACAAGCATGTGTCCGATAAAGACAGGTTCATGAAAGGGCAGAAAGACGAAGATAAAACTTATGTCGATGGCCAGAACAGAGAAATGATTGATCACACTGAAAATGATAAGAAAAATCCACTTGCCTGGATTATCCCGATCATTATTGTTTTATTACTTATCCCTCTTGTAATTCATTTAGTTACAGGTAATGGCGGTGTCGCTCTTACTGGCGGAGGCGAAGAAGAAGAAAGTGCAGAGGAATCATCCGGCGGCGGTGAGGAAGAAAGCTCTGAAGAGTCATCTGAAGGCGGTGGAGAACAAGCTTCATCCGGCGACTTCGATGCTGAAGGATTTGCACGTGATAACTGTGCTTCCTGTCATGGACAAGACTTCTCAGGCGGTATGGGACCAGCACTTGCAGGTACTAGCCTTGACGAGGGTGAATTCACTGACGTTGTCAGAAACGGCAGAGGCCAAATGCCGTCATTCAGTCAGGATCAGATTGCTGATGAAGATCTGACTGCACTTTATGAATTTATGGCAGGTCAATAATTGATAAAAAAACTTCCACAGCTCATGTGGAAGTTTTTTTATATCCGGTATGATAGATTATTTGATGGTGGAAGTCTGCTATGGATCAGACATAATGAAAATTACGATAGTTCTTCACACAAGGAATACTGTTTGTCATAAAAATAGCGAGGCCTCTGTTTGATTGATACAGTGGCCTCGCTTAGTAATTTCTGAATCAGCTAGTTTCCGATTGACTGTGATGCAACTGCTTTGCGTTTTTTATTTGTCGGATCAAGCTTATGCTCAATCAGACGCAGGCCAACATCGATGATTATGGCGATAACTGCGATGGGCAGGGCACCTGCCAGAATGAATACGGTACCCTCTGACGCGTTTGTACCACGAATGATGACATCTGATAACGTCGATGCGCCGATAAATGAACCGACTGCAACGACACCGATCGCGACAACGAGTGCAATACGCAGACCACCGATAATTACGGACATTGCGAGTGGCAGCTCGATCATGCGTAACACCTGGTTGCGTGTCATGCCCATACTCTTACCGGCATCTTTGATGTTGCTGTCGACACTGATGATGCCAGTGTATGTGTTTTTAACAATCGGCAGCAGTGCGTATAGGAATACTGTGAACACTACTGTATTCGGGCCGAGTCCCATGACGAGCATGAGCATCGCAAGCATTGCTATGACCGGTACAGTTTGAATAATGTTTGTTATTGTAATGATGAAACCTGATAATCCTACAAATCTGGCGATGAATATCCCGACCGGAATCCCTACGATGGCAGCAAAGAGGACACCATACACTGACATCAATAAATGGTTGAAGAATAATTCCAGCAGGTATCCGCCATTGACCCCAAAATAATTAAAGAAATCGATGATTATATTTCCACTCATGATTTATCCCCGCTTTCTTCATCTTCAAAATAGTTATTGGCTTCTAAAAATTCTTCAGCAACGATGGATGGCTCTTTGCCTTCCCCGTCAGCCTCGTAGTTTAATTCCTGCATTTTATCCGTCGTGATTCTGCCTTCCAATTTTTCAATTGTCGCTTCAATTCCCGGATACTCCTTTAACAATTCATCTGTTACCAGGGGAGCTGCATCATACGGCGGGAAGAATTGCAGGTCATCTTCCAGCACGACGAGGTCATATGCTGCGATACGTCCATCTGTCGTATAGCCGAGTGCGACATCGAGACTGTTGTTATCCAGTGCATCATATACAAGTCCGATCTGCATCGGTCTTACTGTATCAAATGAGAAGCCGTAATGATCTGTAAAGCCGGGATATCCGTCACCTTCACGGTTCAGCCATGAGCTGTCTACACCAAGTGCCAATTCTTTTTTATATTCTTTCAAATCTGATGTCGTTTCCAAATCATATTTTTCAGCTGTTTCTTTTGTTACCATAAATGCATACGAATTATCGAACCCGTATGAATCGAAATATTTTTGGTCGAATTTTTCCTGGAATAAATTCTGGGCTACATCCATCGCTTCATCAGGATCTGCAATCGGTTCATGTTCTAATGGACCGGTCATTTCTGTTCCTGAATAGCGGACGCCTGACATGTTCGCATCGCCATTGATGATGGCGTTATGCTGTAATGTACTTGCACCCAGGTTGTTGATAATTGTTGGTTTGATCTCGCCGTCTGTATCATGTTCAATCATTAAACGCATCATGTGTGCCATAATCTGTGATTCGCTTGTCGCCAGTGATGTGATACGCATTGGATCATCTGAACCGCCACCTAAGCCAGGCAAACTGCATCCAGAAAGAACCAAAATAGATGTTAACATCACGACGATTGATTTCTTCATTTTTTTCATAGTGTGTAACCTTCTTTCTATCTGGATACTTTTAACCCTTTTGGTATTGCCCGTCTTTCAACGAGTGTAAGAAAATAATCTGTCACGAGTGCAATGAATGTAACCAGGATTGCACCAGCGAAAATCATCATTGGATCATACAGGTTCAAGCCATTAAAGACGAAGTCGCCGAGACCGCCAGCACCGATGTAACTCGCAAGTGTTGCCCAACTGATGACGTATACGCTGGACAGGCGGATGCCGGATATAATCATCGGCAGAGCAAGCGGAAAGTCGATGCTTTTCATCACTTGGAAATTTGTCATTCCCATACTTTTTCCTGCTTGTTTAACGTCGCTGTCAATATTCTGCACACCTAAAATCGTATTGTTTAGTATCGGCAGCAGGATATAGACGGATAACGCGATAATTGCCGGTGTTTTTCCGACACCGAACAAGGGAATCATCAATGCGAGGAGGGCGAGTGTAGGAACTGTCTGCAGCACGCCGGCAGTTGTCAGTATGGCATTGCTGAGTTTTTTCTTTTTAGCGAGTAGAATACCGATTGGCACTGCAATGAGAATACCGATGGCGAGAGAAACGATGGAGATAAAGAAATGCTCCAGTGTTTTATCGACCAGTTCTCCGCCGTATTCATTCAGGAAATCCATCATTTGTCATCAGCCCCTAGGGATTCAGGCATCGGTACATCGCCATCGATGATTGCCTCGGCAGGGTTGGCAGCAGAGTCCGCTTCACCCCAGATTGTGTCGTATACAATATCTGCCATGTTAGCTCGGGTGATGAGCCCTTTGATGACATTGTTCTCGTCAACGACAGGAATGTTACGTACATTTCTTTTTAAGATGGTGCGGACTGAATCCTGCAGCTTGGAATCGATTCTTACCCGATAAATGTCACGCTGCATTATATCTATCAGTTCCGTATGCTGTCTGACCCCTTGCTGTATATCCTCGATGTCCAGATAGCCAAGTAATTTGCTGTCATTGTTCGTAATGAATATTGTGTCGATGCGTCTATCACGCATGATTGCTACCGTATTGTTCAATGATTCATTGATATTGACAGTGATTGGTTTAATCATCGCATCCTTCACTGTACGGACATTCGGACGATCTTGTATTAGGCGGTTTTGACCGATGAAGTCACGTACGAAGTCATTCGCCGGATGTCTCAGAATGTTATCTGGTGTATCGTATTGTACGACTTTACCCTTGGACATGATGCAGATCTTATCCGCCAGTTTAATCGCTTCGTCCATATCATGTGTAACGAAAACGAAAGTTTTCCCGAGCTTTTTCTGGAGTTCTTTGACTAGATCCTGAAGAGTGTCTCTTGTAATGGGGTCCAGTGCACCGAAGGGTTCATCCATCAGGATGATGTCCTGTTCTGCGGCAAGTGCGCGGACAACACCGATACGTTGCTGCTGGCCGCCTGAGAGCTCGGAAGGGTAGCGATCCAGATAGTATTCCGGCAAGTCTACGAGTTTAATTAACTCAAGTGCTTTCTCATCTTTCTTTTCTTCTGACCACTTAAGCAATTTTGGTACAAGAACGATGTTTTCCTTGATTGTCATATGGGGCAGCAGGCCGATTTGCTGTAATACATAACCGATGTTTCTTCTCAGTTCCACAGGGTTCATTTTGCTGGTGTCTTTCCCATTTATGGTGATTGTACCGGAAGTCGGTTCAATCATTCTATTGAGCATTCTGAGTGCCGTCGTTTTGCCGCTTCCGGAAGTCCCGATAAATGCAACAAACTCTCCGTCTTCGATATCAATAGTGACATCATCGACAGCTTTTGTGTTCCCTTGATAAATCTTCGTCAGTCCTTTGATGCTTAACATAGATTTACTCCTTTATATAATAATTTCCTAATATTTATACCGCTTATATCAAAATCTGCTGCTTAATCGACCGAATATCTTTTTAAAATATATAAAGGCATGAGTTTGTCACACATGCCTTCACACCTTTATCCAATCATTTTCTTCTGATGCCGATCGTTCTTCCGATCTGTTCAGGTTTTTCTGCAATATCCTGTCTGCTGTCATACGCTTCTATGGATTGATATATTTCTTCAGGGAATGCTCCCGGTTTGCCGGTTTCCTGATCCATCCCCATCAGCATAACTTCATATGTGGCACAGAGGTTTTTATTGCCATCATATAATGAGATGAAGACATGCAGCCGTTTAGCATCGAAGTCATGCAACAGGACTTCACCGGTGATTTCCGCACCTTCTTTAACTTCCTGCAGATAGACCGTATGGTTTTCCAAAGTGAAGATCGTAAACGAGAGCGCTTCGATCGTGTTATGTGTCAGACCGAGGTGGGCGAGGAAGGCATCTGTTGCATCACTGAAAAATCTATTGTACTCAGCATCATTCATATGCTGATTGTGATCGACCCAGGATGCAGGGACTGCAGTCTGATACGAAAATAATGTGTCATTCATAAAATATCCTCCTTAAACACGCACACGCTTGTGCATTGCCGGTGTGTCTTCCGGCCAATATTCCTGTGCAAGCTGACGCACTTTTACTAAAAATTCATTACGATGCTGATCAAGGTCAGACATGGTTTTAGTGCCTGCTTTTGTCTCACAGCCAGTGACAACATTTTCATATAATGTTTCCGTCAGTTCCGGTGCTTCGAGTTTCGTCCATGGTTTTTTGAGTGCCGGGCCAAATTGTTTTAACATGTGACGCATACCGCCTTCGCCGCCGGCCAGGTGGAATGTCATAAATGGTCCGTATTGGGCATAACGCAAGCCTGCACCGTGAGTGAATGCCTTATCCACTTCTTCAGTCGTTGCAATGCCTTCATTAACGATGTGGAGGGATTCACGCCATAGAGCTTCCATTAAACGGTCTGCAATGTGACCTTCAATTTCATGTCTGACATGGAGCACGTCCATACCGATCGCTTCATAGACTTCTTCCGCTCTAATTAAAGTCTCTTCCGAAGTGTCTGCACCCGGAACGATTTCGACAAGTGGCAATATATACACCGGATGGAAAGGGTGGGCGACAACCAGCCGTTCAGGATGCTGCAATGATTGCTGCAGTTCGCTTGGTTTTATGCCCGAAGTGCTTGAACCGATGATGGCATCCGGACGCGCATGCTGATCGATCTGCTGCAATACTTCCTGCTTGATGGATTCCACTTCAGGAACATTTTCTTGTATAACGTCAGCATCACGAACGGCTTCAGTTAAGTCTGAAGTGAAGGTTAAATTATCGAGTGATGCGTTTTCGGCCAATCCGAGTTGTTCAGCATATGGCCAGTTTTGAGAGACTTGTTTTATCATTGCATCTTCAGCGCCCTGACCAGGGTCGGTGGCGGTAACTTCGTGGCCGTGTGCGAGCATGCGCGTAATCCAGCCACTGCCGATGACGCCGGTTCCAACAACAGCAAACTTCATATTATTTTCCTCCTTCAGGTTGTCTTAAGTTATATTTCTCACGTGCTTCAGCAGGAGTGAGCGGTTCGAGATTCTGTTCTTTTAAAATTTCCACCGCATGTTCAACGAGTGATTCATTCGTCGCTTTTACGCCTTTGGAGATATATAAGTTATCTTCTAACCCGACGCGTACATTACCGCCTTGTTTAGCAACTTCAGCTACTGTCGGCAACTGCATGCGACCGATGCCGAATGCGGACCAATGCGCATTATCCGGAATACGCGATTTAAGATATTCGATCGTCTCTGCATCATTTTCAGCGCCCCATGGAATCCCCAGACAGAACTGGAATAATGGTTCGCCGTCGATCAGGCCTTCCTTGATCAAATGATTCGCGAAACTGACGTGCCCGGTATCGAAGCACTCCAGTTCCGGTTTCACGCCGGCATCCTGAACAAGTTTCGCCTGTTCGCGCAGCCATTCGGCAGGGCTGAGATAAACCGCATCTCCCATATTGACACTGCCGCAATCAAGCGTACACATTTCCGGCAGCAGCGCGCCTACAGGTTCATGTCGTTCACCTGGTGTCTGCATGTCGGTGCCTTCTCCGCCAGCAGCAGGGTTTTTCATATTTGGAATGAAGTCGCCGCCGCCTCCGGAAGTGATGTTGATGATGACATCAGTGTCGGATTCACGGATTAAGCGTACTGCTTCCCTGAATAGTTCAACATCATGGCTGATGCCGCCGGTTTCCGGGTCTCTGGCATGGATGTGTGCAACGGTGGCACCCGCTTTCGCCGCTTTAATTGCCGACTCCGCAATTTCCTGCGGGGTAACCGGTACATTTTCATTTTTCTGGGTTGTTTCACCAGCGCCGGTGATTGCCGCTGTGAGCATTACTTTATTAGACATAGGTGTCAGTCCTCCAATTTTTCATCTGAATTTTTCAACGTTTGTTAGTATACCAACTGGACGGTTAAGTTTCAACAGCGGAAACCGGAATATCCGGTTTTTCATTAATGAAAACGTCTTCTTCAGGAAAATAAAAAAGACCGAGCACTCTCTGCTCAGTCAGAACTCTTATTTTGATTTGAACTATATTCCAAAAGCCTTGCCATCACCTGGGTCCTTGTGGGCTCATCCAGTGCATCGAGACCGAATACTTCCGATAGCCAGAGACCATCAATGGCCAGGCGGATGATGGTCGCATCGATCGAGTCGATACCATCATTTTTGATATTTTCCTGCCACTCCTGATAGGAGTCCTGCAGCGGCTGCAGGAGGCGGGGGTTTATTCCCTGTGCCGCCAGCATACTTGAAGTCACACTGGAGTTTTCATCACGGTTTTCCTTCGTCGCATTGATGAAGGCACGCGTCCAGCGGCCGGTTTCTTCTTCATCTTTGTTATAATGATATGAGATATTTTGGTGATATTTCTCATTTGCGTATTCAACCAGGCCCCGTATCAGGGCATCTTTATTCTTAAAGTGGTAGAGGAGGCCGCCCTTGCTCACATGTGCCCGTTCAGCGACGGCATCTAAAGTGAGGTAGTCACTCCCTTTTTCAGTAATGATGGATATTGCCGCTTCAAGCAGCATATCGCGTTTGGATTGTTTTGCCATTAGATCACCTTTTCTCATATATTTTAAAATTTATTTTCTTCGCAATTTGCTTTAGATTACTGTTTAACCCTATATTATATATTGAAGGAGACGATTTTCATGGCACTGATAACAATAAATCACCATACAAATACATTGGGCAAGCATCATTCATTTAAAGTCATCTTACCAGAAGAAGATTCACAGTATGACACAAAAAGTGAAGTACAGCCGTTAAAATCAATTCTTTTGTTACACGGGTTATCCAATGATGAAACAGTGTATACAAGATATACAAATATTGAAAGATTTGCAAATGCGGCACATATCGCAGTCATTATGCCGAGTGCCGATCACAGCTTTTATACCAATATGGTCTTTGGGCATAGTTATTACGACTATGTGCTCGAAGTGCATGATTATGCCAGGCAGATACTGCCGCTTTCTAAAAAGCGTGAGGATAATTTCGTCGCCGGCCATTCCATGGGCGGATACGGTACGATAAAAATGGCGTTTACACAGGGAGACCGTTTCGCCAAAGCATGCTTTATGTCCAGTGCGACGCACCTCGAAAATTTACTCAGTTATGAGTGGTATGACTTTTCTCCGAAAGCCATCGCAGGGGATGTAACTTCGATGAAAGAGTTGGATATTGAGCCGAGAGCATTGGTTGACCGTGCACTGGCCGACGGGTACGCGCTGCCCGAACTCTATATGATGTGCGGTACTGAAGATGAACTGTACCAGAATAACCTGGACTTCAAAAAGTATCTGGAGGACCATGCGGTCGATTTCAAATATGAAGACGGCCCCGGCGGTCACGACTGGGAGTATTGGAACGAAGGGATCCATAAGGCGATCCAGTGGTTTGCCGGGAATCGGAGATAGCTTTTCGAACACCTATAATCCCGTTGCCTTAAGATGAAAAATGCTCAGGCAGGGAATATAGGAACACACAAAGGGGAGAATGCGCCAAATGAAGTATGTAAGGTTATTGTTTTTATTCATCGCAGCGTTTGTCCTGTCCTGGGTGCTGCATACTGCCGGTCTGATTCTGCCCTGGCTGTTTGGCTCCATGATCGCAACCATAATTTTCTATCGATTATTTGGCAGTGATCTCGGCTTTAAAAAATGGATGGGGGATATCGGGATATTCATCATCGGTATTGAAATAGGCTCTACATTCACTAAAGAGACCATATTGGATATGCAGAATGATGTATTCAATATAGTCTTGCTTTCCCTGCTAGTCATAGTGCTCAGCCTTGTACTGGCCCGGTTCTTTATGAAAATGACAGGCTGTACATACGAAACGGCAGTCCTTGCCACCATCCCGGGCGCACTGTCCCAGATGATCATCATGGCAGAAGAGGAGAAGCGTGCGGACCTGCTCCTTGTCACGCTGACTCAGATGTCGCGCATAGTTCTTGTAGTGATTTTCATTCCGTTTATCGCAAGTTTGTTTTCAAACGGCAGCGCCGGCAGCAAGGAGGATGCTGTACCGGATATCATTTCGATGCTTATTCCTGAAATGTTCTTCCTTCTGGCCGGTGCTGTCATCCTGATGTTTATTCTGAAGTTTCTCAAGTTCCCTGTCCCGGTGATGATTGCGCCGATGATCAGTGTTCTGGTATGGAATCTCTTAACAGACCATACATTTTCATTGAATGTCGAATTCATGCACTTCGCACAGATTCTATTCGGCATCCGCATCGGTCTTCAGATTTCATCGCTTATCAACAGGCTGAACGGCCGGATGGTCATTTCCATGCTCATCCAGAACGTGCTGCTGATACTGGGGACGATGGTAATTGTCATCATCTTCATCTTCTTCACAGAACATAGTTTTAATGACTTATTCCTGAGTGCGGCGCCCGGCGGCATTGGACAGATCATCATTGTCGCGGTGGAGATGGGAGCCAATATCGCAATGATTTCCAGCTATCATATATTCCGTATTTTCTTCATACTGCTGATCGTTGCGCCCATCATCAATATCATCCTTTCTGTGAACCGTAAAAGGCGCAGGCAGAACGGCGAAGAAACTTGACAGTTCCCGGCGGTTGGAATACTATAAAATTAAATCTATAAACATTTTGGCAGAAGTTTCCGGTAGTGCGGGTTTAAGAGAGTATGTGTTTGCTGTAAACATACCGAAGCGTACCGTGAATGTAGTCTGCATGCTGATTCCGCCTGAACATAATCCGTAGGGCGGGACGTCTGATGAGCGTTAATCATTCCGAGTGCAGTATGTAAAAATGCTGAATTTAGGTGGTACCGCGGAACTCCCGTCCTATTTTTTAGGATGGGAGTTTTTATTATGCGAAAAATAAGGAGAGATAATTGTGGATATGCCAACAAAGTACAATCCGACAAAAGTTGAAGAAGGTAAATATAAAGAATGGGTGGATGCAGGATATTTCAAATCGGATGCGAAATCAGAAAAAGAGCCGTATTCCATTGTGATTCCGCCGCCGAACGTAACAGGTAAACTTCACCTTGGTCATGCATGGGATACAACACTGCAGGATATCATCACACGTATGAAGCGGATGCAGGGCTATGAAGTGCTTTATCTGCCGGGGATGGACCATGCGGGTATTGCCACACAGGCCAAAGTGGATGCCCGTCTTCGGGAGCAGGGTATCAACCGTCACGATATCGGACGGGAGAAGTTTCTGGAGCATGCCTGGAACTGGAAAGAGGAATATGCAAGCTTTATCAGAAGCCAGTGGGAGAAGCTCGGCCTGGGACTCGATTATGATAAAGAACGCTTTACCATGGATGAAGGGCTGTCCAATGCTGTCCGCAAAGTATTTGTGGATATGTACAATAAAGGCCTGATATACCGCGGTGAATATATCATCAACTGGGATCCAGCAACAGAGACTGCACTCAGTGACATCGAGGTGATCCACAAAGAGATCGAAGGGAACTTCTATCATGTGAAATATCCGCTGGAAGATGGCGGACATGTGGAAATAGCCACAACCCGTCCGGAAACGATGCTCGGGGATACTGCGATTGTCGTGCATCCTGAAGACGACCGGTACAAGGATGTTATCGGCAAGCATGCGATTCTGCCGGTTGTCGGCCGCAAACTTCCGATTATTGCGGATGGCTACGTGGATAAAGAATTTGGTACCGGTGTGATGAAAGTGACACCGGCGCACGATCCGAATGACTTCGTTATCGGCGAACGGCATAATCTGGAACGGCTCAATGTGATGCATCCGGATGGTTCGATGAATGAGCTGGCCGGCAAGTATGCAGGGATGGATCGTTTCGAATGCCGAAAAGCGCTGGTCAAAGATCTTGAAGATGAAGGATTCATGATCAAAATCGAGCCACATGTACATTCAGTCGGGCATTCTGAGCGCAGTGATGCGGTCGTTGAACCTTACTTATCCACCCAATGGTTCGTCAGCATGGATGAACTTGCTGGCAAGAGTCTCGATAATCAGGATTCCGATGATCCGATCAATTTTGTCCCTGAACGGTTTGATTCAACATTCCGCCGCTGGATGGAAGATATCCGTGACTGGTGCATTTCAAGACAACTCTGGTGGGGACATCAGATTCCTGCCTGGTACCATAAGGAATCCGGGGAAATTCATGTAGGCATGGAGCCGCCGGCAGATGCTGAAAACTGGGTACAGGATGAGGATGTTCTGGACACATGGTTCTCCAGCGCATTATGGCCGTTTTCCACTATGGGCTGGCCGGAAGATACGGACGACCTTAGAAAGTTCTTCCCGACAAATGTACTGGTTACAGGGTATGACATCATATTCTTCTGGGTAGCGAGAATGATCTTCTCCTCACTGGAACATACCGGGGAAAATCCTTTTGATGATGTGCTCCTGCACGGACTCGTACGGGATGAGCAGAACCGTAAAATGTCAAAATCGCTGGGTAATGGTGTAGACCCGATGGATGTCATCGAAAAATATGGTGCAGATGCCATGAGATATTTCCTAGCGACAGGATCAACACCGGGTCATGACCTTAAATACTCTGATGACAAAGTGGAATCCGTATGGAACTTTATTAATAAGATATGGAATGCTTCAAGATTCAGCCTTATGAATATCGGTGAGGGATTTGGCATGGAGGATATCAGCCTTGAAGGTAAGAAGACACTTGCTGATGAATGGATCCTTACACGCTTGAATGAAACGGTTGAAGATGTGACACGTCTGTCAGAGAAATACGAGTTCGGTGAAGTCGGGCGTGTGCTGTATAACTTCATATGGGATGAATTCTGTGACTGGTATATCGAGATGGCGAAAGTGCCAATGACAGAAGGCACGGATGAAGAGAAAGCGATGACGCGCTCGGTACTGCTTCATACCCTCGACAGTATCTTGAAAATGCTTCACCCGTTCATGCCGTTTGTTACAGAAGAAATCTATCAGTCAATCGAAGGGGACCGCTCCATCGTAATCAGTGAATGGCCGGCACCTGATGAAAAATATAAATATCCGGAATCCAAAGAAGGCATGGCACTTCTTGTTGATATCATCAAGTCCGTCAGACAGACGAGAAGCGCTGTGAATTCCCCTCTATCCAGGCCGATTGATATCCAGATTGAAGTGAAAGACCAGGAAAGACGTGCTGCAGTAGAGGCCAACAGAAGTTACATTGACCGATTCTGCAATCCTGCATCGCTTGAGATTTCAGAGAGCATCCAAGTGGAAGATGATTCAAAAACGGATGTTGTCAAAGGGGCAACGGTGATTCTGCCGCTTTCGGGACTCATTGATATGAAAGAAGAAATCGCACGCCTTGAGCAGGAGTTGAAGCGCCTTGAAGGGGAGCTCAAACGTGTGGATGGCAAACTCGGTAATGAGAAGTTTGTGAATAACGCACCTCAGGCGGTTGTGGATCAGGAGAAAGAGAAAAAGCTTGGCTACCAGTCCCAGTATAATGAAGTGAAAGAACGGCTGGACAGTCTCAAAAGAAAGGGTTAAAGCATGGACTATAAAGATGGCCTCAACTGGATTCATGAACGCATTAAATTCGGCATAAAACCTGGGGTTAAGCGAATGAAGTGGATGTTGGAAAGGCTTGAGAACCCGGAGAAGAATATCAATGGCATCCACGTTGTCGGTACGAATGGCAAAGGATCCACCGTCGCGTATATGAGGAATGCTCTGAATTATAACAGCTATGAAGTGGGGACATTTACGTCCCCTTATATAGAAACATTCAATGAACGCATTTCAGTCGACGGCGTGCCGATCAGCGATGAAGAAATCGTAAGGCTGGTTGAAATTGTCCGTCCCGTCAGTGAGCAGATGGATGAAGAAACGGATCTGGGTGTGGCCACGGAGTTTGAAATCATCACAATGATGATGTTTGTATATTTTGGCAGACTGCGTTCGGTGGATTTTGTCATTATAGAAGCGGGGCTCGGTGCCACTAACGACTCTACAAATGTCTTTGAACCGATCATGACAGTACTGACGAGTGTCGGACTTGATCATATT
This sequence comes from Salinicoccus sp. HZC-1, assembly GCF_046736035.1. Lineage (GTDB taxonomy): Bacteria > Bacillota > Bacilli > Staphylococcales > Salinicoccaceae > Salinicoccus. The sequence goes on along the minus strand of NZ_CP177130.1, from coordinate 1,507,689 downwards.
AATATATTGGGAGATACACTGCTGGACATTGCCAAAGATAAAAGCGGCGTAATCAAACCGGGTATACCGCTTGTATTCAGTGTCAAAGATGAAAAAGCGAAAGATTATGTATATAAAGTACTGGATGAAAATCATGCGAAAGGGATTGAACTGGAGCGTGAAATCCTTTTGATGAGAGATGCGGATGAAGGGGAATTCCAGTTCCAATATGACCAGTATGATTTCCAGGATATCCAGCTGAACATGGCCGGCAGACACCAGCAGGAAAATGCATCGCTTGCCATTGCTGCGCTGCTGGAACTTCATGATAAAAAGAAAGTAAAACTAGATTTCAACAAATTGATTCAGGGGATTGAAGAAATGGCCTGGCCTGGCCGCATTGAAAAAATTCAGGAAAATCCGTTGATCATCCTGGACGGGGCGCATAATAATGAAGCGGTGGAGGCACTCGTCAATACCATAAAAGAGAATTATGCTGATAGGAAAATCACAGTACTGTTTTCAGCGATAGAGGGCAAACCCTTATCCACGATGGTGGATTCATTGTCAGAGATAGCGGATCAATTCTATGTTACCCATTTTGATTTTCCGAAAGCTCTTGCGATGGACACTTTGTATGAAGCGGTCAAACATCGGGATAAGCAGAAAATAAATGACTTCCATCAGTTTATCGAAGAATTTAACGGCGATATGCTGCTTGTTACAGGAAGCTTGTATTTCATCAGTGAAGTAAAACAGCATTTGAATAAAGAGTAAATTAAAACCAGTACAATCGCTTTGGGATTGTACTGGTTTTAATAATGTCTGAATTTAGAATGGTCCGTAACCGATCAGCAGACTGATTACCATGAATAAAGAACATGCGATAATCCATGTGAGCATAACCGGCCACACAAATCTTAGCCATTTTTCATACGGGATTTTCGCAATGCTGAGTCCCGCCATCAGTATTGCTGAAGTGGGGAACAGATAATTTGATAAGCCATCACCCATTTGGAAGGCGAGTACAACCGATTGCCTTGGCACACCGACGATGTCCCCGATCGGTGCCATAAGCGGAATCGTTGTGGCTGCCTGACCGGAACCGGAAGGTATGAAGAAGTTGATCACGAATTGGGTAAAAAACATACCCACAGCTGCGACCGTTGCGGGAAATCCTTCAAGAACTGAACTGACTGCATAAATCACCGTATCAATAATTGTTCCATCTTCCAGAATTAAAAGGATACAGCGTGCGAGCCCTACAATCAATGCGCCGAATGTCACTTCCTTGGCGCCTTTGATGAAATCCTCGGCTATATTGTTTGCATTGTTGCCTCCGGCAAAACCTGAAAGAATTCCCATGGCCAGGAAGATTGCTGCAAGATCTGTACCGGTGGACCAGCCCTGTACTACACCGTAGATGATGAATATAAAGCCGATTAATATAATGCCCAGGACAAATGAATGCCTGATTGTGAATCTCTTGAAATCATAGGATTCCTGTTCTGCATTTTGTTCCAGTGCATATACATAACTTTTGGTTTTATCTCTCTGTACGTTTTTTCCATATCGGTAAACAAAAAACGAAGCGATGGCGACAAAAACGATTTGGATGATGATTCTATAGAACATTCCCGAAAATAATGGCAGTCCGGCAATTTCCTGGGCGACGCCCACTGTGAAAATATTCATAAAACCGCCTGCAAATCCTGATGCGGCACCCAGTGCCACCATGGCCATCCCGGTCATGGCATCCATACCTAAAGATCTGGCAAGTATGATACCCATCGGTATAAATATAAGTGTGGATTCAGCCATGCCGAAAGTTGCTCCGCCGAAAGAGAAAATAAGCATGGTGAGGGGAATCAGAATGATTTCCCTGTCTTTTAATAACGAAACGATTTTGTTGATACCCGCTTCGATTGCTCCCGTACCATTTATCATTCCGAAAGCTCCGCCGATGATGAAAATCAGGAATATGATGGATGCGGCATCTATCATTCCTGCGGGAACCACTTTGAAAATCTCAGTCCAGTGGACGGGGGTTTGTTCTGTAAACGAGAATGATGTTTCATCTACTACGGTTACACCATTTTCATTTTCGTATCTTTCGTATTCTCCAGCAGGTATTATGTAACTCATTAAAAAAGCTAAAATAACGATGCCATAGATAAGTACGAAGGCGTGAGGAACCTTTAAAAATTTCAAACCTGTCACTCCTTCTTTTAAACAATTTATTTTTATTATATCGAAGTGGACTCGTATAACAAGCTTATTATCCAAAAAAACTGATTTCTTAAATTTTTCTGTCAATATTATTTACTACATGTATAATAGAATTATCATTTTTAACAGGGGGATTATATGTCGAAAGAAGAGAATGGAAATATTGCAAAGAGCAGTCGGTTTCCGCACACTTATGCTATTTTACTTGCTGTGGTGATTATTGCTGCAGCGCTGAGCTATATCATACCGGCCGGCGAATTTGAGAGGATTGAAGTAGGGGGGCAGACTGAAGTTGTGCCCGGCAGCTTCTCAAATGTCGAACAGAGTCCTGTGACTTTCTTTGAATTGTTCAAAGCGATTCCTTTAGGTCTGATTGACGGGGGAGAAATAATATTCTACATATTTCTCGTCGGGGGTGCTTTTGGAGTCATTCGCGCGACGGGTGCAATTGAAGCAGCGATTCAGAAAGTCATGGTGACCGTCCAGGGCAATGAAAAATTAATGATTCCGGTTGTCATGTTTGTATTTTCGCTCCTTGGCTTCACTACGGGAATGGCGGAAGAAGCAATCATTTTCGTGCCGATAGGCATTGTTTTGGCTACGGCGCTCGGATATGATGCGATGGTCGGGACTGCAATGGTTACACTCGGTGCCGCATCCGGCTTTATCGGCGGCATGCTGAATCCCTTTACTGTGGGGATTGCACAGGAAATCGCAGAACTGACCATATTTTCTGGATGGGAGTTCAGATCGGTTGTTTATATCTTTGTTCTGGGTGCTGCAGTCTGGTATGTCATGCATTATGCCAAAAAGGTTAAAAAGAACCCTGAATCCAGCCTGATATACGACGAATCACAATCGGGACATGTCAACTTTACCGAAGATATAATGGATTTTGGGGAACTGAAAAAAAGACACATATTTATTCTGTTCACATTTTTCATAGGAATCGTAATCAATATTTACGGGATATTCCAGCACGGATGGTTTTTGACTGAGCTTTCAGCAAACTTCTTCCTTGTAGGAATTATTGCGGGGCTGGTCGGCGGCATGAAAATCAATGATATTTTCGATGCATTCATCGAAGGTATGAAACTTGTCGTCTACGGTGCAATTATCGTCGGGTTTGCACGGGCAATCGTGGTAGTGCTGGAATCCGGTGTCATTATAGACACAATCATATACAGTCTGAGCGGTATACTGGACTATCTTCCCAATACAATTACTGCACTGGGGATGCTTGTCATCCAGGTGATTATAAACTTCTTCATCCCGTCAGGATCCGGACAGGCAGTAACGACAATGCCGATCATGACACCAATCGCAGATCTGCAGGGTATTCCGCGTCAGATTGCGGTGCTTGCCTACCAATACGGGGATGCGATTACAAATACAATCATTCCAACATCCGCTTCACTGATGGGCGTCCTGGCCGTATCTGGAATCCCCTATATCAAATGGGTTAAGTTTGTCTGGAAAATCACTATGATCTGGTTGATCATCGCAGCCGCGGCACTTGTTATAGCTACACTGCTGAATATTTCATAAGAGTTTAATATAAAAGGAACAATGCGGAGCCGCATTGTTCCTTTTATAAGTCATCATTTTCATTTTTAAGTGAATCTCTTATCTCTCTGAGCAGAACAATCTGTTCGTCTTCAGGTTCTGCTTCATCATCTGCGAACATGTTTCTTGTAAGATTGTTGATCACTTTAACAAACATGAAAATCGCAGCTGCGATGATCAGGAAGTTGATGATTGATTGGATAAAAACGCCGTAAGTAATTCCCATATAAGACCAGCTCGAAGCAAAATCGGTATCACCGAAAATAAGTGCAATCAGAGGCATGATGATGTTTTCCACCAATGACGTCACGATTTTCCCAAATGCCCCACCGAGAACGACTGCCACTGCCAGATCAAGCACATTCCCCCGTGCGATAAACTCCTTGAATTCCTGCCACATACTATTTCCTCCTCATGTTGAAAATTACACAGGTTGCTTTGTGCAAATTTAATATGCCATTTATCACATGTAAAAACAAGTTTAAGAACACAATTTATATATAATGTTACGGAAAATAACATTGAAATTAAGTGGCATCAGGGAAAAAGCGGATTTGGCACCGGTTAAGTCTGTACCAGTATGGGTATTTGTCTTGAGAGGACTATAATTTCACCATTTACCGATTACAAGGAGGAAACTATGGATGATAACAAAAAGGTAAAATTATCTCCGGTATTCTGGATAGCGGTTGTCATCACCGCACTTTTGGTTCTTTACGGTGCTTTTTTTTCTGACAGTTTTGCCGGGGTAACCAGCGCTATCCAAGGGTTTATCACTGTTAATTTCAGCTGGTACTATGTATCGATAACCACTGTTATGATTCTTTTCTGTCTGTTGTTCGTTTTTACACCGATGGGACAGATCCGTTTGGGAAAACCGACAGAGCGGCCGGAATTCAGAACGGTTTCCTGGTTTGCGATGCTGTTCAGTGCCGGTATGGGTATCGGTTTGGTATTCTGGGGCGCTTCTGAACCTCTCAGCCATTTCCTGACACCGCCTACAGCAGAACCAGGCACTGATGAAGCGATGAAAGAATCACTCAGGAGAACATTCTTTCACTGGGGATTCCACGCCTGGGCAGTATATGCAGTCGTAGGCCTTGCCCTGGCTTTCACACAATTCAGAAGAGGGGAGCCGGGTCTGATTTCAAGAACACTGCGTCCGATACTGGGCAATCGTGTTGAAGGGCCGATCGGAACTGCCATCGATGTGCTTGCGGTGCTCGCTACAATTATGGGGGTTGCGTCTTCACTGGGTCTCGGCGTAATGCAGATCAACGGCGGGCTGAGCTACTTATTCGGTATTCCAAACAACATTTATGTCCAGATACTCATAATAGCGGTCGTTTCTGTGCTGTTCCTGATCAGCGCGTGGTCAGGCCTTTCAAAAGGTATCCAGTACTTGAGTAATACAAATATGGTACTGGCGGGCCTGCTGCTTATTTTCACACTCATAGTAGGTCCGACTGTCCTTATTTTGAATTTGTGGACGGATACTTTCGGCAGCATGATCAGCAACTTTATACAGATGAGTTACGATGTTGCGCCGCTGAATGAATCCAAAAGTGAATGGCTTGGTTCCTGGACGATCTATTACTGGGGCTGGTGGATGAGCTGGAGTCCATTCGTGGGGATCTTTATCGCGAGGGTCTCCCGCGGCCGCACAATCCGTGAATTCGTTCTTGCAGTCATGATGGGGCCGGCAGTACTGAGCTTCTTCTGGTTCAGCGTGTTCGGCGTAAGTGCGATGGAAAGCGAAAAAACGTTCGGCGGGTTCGGTGAACTGGCCACAGAGGCGGTAATGTTTGAAATGTTCAATAATATGCCGATGGGGATGATCATTTCCATTATTGCGGTATTGCTGATCTCTACATTCTTTATCACATCAGCCGATTCGGCGACATTTGTGCTGGGAATGCAGACAACTCACGGTTCACTGACACCACCAAACAGAATCAAAATGATCTGGGGGCTTGCCCAGATACTGATTGCGGTTGTGCTTCTTATGGGCGGAGGACTGGCGCCTCTGCAGGCGGCAGCGATCATCTCGGCCTTCCCGTTCTCAGTTATACTGATACTCGTAATGGTGGCGACGTACAAAGATGTTTCCGATGAGCAAAAATCATTAAACTTATTGCTGGAACCGGATTATGAAGGTACGCGATATGAAAAATTAATGAAAGATCATGAAACAAAAATGGAACGGGAAGCAAAAGAAGAAGATAATAATTAATATATAGTTATGTTTTCAACCTATAGTGATAAGTATTACTTATCACTATAGGTTATTTTTTTGTATCGAAAATATGACGCTTTTAAGGTGAGTTTCATTTACATCCATAAATTTAAGTTATACAATTGATATGAGCAGTCGTATGACTGAAATATTGATAGGGGGCTATTAACCATGAGTCAAAATGTAAATGAAGCTGCTAAGCGCTCATTTAGTGTCGGCGGCAAGGATTATAATTATTACAGTTTAAAATCCTTGACCGAAAGAGGCATGTCTGAAACATCCAAACTGCCATACTCAATCAGAGTGTTGCTTGAATCAGTACTTAGACAGTACGATGGCCGTGTAATTAATGATGAACATATCGAATCACTGGGTACATGGGACAAAGGAAACAATGAAGGCAATGAAGTGCCGTTCAAACCTTCCCGTGTAATTCTGCAGGATTTCACCGGTGTTCCGGCAGTGGTTGACCTGGCATCACTTAGAAAAGCAATGGATGATGTCGGAGGAGATGTACAAAAGATCAACCCTGAAGTGCCGGTGGATCTTGTTATCGACCACTCTGTACAAGTGGATGAATATGGTACGCATGACGCACTCCAGAAAAACATGGAACTTGAATTCGAAAGAAACCAGGAGCGTTATATATTCCTGAACTGGGCAACGAAAGCTTTTGACAATTACAGAGCTGTACCGCCTGCAACAGGCATTGTACACCAGGTTAACCTTGAGTACCTGGCAAATGTTGTCCATGTCAAAGAAGATGAGGATGGACTTGTTACTTATCCGGATACTTTGGTAGGTACAGACTCCCATACTACAATGATCAACGGCCTTGGCGTACTGGGCTGGGGTGTCGGCGGCATTGAAGCGGAAGCTGGTATGCTTGGACAGCCGTCATACTTCCCTGTACCGGAAGTTATCGGTGTAAGAATGGTCAATGCCATGCCTGAAGGGGCGACTGCAACTGATCTTGCGCTGTATGTAACTGAACTGCTGCGTAAAAAAGGTGTTGTCGGCAAATTTGTAGAATTCTTCGGCCAGGGTGTTACTGAACTTCCACTCGCTGACCGTGCGACAATCGCGAACATGGCGCCGGAATACGGTGCGACATGCGGGTTCTTCCCGGTCGATTCTGAAACGATTGACTACATGCGTCTGACAGGACGTTCTGAAGAGCATCTTGATATTGTGGAACAGTATTTGAAAGAGAACGATATGTTCTTCGATCCGGAACAGGAAGCGGTTTACACTGACGTAGTCGAACTTGACCTGTCCACAGTGGAACCTGCACTTGCCGGTCCGAAGCGTCCACAGGACCTCATTCCGCTTTCAGATATGAAAGATGAATACAGAAAGTCTGTTACTGCTGAAAGTGGCAACCATGGACATGGCATGGAAGCTTCCGAATTTGATAAAACAGCAACAATCAACTACAAAAACGGAAAATCTTCTGAAATCAAAACAGGTGACCTGGTCATCGCGGCAATCACTTCCTGTACGAACACATCCAACCCATATGTAATGCTGGGTGCGGGTCTGCTCGCTAAAAAAGCAGTGGAAAAAGGACTTGAAGTACCTGATTATGTTAAGACTTCATTGGCGCCAGGATCAAAAGTTGTTACAGGTTACCTTGATGATTCAGGTCTGCAGCAATATCTTGATACACTCGGCTTCAACCTTGTCGGTTACGGCTGTACAACGTGTATCGGAAACTCCGGTCCATTGCTTCCGGAAATTACTGAAACAATCGTGGATAATGATCTTCTTGTATCCTCTGTACTTTCCGGTAACCGTAACTTTGAAGGAAGAATCCATCCGCTTGTAAAAGCCAACTATCTGGCTTCACCGCCGCTGGTTGTTGCTTATGCACTTGCCGGTACAGTGGATATCGACCTTAAAGCAGAACCGCTTGGCAAGGATAAGGACGGCAACGATGTATTCATGAAAGATATCTGGCCATCAACTAAAGAAGTCAGAGATGCAGTAATGAGCTCAGTCACTCCTGAACTATTCAGAGAAGAATATGAGAGTGTATTCAATTCCAACGAAATCTGGAATAACATTGAAACGACTGATGCGCCACTGTACGACTTTGATCCTAACTCGACTTATATCCAAAACCCTTCATTCTTCCAGAATCTATCAACAGAAGCGGGTACTGTAAAACCACTCAACGGTCTGCGTGTACTTGGTAAATTTGGGGATTCTGTTACAACCGACCATATTTCACCGGCAGGGGCAATCGGTAAAGACACTCCGGCAGGTAAATGGCTGATCGAACAAGGTGTATCTCCTAGAAACTTCAACTCATATGGTTCCCGTCGCGGAAACCATGAAGTGATGATGCGTGGTACTTTCGCCAACATCCGTATCCGCAATAAGATAGCGCCTGGAACAGAAGGCGGATTTACAACTTACTGGCCAACGGGCGAAGTAATGAGCATTTACGATGCTGCGATGAAGTATCAGGAAGATGGTACGGGTCTTGTCGTAGTAGCAGGAGACGACTACGGTATGGGATCCAGCCGTGACTGGGCTGCCAAAGGGACCAACCTCCTTGGCGTCAAAGCAGTTATTGCTGCCAGCTACGAGCGTATCCACCGTTCCAACCTCGTTATGATGGGTGTGCTGCCACTTCAGTTTGTTGATGGTGAAGATGCAGATGCACTTGGACTTGACGGAAGTGAAACATTCGACATCCAGGTGGGTGAAGCAGTCAGACCAGGACACCTTCTGGACGTCGTTGCGACCAACGACAAAGGTGAGAAAAAAGAATTCAAAGTCAAAGCACGTTTTGACTCTGAAGTTGAAGTTGACTACTACCGTCATGGCGGTATCTTACAACTTGTTCTCAGAAACAAACTTAAATAAGAAAAACGTCATAAAAAATAGCCCATCTCATAAGAGATGGGCTATTAATTTTTAATTATCAGCAAATGCAATTTCATCTTCATCGTTTACATCAACTGTGAGTTCAGTATCTTCAAAATACCAGAGATCGCTTTCCTTTATGAAAACATTGATGCCATCATATTCAAAAACCTTACTGTCGGACGGAATGCTGTCTACGGTAAGTGCAGGGGAGAATCCCTGCTTGAGCTGTGTTTCTCCGCCATATCTTACATAGATGTTTACGCCTTGGCCGTTTACGGGGTCGAGTTCTTCTTTCATCCAACTCACTGCATTGTCAGTAACTTTCAGCATGCTGATCAATCCTTTCGCTACATGAATGTAATCTTTGACTCTGTGCCGTCTATTATACGTTTAATGTTGGAGATATGTCTAACAACTATAACTACAGCAATGATAAAAGAAAATCCGATAAGCAGCGGGTCCCGGAAAACAAGCGACAGGATGAAGAATAAAACGGCGCTGACTACACTTGATAAGGACACATATTTGCTGAATTTTAAAGTAAGTAAAAAGACGCTCAGTAATATAGCAAACATTAGTGGATTATAGGCAAGTATAGCACCGGCGCTGGTCGCAACAGCCTTGCCGCCTTTGAGTTTCAGAAAGATTGAATAGACATGACCCAGTGCGGCAGCCAGTCCCGGCAGAAAGACGTGGAAGTCAGTATTGATAAGCAAGGCGACCCAGACGGGAATTGCCCCTTTCATCATATCCATGATAAGCACGATGATTCCCGCTTTTTTACCAAGGATACGGAATGTATTGGTTGTTCCAATATTTCCGCTCCCGTGTTCTCTCAGGTCAATTTTGTAAAACCATTTCCCAATGAGAAGGCTGAAAGGTACTGCTCCGAGTAAGTATCCAAACACCAGCAGTGATATGAGTATTTCCAAATTAAAAAACCCCTTTTATCATCAGGTACTAACAGTTTACCATAAAAAAATAATTAGGCCTAACATAAAAATAGTTTACTATAATCACAATATGTAAACTATTCAAAGCAGAAATTTAAAAAACGTGTAAAATAAGGATTAGGGTTGCAATCGTCGAAGATTTGTATAAAAATAGTAAGAGATTACAATAAACGAACGTATGTTTGTGGGAGGATACCTGATTTGGCAAGACAAAACACTTATACAGATGAATCGATACAAATATTAGAAGGCCTTGATGCGGTACGTAAACGACCTGGAATGTATATAGGGTCGACAGACCATCGAGGACTTCATCACCTTGTCTACGAAGTCACAGACAATGCAGTAGATGAGATTATAAATGGATACGGTGATGAGATAAACATCATTATCAATAAAGACGAAAGCATTACAATCGCTGATAATGGCCGGGGGATGCCTACAGGCACACACGCTTCGGGAAAAACCACCCCTGAAGTCATTTTCACCGTCCTGCATGCCGGCGGTAAATTCGGTTCCGGCGGCTATAAAACAGCCGGCGGTCTCCACGGCGTCGGAGCCTCTGTCGTCAATGCCCTGAGTTCCTGGGTCGAGTTACGGATATTCAGAGAGGGTAAAATTCATGAAATGTCATTTAAAGACGGCGGTAAAGTTGACCGACCCCTGAAAGTGACGGGTAAGACGAAAAAGACCGGAACGGAAGTGACATTCAAACCCGATCCGGGAATATTTAAATCAGGGACGTTGTTCCATTTTGAAACGATTATGGAGAGAATGCGTGAATCTGCATTTCTGCAAAAAGGGTTAAGAATTAACATTACAGACAAACGGCCTGAAGACCCTCTCGAGGAATCTTTCAAATATGATGACGGCCTGAAAGCATTCATCGAATTTCTGAATGAAGGAAAAGATTCAATTGGTGAAGTCAGCATGTTTTCGGGAGAATATAACGGCATCCTCGCGGAAGTCAGCTTCCAATACAATGACCAGTACAGTGAAACCATCATTTCTTTCGTGAACAACGTACGGACGAAAGACGGCGGGACACATGAAATTGGCTTTAAAACGGGTTTTACCCGTGTGTTCAATGAATATGCAAGAAAAATCAATGAATTAAAAGACAAAGATAAAAATCTTGAAGGCAATGATATCAGGGAAGGATTGACAGCAGTCGTCTCCATCAAAGTGCCTGAAGATCTGCTTCAATTCGAAGGCCAGACGAAAAGTAAACTGGGAACGAGTGAAGCAAGGAATGTGATGGAGTCCCTGTTGGCTGAACATCTTCCATACTATTTGGAAGAAAACGGTACTTTAAGCACGCAGCTTGTTAAAAAGGCTGTTAAGGCGAGAAGTGTCAGGGAAACAGCAAGGAAAGCCCGGGAAGAGGCAAGAAACGGCAAGAAAAGGCGTAAAGATACTTTACTATCCGGTAAGCTCACGCCGGCGCAGAGCCGGAATGCAAAGAAAAATGAACTGTATCTCGTGGAGGGGGACTCTGCCGGCGGATCTGCAAAGCAGGGCAGGGACAGGAAGTTCCAGGCCATCCTGCCGCTCCGCGGTAAAGTGATCAACACGGAAAGAGCAAAATTCGAAGATATATTTAAAAATGAAGAAATCAATACAATCATCCATACGATCGGTGCCGGGGTGGGCACAGAATTTAATGTCGAAGATACAAACTACGATAAGATCATCATCATGACCGATGCCGATACGGACGGCGCGCATATCCAGGTATTGCTTCTGACGTTCTTCTTCAACTATATGCGGCCTTTATTTGATGCGGGTAAAATTTATATCGCGCTGCCGCCCCTTTTCCAATTGAAGAAGAAATCAAGGGGCAAGGAAATCGTCCGCTATGTATGGACAGAGGATGAGCTTGTCCAGGCACAAAAAGAACTCGGGAAAAACGTTGAACTCCAGCGTTATAAAGGTCTGGGTGAAATGATGCCGACACAGCTCTGGGAAACGACGATGAACCCGGATTCCCGTACACTGATACAAGTCAGGATCGAGGATGAAGCATTATCCCTTAAACGTGTTACGACGCTGATGGGGGATAACGTTGAAATGAGACGTAAATGGATTGAATCGAATGTAAGCTTCACGCTCGAGGAGCAGGACAGCATCCTTGAGAATGATGATGTAGCAAAATTGGAAGAAAGTGGTGAACTGGATGACTGATCATATTCAGCAGCTTCAACTTGAAGATGTCATCGGCGACCGTTTTGGCCGGTACAGTAAATATGTCATTCAGGACCGGGCGATTCCAGATGTAAGAGATGGTTTGAAGCCGGTTCAAAGAAGAATCTTGTACGCGATGTATAAAGAAGGCAACACATTCGAGAAAGGATACAGGAAATCCGCCAAAACTGTAGGGAATGTTATCGGTAACTATCACCCGCATGGCGACTCGAGTGTGTATGATGCCATGGTAAGACTGTCCCAGGAATGGAAGATGCGCGAAGAACTCATCACCATCCACGGTAACAAAGGGAGTGTCGACGGGGATCCGCCAGCTGCGATGCGTTATACAGAAGCCAGGCTTTCTGAGATTTCCAATGAAATGCTGCGCGACATCAATAAAAATACAGTGAAGTTCATCAATAACTTCGATGATACAGAGGTGGAACCGACAGTATTGCCGGCGAAATTCCCGAACCTCCTGGTCAATGGCACAACGGGGATATCCGCCGGCTATGCGACAGATATCCCCCCTCATAATCTGGAGGAAGTGATTGATGCCACGCTGAAGATCATTGATAAACCGACTGTGAAGATTGATGAACTGATGAATATTGTCAAAGGGCCCGACTTCCCGACAGGCGGAATCATCCAAGGGGTCTCGCAGATTAAGAAAGCGTATGAGACAGGCAGAGGCAAGATCATCGTCCGCAGTACAGTGAGGACCGAAGATGTCCGAGGCGGTAAGACGCACATCATCATTGATGAGCTGCCATTTGAAGTGAACAAGGCGAATCTGGTGAAGAAGATTGATGAAATACGGGCAGACCGTAAAGTCGATGGCATTTTGGAAGTCAGGGATGAAACGGACCGTGATGGCCAGCGTGTGGTTATCGAGACCAGAAAAGATGCCAATGTTGAAGGGATCATCAACTACCTTTATAAGAAAACGGATCTGCAGGTGTCCTATAACTTCAATATGGTGGCAATCAGCGACCGCGCCCCGCAGCTTTTAGGTCTGAAAGATATACTGGAAGCGTATATAAAACACCAGAAGGAAGTAATCCGCAACCGCTCTGAATACGAGCTCAGTGAAGCGGAACGCCGTATGCATATCATCGAAGGTCTGATGAAAGCATTGTCAATTCTGGATGAAGTCATCCGTGTGATCCGTGAATCGGATAACAAGCGGGATGCAAAAAACAACCTGGTGGAAGCATTCAGCTTCACGGAAACCCAGGCCGAAGCCATTGTAATGCTCCAGCTGTACCGCCTGACCAATACGGATATCGTGGAACTTGAGACGGAACATAATGAACTCGAGTATACGATTAACCAGCTGAGGGAAATCCTGGGCAATGAAAATAAACTGCTTTCCGTCATCAAGAAGGAACTGAAAGATATACGCAAAAAGTATTCGACACCGCGCCAGAGTGTGATCGAAGAAGAGATCCAGACGATAGAGCTTGAAAAAGAAGTGCTTATCGCCAAAGAAGAGGTCATGGTTTCAGTGACTCAGGACGGATATATTAAACGTACGAGTATGAGAAGTTATAATGCGAGCACCATCGAGGAAATCGGGATGAAGCAGGAAGACCGGCTTGTCATGCTGAGCCAGGGGCATACGCTGCAGCACTGTCTGGTGTTCACCAACTATGGCAACTATATGATCATTCCGGTCCACGAGCTCCAGGATATCAAGTGGAAGGATAACGGCCAGCACCTGTCCAGCCGGTTCAACCTCAAATCCGATGAAATGCCGATCACCGCATTCCTGATCGAAACGTATGATGGGAAAGTGACGGTGGTCACCACGACGGCAAACGGCCAGATCAAACTGACAGGGCTTGATGCATACGAAGCGACACGCATCAAAAGACCAATCGCCGGCATGGGGCTTAAGGCGGATGACAAAGTGGTTTCTGTAGAGCTGACTGAAACGAAAGACGAAGATGTACTCCTTGTGACGCATAAAGGAATGACACTGCGCTATCCGGTTTCTGTAATTAACAACACCGGCTTGAAGGCACAGGGCGTCCGGGCGATGAATGTCAAAGACGATGATCGGATCGTCATGTCCAGATTGATTTCAAACCAGACACATTTGATTACAGTCTCCCAAAGAGGTGCTGTGAAGCGGACGGATCTTGCTGTATTTGAGGAAGGCGCAAGGGCGCAGGTCGGCAATATGCTGATAAAGGATATTAAATCCAAACCCCACCGTATTGTTAATGCAACGGTCATCAAAGAAGATATTAATATAGTGCTCAAGTCTGCATCTTCCGAATTCAAAACGAATGCGAAATCGACCAGGGTGAGCGGCAAGTATTCAAACGGCTCATTTGTAGTGGATGAAAATGAATTCGGTGAAGTGGCCGAAGTTGATTTCGAAGCACTCACTTAATCCATATATATTAAAATTTCTCTTTAAAGCACCTCTTTGAATGCTATAATAAAAAGCATATAGGAGGTGCTTTATTTAATGAATTTTGAAAATTTTATTCCGGAATGGTTCAAATCGGCAGTTTCAGTCGGTAATGATCTGCTCTGGGGAGACTTTCTTATTGGACTGCTGATACTTGCTGGTCTGTATTTTTCAATCAGCTCCAGATTTGTCCAATTCAGATGGTTCAGGGAAATGTTCCGTGTACTTAAGGAACAAGCAGAAATTTTACCGGATGGTTCAAAGGGGATTTCGCCTTTTAAAGCATTTACAATCAGTGCGGCTTCCCGTGTGGGCACAGGGAATATTGCCGGCGTTGCAACGGCAATTGTTCTGGGCGGCCCCGGTGCGGTATTCTGGATGTGGGTGATTGCATTCTTCGGTGCTGCCACTGCATTCTTCGAGTCCACGCTCGCCCAGGTCTTCAAGGTTAAAGACAAGGAAGGCGGATTCCGCGGCGGCCCTGCGTACTACATGCAGAAAGGGCTCAACCAAAGATGGCTGGGTATCTTTTTTGCAATACTTATTACGATCACTTTCGGGTTTGTATTTAACGGATTGCAGTCCAATACGATTGCACATGCGTATCAGGAGGCATTTAATGTCGACAGGTGGATTATTGGAATAATCGTGGCAGTACTTACAGCCATTGTAATATTCGGCGGTGCCAGGTGGGTGGCGAATGTGACGGGTTATATCGTACCGGTGATGGCCGTCATCTATCTTGCAGTCGTTTTCGTAATATTAATCATCAACTATGACCAGGTCATTCCAATGATTTCCACTATATTTGCAAATGCTTTCGGCATTCGTGAAGCATTCGGCGGCGCAGTGGGTGCTGCGATACTGAACGGGTTCCAGCGCGGACTGTTCTCCAATGAAGCGGGTATGGGGTCTGCCCCCAACGCGGCAGCTGCAGCGGCAGTCAGCCATCCCGTCAAGCAGGGGCTGATCCAGTCACTCGGCGTATTCTTTGATACGATGGTTGTATGTACGGCGACAGCTGTCATCATACTCATGTACACAGACTTGGAGTACGGTGCAGATGCACTGCAGGGGATTCAGGTGACACAGGAAGCGATGACAGCACAGATCGGCCCGTTCGGTGCAACATTCATTGCCATTGTCATTCTGCTGTTTGCCTACAGTTCAATACTCGGAAACTTCTTCTATGGGCAAAGTAACCTGAACTATATTAAAGAAAATAAAGCTGTATTATTTATTTTCAAAGCACTGGTCGTTGTCATGGTATTCGTTGGTGCGGTAATGGACCTGGAAACAGCATGGGCCACAGCCGATCTGTTCATGGCACTCATGGCCGTAACCAACCTGGTTGCAGTATTTGCACTGAGCAGTATCGTGTTCCAGGTGGCGGCAGACTACAAAGCGCAGCTTAAACAGGGAATCACTCCGGTATTCCAGACGAACAATATTAAAGCAGATCTTTCGGATGTCGACGAGTGGGGCGAAAACCGCTACGCTTACAGAGACGGTAACAAATCCAGAGATAAAGATCAGAAATAAAAAAAGCGGACATCATGTCCGCTTTTTTTATTGGGGTTAAAACAGTGACTTAAAGAAGTCCGTAACCGATCTGAAGAAATCCGACACGGCATTTTTAAATGATTCCCATGCACCGGATTCCTGAATATCCTTGCCCAGTTCCTCGGCGGCCTTTTTGGCATCCTTGAACCCTTCGCTTGAAGTGATTTCATCGATGAGGCCTTTTGAACTGTCCAGAAGACGCTCGGCTTCTTCATTCTGGAAAAGACCGGACTCCTGAATGTTTACAATGATTACCGTAATACGGTTGATCTGTTCCTGATTCAATACATCGTTCAGGCCGTTTTCTTTGAGTTGTTCATCCACAATACTTCTGATTTCGTCCTCGGATAAGTTTCCGCCCGCCTCAATGACCTGGATTTTAATCTCAGTGATCATCTTGTTGAGCTGTTCCTGGGAGAAGCCTTCTACATTGCTGTTTTCTTCAGTAATGTCTGAAATGGTTTCAAGCTCGTCCTGAGCATTCTGAGTGCGCTCGGTGTCTATCTCTTCACCTTGAGCTTCATATGCTTTGTAAATGCCGGATAATGCGCTCTCGCCGGTAACATCCTCCGCTGCGCCAATGACGACTTCTGCATCAGTGATGCCGGAAGTCAAAAGTGCATTTTTGTATGTCTCTTCTGTAATTTTGGTTATTTGGCCCATGCTTTCATCCACAGTGATATCGAGGCCGTGGCCCCCATCCTTCTGAAGTATGCGTATGCTGGATTTTAAAACGGAATCATCGTACGTGACATTAAGATATTTCTGCACATCCCCGCTTCTTACATATTCAACGATGTCACCATCTTCAGCGCCGAGTATCTCACTTGTTGACTCCAGCAGTTCCTGATCATTTTCAAGCGCTGCGCCATACACCGTGACAGCCTGGTCCCATTCCGATGCAGCCTGTACCCTGAGCGGCAGCATCAATAGTAAAATTATAATCAACGGCATCATTTTCCGTGCCATACTATCCCTCATTCCTTATGGTTTCCATCTATTCTACTATAATAGAGAGACCGGACTCAATGGATATCACCGGACCTGTACGCATGTGCTGCAGGATATTTCTTTATTAATTGGTTAAAAACCGGTAAACTGAG
Source organism: Salinicoccus sp. HZC-1 (assembly GCF_046736035.1). Taxonomy (GTDB): domain Bacteria; phylum Bacillota; class Bacilli; order Staphylococcales; family Salinicoccaceae; genus Salinicoccus. Next base: position 1,490,574 of record NZ_CP177130.1, on the reverse strand, counting down.
TCAGTAGATTATTAACAGGAGTATGATTATGGATAACGAATACAGCCGTTCTGAAAAAGCAGGACATACAGTGAAGAAGAAAAAATTACGGAAAAGGGCGCTCATCCCCCTTGTAATTCTCCTGCTGCTCATCGGATCAGTACTTTATATATATTTCTCTTATCAATCCGGATTGAATATTGCCAAAGAGAATGGTGTGGAACAGGAAGCATATGAATTTAACGGAGTGGACAATAATAACGGCAAGAAAAACATTCTGCTGCTGGGCGCAGACCGGGAAGTGGATGGTCAGCAGCGTACAGATGTCATTATGATTGCACAATATGACTATATGCAGAAAGACCTGAAACTGGTTTCCCTGATGCGTGATATTTACGTGGATATACCGGGGTACCAGAGTTACAAGATCAACTCGGTATATTCACTTGGCGGTGTCGAACTGCTCAGACAGACAATCAAGCAAAACTTCGGCATTGATGTAGAAGAGTATGCGGTCGTTGACTATGAAGCGTTTGAATCGGTGATAAATGTCGTAAATCAGGATGGCATTCCGATAAATGTGGAAAAAGATATGTCTGAGAAGATAGATACGAAGATTGAGAAAGGGGAACAGCGCCTGGGCGGCGAGGACCTCCTCGCCTATGCCAGATTCCGTCATGACGCCGAAGGAGACTTCGGGCGGGTCAGACGCCAGCAGCAGGTGATCAGTGCGGTGAAAGACGAAGCATTGTCGGCGGGCAACATCATGAAGATGCCGAAGATTGCCGGCACGGCGATGGGACATGTCAATACAAGCATGTCGGATGGTGAAATGTACCGCATGATGGCCTCGTTCCTTATAAGAGGGGACAAGGACATAGAATCCCTGACGCTGCCTGTGGAAAATACATATCAATTTATGGATACACCGCATGCAGGGAATGTCATCGACCTGGATTTTGAAACGAACAATCAATATCTGCACGACTTCCTGGAAGGAGATCAGAAAGATACAGACGAAGCGGATTCCGTTGAATAAAGGCCATAAATTAAGAGGACGGGGCATGCCCCGTCCTCTTTTGCTATTCCTCTTTAGGTTTTCTCCTCTTTTTAGATTTTCTATCCATCTGTTCCTGTGACCTCGGCCATGTACGGCGGCCGTCGTCCACTTCGAATTCTGTATTGACATCCGTCACATGACTCTGCTCCAGTATCATTGCCTCAATATCATCCCTGACTTTATTTGCGTGTTCGACAGTCATGTCGGGGGCAGTCTCCGCAACGATTTCAACATGGAGGTCATCGCCTTCTTTTAAGACGAAGAGCTTTTGGATATCTGTAATCTCATCATGTCTCAGAACGATATCGGATACTCTCTGTTCCATATGCGGATCACTCTCTCCGAGCACCCCGGCGGCATTTTCCATAAATACCTTATAGACGATGTAGAACATCATGATACCGATAATTACAGATGCGATACCTTCTGATGGAGCGAAGCCTGTAAAGCGTCCGATTAAAATCGCAATGATTGCAAGCAGTGCCCCCGCCGTCGCGACTGTATCTTCCAGGAAGACGAGTTTCGTTGCAGGTTTTGCACGATTCATATGCTTATAGCTGAGTGTTACCGGCTTGAGGCCGTCAGATGGCTGGCCGGCCTGCCCCAGCAGTTCCTTACCTGCTCTATACAGCACATATCCTTCCAGTATGGCAGCGGCTGCAAGCACGCCGATGTTAATCAGCAGGAATGTCGTATCTGTTCCCCCGGGGAGTGGCTCGACGATATGGTGGATCCCTTCCTTCACTGTTTCATAAGCCAGTATGCCCACGACCACTACGGCAAACACACAGACCAGATTGACCAATCTGCCGAAACCGAATGGAAATCTTTCAGTGGGCGCTTTTTTTGAAAGGCTTGAACCGATAAAGACGAAAAACTGGTTAATGGCGTCACCGAGAGAGTGCATCATTTCGGCAAACATTGCCACATTCGCTGTGAACAGAAAGGCAACACCTTTTAAGCCGGCAATAAAAAAGTTGACGATGGATGCTGTGAGGGAGGCCTTGCTCCCTTGTTTAAGCAGTGCAAAAATATCTTTCAATGGTGTCATCTCCTTTTGAGTTTTTATAATGTATCATACCCATCCTTACCCATTATTGGTTAGAATTATTTATTTTAGGTTAATATATATAGTGACACCTATAAAAATTATTATATGGAGGGCATGTTATGTTTGAAAATCTGCTGACAAGAATAGGCATCGGCGGGGTGACGGTGGACACCCGGCTGTCCCAGGTATCCTACCGGCCGGAAGATGATATCGACGGCATCATAGAGATTACGGGCGGCGGCAGTACACAGTATGTGGAGGATATTGAACTCATACTGTATAAAGTGATCAGCGGATATCGAAAAGATTCCGATTTTGATGAACATCTGGAGGAGCTGCAGGCCATCCGGCTTGAGCGGACAGTGACGATTGAAAAAGAAGAAACTGTGGATATCCCGTTCGAATTTTCCGTATCGGGTCTTACGGTCAGTGATGACAAGCACTCTGTGAGGCTCCACACGAAAGTATTCCTCCCAAATTCCATCGATGCAGAAGATGAGGATGACATCCGAATTACTGAATAGCAGAAACAGTCCGTGCCGGACTGTTTTTTTGTTTCGCCGCAGAATAAATATGGTATGATTAATATACGAACATATGTTCTGTACTGGAGGAATTGGCATGTACAACTATCATATCTGTCCCAAAAGACATATATTCTGTGTGGATCAGAAGAGTTTCTTTGCGAGCGTATCGTGTATTTTAAAAGGGCTGGACCCCCAAACGACCAAGCTTGCTGTGGTTGCAGATACGAAAAGTCTGGGATCGGTTGTGCTCGCAGCAACACCGGAATTAAAAAAGTTGGGCATTAAAACGGGCGCCCGTTTATTTGAAATACCCAGACGCCGGGATATCTATATCATCAATCCATCGATGAAAACGTACTTGGATTATTCTGCGAAGATAACAGAAATTGCACTGAAGTATGTGGCTCCTGAAGACTTCCATCAGTATTCCGTCGATGAATTCTTTATGGATGTGACCGACAGCTGCCATCTGTTTGCAGACTCCCCGAAGGCCCTTGCATCAAAGATAAAAAATGAAATATATGAAGAGACGGCGATAGAATGCGCCGTGGGCATCGGGGATAACATTCTGCTCAGCAAGCTGTCATTGGATATTGAAGCGAAGAAGATGGCTGATGGCGTTGCAGAGTGGCATTATCATGATGTGCCCGAGAAGCTGTGGCCGATTAAACCGCTCCGGGATTTCTGGGGAATCAACCGGCGGAGTGAAGTGAAACTCAATGAACGGGGCATATTCAAAGTCGGGGATCTGGCACGGTACTCTCCGGTGTATTTGAAGCGGGACTTCGGCATCATCGGTGTCGACTGGCATCTGCATGCCAACGGAATCGACTTCAGTAAAATACGGGAGAAACACATCGTGCATTCCCCTTCCATATGCAAGAGCCAGATTCTGATGCGGGATTACCACTTCAGGGAAATCTATGTTGTTGTACTGGAACACGTGGATGAAGTGACGCACCGGCTGAGATTGATGCACAGTCTGGCAAAAACCGTTCAGATTGCTGTCGGTACCAAAGACGGGCATATATACAGGAAGCAGTTTACGATTCGGGAAGGGACGAACAACAGCAACCGGATAATGAAAAGGATATGGGATATATTGAGGAAAATGGCGGATTCCAAAGCACTGTACCGGACGATCAGTGTGACGCTTACCAATTTCATTCCTGACAGCATGAACCAGATTTCCCTGTTCGATGATGTCGATGAGCTTAAACGGCAGGAAGCCCTGATGAAAACCGTGGATGAATTGAAACAGAAGTACGGGCAGCTGAGTGTGATGCGTGCCCTGAGCTGCACAGAAGCATCGACGCTTAAGCTCCGGGACGGACTCATTGCGGGGCATAAAAGGTAAGAAAAGAAGCGGCTGTGACAGCCGCTTCTAATAATTTAAAGTATAGAGTACCAAGAGGCCGTTTAAAATACCGAAGACGAGGGAGAGCATGGTACCGACGAGAACATACTCGCTTTCTTTGTGCACCTTGCTTTCCCTCTCGCCTGCGGGAAACCTCAGTATGGATTTGGCGGCAATGATGAGTCCCAGGGCAGTGTACTGGTTGAAGATGACGAATATAATCGTAAGCAGCCGCTCGCTGTATCCGATGGTCATGCCGATATAGTCGGTCTTCTGATCTTTGATGCCGGACAGTTTGCCCAGCAGCAGTTTGATGAAATAACCGCTGGCTGCATATAACAGAATAGAGAGAATGATGAGCGCTATCTTCATAACTTGAGCCTCCGCTTCAATGAGTCTGTGAAATGACCATTCAGTACTTCGATGTCTGTTTCATAGTAGTCCGCAAGAAATTTGATGATATGTTCGAGCTGTTTTCCGCGGGATTTGCTGTAATGGGCAGACACCGTGGATTCCGTTTTATCTAGTGCAGCGGCGATGTCCCTCTGCAGCATGCCGGCGAGTCTCAGTGAAGCAACTTCCTGCTGAAGCGGCGTCATTCCGTTAATGATATCCGTGGCATACATAAGGGGTATTTCTATCTCATCCGGCATATCCGGTGAAGCGAAGTCCAGCATTGTCAGCTTTTTAATGTTTTCCAGCGACTCGCGTGTATCTTTGATTGCCGGATGGCTCCATTGCTCGGGGTTCGTTTCCGGTGGTTTGATGTCTGCAGTATGGTAGCTGCATTTGAGCGGGAAATCGTTATGCGGCCACAGCAGCTTGGCATAAATCGCGATAAAAAGGGTATTATGCGGGATGGAAGACAGGACGAATAGTTCATCCCCCATGCGGTAGTTGACATGAGAGAAACCATCATCGGCAACCCAGGTTTGAATTTCTTTTTCCAGCCAGCCCAGATCATTGAAAACTGTTTCATCCGCCTGGGAGCTGCCTGATATATCCATAATAAGAGATGAAATCATGTTTACAGTACCTCCTTAATGTTATAATACAGACGACTATAAATAGATTATATATTAATTCGCTCAGATAGGCGAATTATATGAAATTCGTTTGGATAAGCGAATAATAAAGAAAATCCATTAGTAGAAATAATGGAGAAGGCAGAACAAATCTGATAATATAATCTAGGTATTAAAAATAGGTGACAGGAGTGCCATTATGCAATTTTCAGAGTTAACACCACAGGAATTCGATCAGTTTACGCGGGCTCATTTCAGCCACTTTACCCAGACGCTGAACAACTATAATCTAAAGAAGGATGCAGGGGTCGAGACGTACCTCGTCGGTGTAAAAGACAACGGGAAAGTAAAGGCAGCATGCTTGATTACATTAACGCCGGTAATGAAAGTGTTCAAATATGCCTATACTAACCGGGGTCCGGTAATGGATTACAGTGACAAATCCACATTTGATGTTTTTTTTGAGGGATTGACTGCATTTTTAAAACCTAAAAAAGTGGTGTATGTCAGAGTCGACCCTTATGAAGTGATCAAAGAACGCAATCATGAGGGGGAAGTAATCAAGGATATGGGAAACCGCTATATATTTGATTACTTCAAAGCACTGGGCTGGAACCATACAGGATTTACCAGAGGGTTTGACCCGGTTGTTCAGATCAGATGGCATTCTGTGCTTAATCTGGAAAATAAAAATCCAAAGACACTGCTTAATGACATGGACAGCCTGAGAAAACGTAATATTAAAAAAGCACAGAAGAACGGACTTCATCTGCGATACCTGGAATTGGATGAAATTGATGTATTCAGGAAATTCATGAAAGACACATCTGAGATGAAAGCATTCATTGACCGCGATGATGAGTACTACATCAGCCGTAAAAAACATTTCGGCGACAATGTACTGATTCCACTCGTTTATGTGGATCTTGAAGAGTATAATGACGCCACGCGAAAAGACCGCGATCAACTGGTCAAGAATATCGATAAAGCCAAAAAAGGTCTGGAAAAGGACCCGTCCAATACAAAAGCGGAAAACAAGATCAAAAACCTAAGTGAACAACTCAGGAATATTGAAGATAAGCTTGCAGAAGGGGAACAGCTGCTAAAAGCGCATGGCAGGGAATTGCCGGTAGCAAGCTCCTATTACTTTATAACACCCCATGAAGTGGTATATCTTGCCGGCGGCAGTGCGAATGAGTTCAGGCACTTTGCAGGCAGCTATCTGATCCAGTGGCATATGATCAATCATGCACTGGAGAATAATATTGATATATATAATTTCTACGGAATCAGCGGTAACTTTACACCGGAAGCGGAAGACTATGGTGTAATACAGTTTAAAAAAGGCTTCAATGCCAAAGTGCTCGAGTATGTCGGGGACTTTATAAAACCGGTCAACGGGCCGGCATATGCTGCATATAAGAACCTTACAAAACTGCGCACGTTCATAGGAAGGTAGGATAAAGAAATGAAGTTTACGGAACTGACAGAAGAAGAATATCAGCAATATATTGAAAAAGGGGAGGAATCCGCCTTTTTCCAAATGATTGAAAATAAAGTGAACAGAGAATTGGATGGACAGGAAGTCCGTCTGCTTGGTGTAAAAGACACTGATGGCACTGTTGTTGCCGCATGTCTGTTCACACTTAAGAAAACAGGGGTCGGCAAACAGTTCTACTACTCTAACCGCGGTCCTGTCCTCGACTATCATAACCATGGACTTGTCAGGTTCTATCTGCAGGAATTGAGCAGGTATTTAAAGGCGAACAACGGACTCTACGTCAAACTGGATCCAAACTGGATTTACAAAAAATATGATAAAGACGTGGATGAAAAAGAAGATTACGAAGCACAGGATACACTCATCAAAATCATGGAGGATGAGGGATATATGCATCAAGGATTTACGCGGGGATATTCGAAGACATCCCAGGCACGCTGGATGAGTGTATTGAACCTGAATGGATTTGATGAGAATTCGCTGGTTAAATCATTTGATTCCCAAAGAAAGCGTAATATCAAAAAGGCGCAGAAGTTCGGAGTCAAAGTCCGTTTCCTCGGCGTGGATGAGATTGATATCTTTATGGATCTGTATAAAGATACGAGCGAAAGGCAGGGGTTCTTCACCCACCCGAACCCAAAAGAGTATTTTTCCAACTTTAAAAAGACTTATGGAGATAAAGTGCTTATTCCGCTTGCCTATCTGGAGCTGGATGAATACGTCCGGAATCTCACGGATCAGCTGGATGATCTGAAGGCAAAACACAGTCAGATGATGCAGAAGGAAAATAAGAATGATAAAACATTAAATAAAATTGCGGAGTCTGAGAAGCAGATCGAGAAACTGGAATCGGACCGGGAGAATGCAAGTGAGATTCAGAAGAAAGAGGGCAGCATCATCAATCTCGCTGCGGGCATTTATTTTGAGACGCCATATGAAATGGTGTATAACTCCGGCGCCAGTTCATCGGAATTTGCCCAATTCGTCGGTCCATACATGATGCACTATGAAATGATGAAATACTGCATGGAAAAAGGGATAGACCGGTATAATTTCTACGGCGTCAGCGGGGACTTTTCCGAAGACGGCGAAGATTACGGCGTTTACCGTTTCAAGCGTGGATTCAATGCTGAAATTGAGGAGCTTGTCGGGGACTTTGTCAAAGTGATCAGCCCGGCCCGGTACAATATTTATAAAGTAAAAAGTAAACTGCAGCAAATGAAAAAGTAAAATTCAAGAAGGGTTTGTCGTAAACATGCGTACATCACCAATCCAGGAGAGTACTTTCAAAGCGTTCATGGAAGACTATGACAGCTACTCCCACTATCTGCATGATGCTTTTTATTATGACTATATATCTAAAATTCAGGAAGTCCATCTGCTCGGACTCTATGAAGATGATATGTTAATCGGTGTCTCCATGCTGAGTGCGACCCCGGTACTTAAAAGATACCGGTTATTTACTTCCCATACGGGACCGCTCATCAAAGAATTTAATAATGAAAGATTGAAATTTTTCCTGAGTGAAATAGACGCGTATGTGAAGAGAAATCATGCACTCAAGCTCATCCATTCCCCTTACCATATATACCAGGTCAGAAATGGCGAAGGGGAAGTCGTCGACAGTGAGAAGAACAATCCGGAAATCGTTGACATATATACCGGACTTGGATATACACACCAGGGTTTCACAAAGCAGCTTGTCACTGAAGAGCTGCTCAGACATCAGGCTATTCTGGATATTACAAAAAGTGAAGATGAACTGATTAAAAACATGGATTCGAAAACACGGTATAACACCCGTGCAATTGAGCAGATGGATCTGAAACTGAGATATCTGGATGAAGATGAGTATGATAAGTTCATAGAAATCTACAAAGATACGGAAGAACGCATCGGTTTTGATCCGGTAAGCAGCCAGAAGATTAAAAATCTGCTTAAAACATTGAAAGACAAGACGTATCTCACTTTAAGCTATATTGAAATAGATGCCTACTTGGAACGGCTCAATGAAGAACTTGCATCCCTTGAAACCGACAAGATCGGAATGGAAGAAAAACTTGAAAGCGGTCAGGGAACGAAACGGATGAAAGGGCGGCTGAACGAAACAAAAGATCTGGTGGCGAATAAACGAAAAAGAATCGCCAAAATAGAAGAAGTACAGAAAGAGTACGGCAATACAATAGAATTATCCGCTGCAATGTACTACTACAACAATCATGAGATGGTGTATCTGTTCAGCGGCAGCTATCCTGAGCATTCAATGTTCATGGGCACCAATTTCACAACGTGGGAAATGATCAAGAAGGCAAAAGAGATGGGACTGCCAAGATTCAATTTCTTCGGGCTCACGGGTGATTTCACCGAAGACTCCAAAGATTACGGTGTATATAAGTTCAAGAAGGGCTACAATACGTTTATCGAAGAACTCCCGGGAACATTTTACAAGGTGTTCAATAAGCCGGTACACAAAATAGCGGAAAAAATGAATAAGATATAAAATTGAATCGTATATGATATTTTAGAAAACAGTTCTGGGACGGATGACAGAACTGTTTTCTTCAGTTAATAATATGATAGTATCTGGATATTAAAAATAAAGCGATAAATTTCCATATGATCGTCAGATACATAAACATTAATGAAGGGGACAGATACAATGGGATATACACTCCTGAGTGTAGGTTTGGTAATGGCATTTATAATATTGGCTTTATACCTTAAGGTAAATGATTTGGAAAAACGCATAAAGACTATGAAGCGTACTTTAGACCAATTGGCTAAACAATCGGATATACCTGAAAACCCAATAAATGATGAGTTGCGCAAACTTATTAAAGAGGGCAAAGATATAAAAGCGATTAAAAAGGCAAGAGAAGCTTTGGGGCTTTCATTGCTCGAAGGAAAAGAATATATTGATGAGTTAAAGAATAACCCGACAAGAAATTGAATAATAATATAGACAGTTCAAAAAAGATAGATATTAATTAAAGAAAAGCCCGAATATTGTACAGTTAATACAACCGTCCAATATTCGGGCTTTATTCATAATATTATCATTTATAAAATCAATGATAATACGACTCCGATTTTATGTCATTCGGAGTCAGAAAGTGTTTTATTAGTATGCTCTGGAGTAGATTTAAATTGTTCATTTGCCAGATCTCTGCAGACTTTGGGTGCAGTCCAGAATGTCGTCACCATCAAAAGTGCGACTGGTACTGCAGTCACGACGATAAAGGATTGCAATGAACTGATACTATCTTCACCGATAGTCAGCAGTAATATTGCCACCGCCCCCATTAGCAGCGCCCAGAAGACACGCATGATTCCAGATGGGTTGCCATCACCAGTGATAGCCATCGAAATGGCCAGAGCCATCGAATCAGTCGTAGTCAGTACAAATACAACAGTAGCGATCATGAATAGTAAACCGAGGATGAAGCCCAGCGGCAATTGTTCTGTAGTGGCGATCATTGCTGCAGGCGGGCCATTGCTGTCAAGCGCAGAAGAGATAACTCCCGGGTTGGCAATCTCTTGGAAGATGCCTGTTCCGCCGATTACAGTAAACCAGAAAGTGGTTACAACGGGTGAAATAATTGCTACGGCAATGACAAGTTCGCGTATAGTACGTCCTCTTGATATACGTGCGACGAGAATGCCCATCATCGGTGCGTATCCGAGGAACCATGCAAAGAAAAATACCGTCCAGGCACTTAACCAGACATCATCGCTTCGGAACGTGCTCATAGTGAAGAAATTTTGGATATACACACCAAATGATTCGATGTAATTGTCGAATATGAAAAGCGCCGGCCCGACAATCAATATGGCTGTTACCAGAAAGACCGAGAGGATGACATTGTAGGTGCTTAATATCTGAATTCCTTTGTATACACCTGTCAATGCTGATATGGCAGCTATGATTACAACAACCGTAATGATAATCGCCTGTACTAAAAATGTGTTTGGCAGGCCGAGTAGCTGATTGAAAGCATATCCCGCCTGTAGACCAAGAAAGCCGATTGGCCCGATGGTTCCCGCTGCTACAGCGATGATTGAAAATGAATCAATAAGCGTACCGAGTACACTTTTTTGTGAAATTCTATCACCAAGGAGGGGATAAAGCAGTGATCTCGGTTTCAATGGAGCATTTCTATGATAGTGAGCGTACATTAAAACGATGGTGCCAAGTGTTCCGAGTACAGCCCAGGCAAGGAATCCCCAATCTACAAAACTTGATGCGAGTGCCGGAACCACAGCCTCAGATGTGCCGCCTGAGATTCCTTCAAAGTAGGGCGGAACTTCCATAAAATGACTGAGTGGTTCGGCAGCAGCCCAGAATACACCGCCGCCTGCTAGTAAAGTACACATGATGACGGAAATCCATCTGAAATTACCTATTTCGGGACGGTCCATTTTACCAAGCCGAATTTTGCCGTATTTAGAAAATGCCAAAACTAAGGCCATTATGAAGGTCACCAGCATGATAATCTGATAGACACCGCCGAAATAGGTTGCAGAGAGAGTGAAAAGTTGATTGACAAGACGTGTCACCAAGTCCTGATTGAGTATGCCGGCTATTACAAATAACAGCAGTGTGCCACCGCTGATGATAAACACAGACCAGTCGATAGAATTATTCTTTTCCTTTGGATGATTCAAGTTATCTCTTCTTTCTCTAAGTATATAGTTGCTATTTGAAAAAGGCAGGGATGTATATGATGATAAAAGAGATACTATTGAAGTTACTGAAGTTTTCTTACTACTATATATCACTTTAAAATGTCTGCTTGAAATACACAGTATATCAATTACATAATCCATTCCAAAAAACAAACCAGTTTACAAGATTAAAGTGCGTGAAGTACCAAGTCAAGAATAAAAATGAAAAATATTAATTCTGATAATTCTTCACATCTATAACTGGAAAGATATAACGCTGAAAGACAAGAATTTATGAGTCTATTTAACGAGGGTTTTACATACAACAACATAAAGTTAACAAATATTGAATAAATTACATAAAATGTTGTGTTTTTTGTTGTCTTTTATTCACAGTCGGTTTATAATGAACTTATAACCTTTTAAATACATTATATGGAAGTGATGGAAAAATGAGTAAAATAGGCTATGCAAGAGTAAGTACAAGACATCAGAACCTGACAAGCCAGCTGGATATGCTGAAAGAAGCAGGATGCATCAAAATTTTCTCAGAAAAGGTGAGTGGGAAGAAGACGGACAGAACAGAACTTGAGAATTGCCTGGAATACATGAGAGATGGTGACACACTGGTCATTACAAAGCTGGATCGGCTAGGAAGAACGACAAAACAGCTGATAGAATTATCCACAGAGCTAGAAAAACGCGGAATGGATTTGGAAATCATCAATATGAACGTCACAACGAAAGATCCGATGGGAAAGATGTTTTTTACGATGATGTCGGCATTCGCAGAACTTGAAGCGAATCTGATGAGTGAACGGACAAAGAAAGGTCTGGAATCAGCAAGAGCACGCGGCAGAAACGGCGGAAGACCTGGAATCAGCGAAGATAAGAAAGCGATGATCAAATCATTGTATGAAACGCAGCAATATACAGGAAGTAAAATCGCGGAAATGGCGGACGTATCAAGGGCGACTGTATATAAAGTTGTAAATGAATCAAAAGAAATGGAATAAATATAACTGATGAAGCTGGTTTGGATAGATAATATCCGGACCAGCTATTTTTAATGATTTTGGGACTTATTGGAAGTGTCTATTATTTTTCATTATAAAGTTTACATAATATATATTATAGGAAGTTACATATATTCGAAAGAGAGGGTCCCTACATGGATGTTTTCCTGTGTCTTTTAACTATATTCCCAACTGTCTATAAACTCAATTTGTTTTTTCGTTGCTGTTGATATGCATGATCGTTTTTGTCTCTGTTGACCACGCGTGACCAGCTTATCTGGATATTCATATACCAATCTGTAAATTTTTCTGCATCATATTGTGATTTTCATGATTTTTCATTAATATTGACACCTGTCTGTTTACTCATGTGATTGTAACAATAAAAAAACAACCGCCTATACAGCAGTTGTTTTTATTTCCTTCTTCTATGATTTGCTGGTTCTGCATCCTCATCGCCTTCATCCAATGTATCATCCCGTGCTGCGGATTCTTTCTTCTTTCTCCGGCCTCTTATATAGAACCACATTAAAATACTGACTAATAAAGACAAAATTCCAAGAAAAACTGCATAGCCTGCCAATGCTTCCCAATTTGTTGTTTCTATAAAGTTCGGGATCACAAACGCAGCAATCCCCATTACTACTATGGTTAATATTGGTATAATAAAGTACTTTTTGGCGATTAATGGGATTAATGCACTCAGTATTAATACTGCTAATATGCTTATAATATAAAAACTGGCATTCTGAATCATCAATTTCACCTCACTTGTATGTAATATACTCGTAATTGTGATATTCGAAACATGATATTCCTTCCAGCATATATTTTAATGATTTTAATTTTTTGAATTTTCATGTATAATTAAATCATTACTTCGGTTTTCGAAATTTAAAGGAGTGTTCAATCAATGGAAGAACTTAAATCAAGAAATCAGGTTAAAGAGCAATACACATGGGATTTATCAGATCTTTTCGAGTCAGATGAAGCATTCTACAGTGCTGTAGAAGCTTTCAGACCTCAAATAGTGTCTTTCTCGGAACAATATACAGGGAAATTAACGGATGCTGATGCAGCTGCGGGTGCGATTAATGAATTAAAATCTTTAGTGGAAACTTTTGTGCCTATCGGCACTTATGCAAGTCTGAGTCTGTCTGCAGACCAAAGTGATCCAGGTGCACAGAAATTGAGTACAGCATCATCCAATATTGCTACATATTTCGGCAGTGAAACGAGCTTTGTCAAAAGTGAACTTCTGGCACTGGATTCGTCTGTATTGGAAGAGATCAAAACGAAGAATCCGGATCTGGAAGTCTTCATCGATGATCTATTAAGACAGAAACCGTACCAGCTTGATCCAAAAGTGGAAAAAGTGCTGGCCGCCTACTCTTCTGTATTCGACGGCCCGTACGAATTATATACGAAGACGAAACTGCTTGATATTGATTTCGGCACTTTTGAAGCCAATGGCATAGAGATTCCCCTCTCCTATCTGTCATTTGAGGGTGAACTTGAAGGACATGAGAATACTGAAATGAGACGAAATGCATTCCATGCATTCAGTGATAAGCTTGCCCAATACCAGCATACAACAGCCGGCACTTATAATCTGCACTTGAAGAAAGAGAAAACGACTGCAGACTTGAGAGGCTTCGATTCTGTCATCGACTATCTGCTGCACAGTCAGAAAGTCGATCAGGAATTATATCACCGGCAGATTGACATGATCATGAGTGATCTGGCACCGCATATGAGACGGTATGCAAAACTGTTAAAACAGGTGCATGGCCTGGATACGATGAAGTATGAAGATTTGAAAATGTCCCTCGATCCTTCATCAGAGCCTGAAATCAGTATCGAGGACTCCCGCAAATACATCAATGATGCCCTCGGCATCATGGGTGATGATTACCTGGGAATGATCAACCGGGCATATGACGATCGCTGGATCGATTTTGTTAAAAACAAAGGGAAATCCACAGGTGCATTCTGTTCCAGCCCATATGGATCCCACCCGTTCATCCTGATTACATGGACTTCACTGATGACAGAAGTCTTCGTCCTTGCACATGAGCTTGGACATGCCGGACATTTCTATAATGCAAACCGTGAGCAGAATGTATTCGATGCAAGAAGCTCAATGTACTTCGTTGAAGCACCAAGTACAATGAATGAAATGCTGATGGCAAATCATCTTCTTGAGAACTCGGATGATCCTAAATTCAAACGCTGGGTGATCAGTTCAATCATTTCAAGAACGTATTATCATAACTGTGTGACCCATCTGCTGGAAGCAGCGTATCAGCGCGAAGTCTATAAGAAGGTGGATAACCATGAAAGTGTATCTGCAAATGATCTGAATCAGCTCAAACGCGGGGTCATTGAAGAATTCTGGGGAGAGGATGTAGAAATCACAGAAGGTGCAGAACTGACATGGATGAGACAGCCGCATTACTATATGGGACTTTATCCATATACTTACTCTGCAGGACTTACGATTGCCACTGCGATGAGTAAACGCGTTCTTGCCGAAGGACAGCCGGCAGTCGATGACTGGCTCAAAGTGCTAAAAGCAGGCGGTACGAAAACACCTGTGGAACTTGCCCAGATGGCAGGCGTTGACATTACGACAGAAAAACCGTTGCAGGAAACAATCGATTACATCGGTGAACTTGTAGGTGAATTGGAAAAACTGACAGATGAAATAGAAGGATAAAAAAACAAGCCTGAATGAGTGCTCATTCAGGCTTGTTTTTATCTTCACGCTATAATTAAATTTTTGTTTTTTAGAAATCACTACTCTTACGGTCAATTTTGCCGGGAACTTCATATTTTTGTTTGATGATTTTGCATATACCGGCAAACGCTACGATGAGCAGCAAAAATGCTGTTATATAGCTGAAACTTTGACTCGAACTACCTGTGGACAGATTATATATACTTATTATGAACACAATAATGCTCAGTAAAAAGATAATAATATTCAATAATTTCATCGGTATTCTATTTATAAAAGCGATTGTTCACACCCCGCCTATTTAAGCGGTTCTTGCTGATCTTTGGCAATCGTTCCTGTTGCTGTCTGCTCTACTTTGCCCTCTTTCATCAGACGTCCAAGTGCTCTTTTGAATGAACCTTTTGACATGTTGAAGGCTTCTTTGATGTCCCCTGGGTCACTTTTGTCATTGAGTGGCATGGAGCCGCCGTTTTTCGTGATGTACTCCAAAATCCTTTCACTGTCGGCATCCATCTTCTTATATGCCTGTTTGAGGAACGAACCGTTAATTTCCCCTTGCTCGTTGATGCCGATGACTCTGAATTTCTTAAGTTCACCAAGGCGCGGCTCTTCTTCACGTTCAGATTCATGGATGAATACTTTCTTGCCATCTTCTGTAAGCATGAATGTCCCGACTCTAAGCAGCCGGTACGGACGGCCTTCCATCCATTTATTTTTCATTTCTGCGAAATCTTCTTTTTTCAACGGAGTGAATCTCTCAGCGACTTCATTTTCTGTAATCAGGCGTCCGTATAGCTGGTTGTCCCCTTCTGCCCTTAATTTAAGATAAATTTTATCTCCCGGTTTCGGCCAGACTGTTTTGAGTTTCGGCAGATCGATCCATGGCACAAGTATTTCCCTCGGCGCACCGATGTCGATGTACGCACCGTCGCGGTTGACTTCTGATACAGTTGCGAAACCGTACTTATCGATGCCGACTTCCGGCACGATGGGTGCCGCGAAAAGCTCACCTGCTCTGTTTGGATATATGAATGCGCTGACCTGTTCACCGATTTCATATTCTTCTTCCGAAGTTGAGGCGTTCATGCGGATATATGATTCCCCTTCTGTCTTCAGATGATAAGTTGATCCTTCTTTTTTAATGACTTCCAAAAATTGTACTGTACCTGAAATATGTTCCATTTAATTTCTCCTTATTATTGAATCGTTTCGATGACTTCCGTCATGTCTCTGTTAAATACGAGTGTTGCGTCCTGATCGAATGGCGTCGGGTCTTTATTAATGATGATGAAATGGTCTCCATTGAAATAACTTGTCATGGCTGCTGCCGGATTGACGACGAGAGATGAACCCAGGACGACAAGCACGTTTGCATTTGATATTTTATCTATTGCAGAGAATATTGCCCGTTCATCAAGCATTTCACCGTAAAGTACAATATCGGGTCTCAGTACGCTGCCACAGCTGCAATGTTTAAGGTCACGCTCCATTATTGTCTCTTTAGTGAACTGCCGTCTGCAGCCAGTACAGTAGAAACGGTTCAATGTGCCATGGAGCTCATCGATGTTTTGACTGCCTGCATCTTTGTGCAGTCCATCGATATTCTGCGTGATGACACCGGGTGATTTTCCACTCTCTTCCATTGATGCGATATATTTATGCACAATGTTCGGTGCTTTATCCGCCGCTAGAAGTCGTTTTCTATAAAAATTTATAAAACTTTCGGGATTGTCATTTAAGTGATCGACACTGAGCAAATATTCGGGCGAATGGCCAGCATCCGAAATTTCATCAAACAGACCGCCCATGCTCCTGAAGTCAGGAATGCCACTTTTTACAGATACACCGGCACCTGTAAAGAACACGATGCGTCGACCGTCTTCCATAATGTCTTTAAATCGTCGCAAATCGGTATCCATAGGTAACAAGCCTCCTCGAATTATATTTCAATGGTACCATAAATGTGGTATCATCGCTTAAGAATATACTAAAGGAGAATGCCTATGCTACAGGTTACTGATGTGAGTCTCAGATTTGGTGACCGCAAGTTGTTTGAAGATGTAAATATTAAATTCACACCGGGGAATTGCTATGGTCTGATTGGTGCGAACGGTGCTGGAAAGTCGACTTTCCTAAAAGTTTTATCAGGAGAAATGGATGCTCAGACAGGACATGTCAGCATGGGGAAAGATGAGCGTCTTGCAGTGCTTAAACAGGATCACTTTGGTTATGAAGATCAACGGGTTCTTGATGTTGTCCTGATGGGTCATGCAAAGCTCTGGAAAAACATGAAAGAGAAGAATGAAATTTATATGAAACCCGATTTTTCTGACGAAGACGGCATGCGTGCTGCAGAACTTGAAGGTGAATTCGGAGAAATGGGCGGCTGGACTGCAGAGGCAGACGCTGAAGGTTTGCTCCACGGTCTTGGTATTGGACCTGAGTTGATGGACAGCCAAATGTCAGAACTCGAAAACAATCAAAAAGTTAAAGTGCTGCTTGCACAAAGCCTATTCGGCAACCCTGATGTACTTCTGCTTGATGAGCCGACCAACGGGCTTGATATTGAAGCGATCCAGTGGCTCGAAGATTTCCTGATTGATTTTAATAATACAGTAATTGTCGTATCACACGACAGACACTTTTTAAATAATGTCTGTACACATATCGCTGATTTGGACTTTGGTAAAATCCAGCTGTATGTGGGCAACTATGATTTCTGGTATCAATCCAGCCAGCTTGCCCAGCAGATGGCCCAGGAACAGAACAAGAAGAAGGAAGAAAAAATCAAGGAACTGAAAGATTTCGTTGCACGTTTCAGTGCCAACGCATCGAAATCCAAACAGGCCACCAGCCGTAAAAAGACGCTTGAGAAAATCGAGCTCGATGATATTAAGCCTTCTTCCAGAAAATATCCTTACGTCAAATTTGCGCCAGAACGTGAAATCGGGAATGATTTGCTTTATGTCAACGGGCTTTCCCATTCCATCGATGGTGTGAAAGTACTGGATAACGTAAGCTTTACTCTAAGCCCTTACGATAAAACAGTATTGATCGGCCACAGCGAAACTGCCCGCACCGCCCTGCTCCGTATTCTCGCCGGCGAAATTACACCGGACGAAGGCGAAGTGAGATGGGGAGTGACGACCACGCGAAGTTATATGCCGAAAGATAACTCCAAATATTTTGAAGGTATCAATACGGATCTGGTTGACTGGCTGCGCCAGTATGCACCGCCGGAAGAACAGACAGAAACCTTCCTGAGAGGGTTTTTGGGAAGAATGCTGTTCAGCGGTGAAGAAGCGAAGAAAAAGGCAAGTGTTCTTTCCGGTGGAGAGAAAATGCGTGCAATGCTTTCCCGCATGATGCTTTCACAGGCAAACGTCATTATACTCGATGAGCCGACCAACCACCTTGACCTTGAAAGCATTACGGCAGTCAATGATGGTTTGAAGAACTTCAAGGGATCTATCATTTTCACTTCCTATGATTTCGAATTCATCAATACAATCGCCAATA
Organism: Salinicoccus sp. HZC-1; assembly: GCF_046736035.1. Lineage (GTDB taxonomy): Bacteria > Bacillota > Bacilli > Staphylococcales > Salinicoccaceae > Salinicoccus. The sequence continues at coordinate 1,472,134 of NZ_CP177130.1, read as the reverse complement.
CAGTGCTTGAATTAAAAGAAACAGGTGCGATTGTCAAAGAGTCCACTTATGAAGAGTACCTTCGTGATAAAGGACTCATTAAAAAATAAGTTTTTAGATTTTTATACAAAATTGTTATAAATGAGTTTACAGAATCATTTGTTGTATGTATAATGACATTTATAATTAAATAGTAAATATTCGATGAGGCGCATCAATCATGAGTAGCCGCTTATAACAGTCTGCGAACTGGAGTGTGTGAAAGGGTGCGATGCCGAAATGGTTTTCTGTTGCAGCAGGATTCTGTTGGATCTGGTGGTTAAGAGCTACAGGTTTGTCATTATTTTTTGGAATAATGGAGTGCATCACTTGTAGATAAATTTAGAACAAGTCTGGCATTCCGCCAGGCTTGTTTTTTTATTGAGTAGATGCCCTTCTATCACAGGAGGACATATGAAAAACAGTGTTTTAAAATTCGGCGGCACTTCAGTCGGAGATTTTGAAAAAATTAAAGATATTGCACAGTCATTAAAAGACAGGACGATTTTAGGTGAGAAACTGATAGTTGTTGTCAGTGCAATGGGCGGTACAACAGATGAGCTGCTTTCAAATGTGAACCGGCTCTCCCCTGCTCCGAAAGACGATCATATTGCACTCCTCGTTACAACAGGAGAACAGCAGACGATTTCCTATCTCTCGATCGTATTGGAAGAATTGGGAGTAAGGACAAAAGCGATGACCGGTTTTCAAGCCGGAATCAAAACTTTCGGAGGGCATATGAAAAGCAGGATTGCGGATATCGACAGGGCATGTCTGGTAAGTGCTTTGGAAGAGCACGATGTCATTGTCGTTGCCGGTTTCCAGGGTATTAACGAAGACAATGAAATTACCACACTCGGCCGCGGTGGTTCAGATACTACAGCCGTTGCAATCGCAGCAAGCTGCAATATGCCCTGTGAAATCTATACGGATGTAGAGGGTGTCTATGCGACAGACCCCAGAGTCTATAAGAAGGCGAAGCGAATTTACGACATCTCCTATGATGAGATGATGGAAATGAGTGCACTTGGTGCAGGGGTTTTGGAAACAAGAAGCATAGAGATTGCTAAAAACCATTCTATTCCCATCTATTTAGGGAAAACTTTATCCGATGAGAAAGGAACATGGATTATGCAGGAAACCGAAGTGCTCGAAAGAAAGGCAGTAACGGGTGCAGCTCTGGATGAAGACATCATTCATGCAACCGTGTATGAACCTGAAGTGGATTCCACTTTGATCTTTGACTTATTCAAAAGGTTTGAAGAAGAGGAGATTAACGTGGATATGATTTCACAGGCCGTCGGCAGCGAAGGATTTCAATTGTCTTTCACTGTAAAGGACACCGAGTCCAACCGGTTGGATCAAATATTCGCAGAAACACAGATGATGCATCCGGATATGGTGCTGACGCGTCACACGGATTATGCCAAGGTTTCGATTATCGGTTCAGGCATGAGGGACATGTCAGGTGTCGCATCTAAAGCGTTCATGGCACTAAATGAAGCAGGAATAAAGTTCTATCAGACAACAACTTCAGAAATAAGTATTTCATATGTAGTTGATAAAAATCACGGTGAAAATGCGGTAGAAACACTTGCCACTGCATTCGGGTTATAAATCAGGAGGAGAATTTAAATGGTAAAAGTAGCAATTGTCGGGGCAACTGGTGTAGTCGGAGCTAAAATGATCGAGATGTTTGAACAATATGATATCAGTGCTGATGAAATCACTCTGCTCTCTTCAGCACGTTCTGCAGGAAAGAAACTGCAGGTATTGGGCGAGGAACGGACAGTGGAAGAACTGACAGAAGAAACACCTAAACAGAACTTTGACTATGTAGTGATGAGTGCGGGCGGTTCTACAAGTAAACACTTTGCACCTTTATTTGAAGAAAACGGTTCAATCGTCATCGATAACTCCAGTCAATGGAGAATGCACGAAGATATTGATCTGATCGTCCCGGAAATAAACGAACCGAAACTTAACAGAAAAATTATCGCCAATCCGAACTGTTCCACAATACAGTCGGTTGTGGCACTTAAACCACTCGCTGATCAATTTGGTTTGAAACGTGTAAATTATACGACTTACCAGGCAGTTTCCGGTTCAGGTGCAGGCGGACTCAGGGATTTGGAAGAAGGGGCAAAAGGAAACGAACCAACGACGTATCCTCACCCTATCCATGATAATGTTCTGCCGCATATCGATGTTTTCCTCGAAAACGGCTATACAAAAGAAGAGCAGAAGATGATTGATGAGACACAGAAGATACTTGATTTGCCGGAACTTCCGGTATCTGCAACGTGTGTTCGAGTGCCAGTATCAAACTCACACAGTGTCCATATCAATGTGACGTTGGATAAGCAGGCGACAGAGGAAGAAGTAAGGAATGCATTTAAGAATATCCCTCATATCAAGCTGATGGATGATCCGCAAAACAACGAGTACCCTACACCACTGGAAGCGACAGGAAAACCTGAAGTATTCGTGGGACGCATCCGGAAAGATAATTCTCTGGAAAACACATTCCATGTATGGTGTGCAGCAGATAATTTATTAAAAGGTGCAGCACAGAATTCAGTTCAAATTCTTAAACAAATGATGGAAAGGAAGTAATTCATTATGAATACTACAATTTTCGAAGGTATTGGAGTCGCAATGGCCACGCCGTTTAGAAATGATGTTATTGATTATGAAGCGTTCAGAAACCATATTGAGTATTTGATTGAAAATAATGCCCAGGCACTCATTATTAATGGTACAACAGGCGAATCCCCTACTCTAAGAGCAGAAGAGACCCGTGAAATATTACGTGTGGGTGTTGAAACTGTAAACGGCCGTATACCTGTCATTGCGGGAACGGGCACAAACTCGACAAGCGCTTCAATCGAACTTTCAAAATACGCAGAAATCATCGGTGCAGATGGCCTCATGCTGATCACACCATACTATAATAAGAGTAACCAGCGCGGTCTGCTGCGTCATTTCACTACAATTGCAGATAGCACAGAACTGCCTGTAGTACTCTATAATGTTCCGGGAAGAACCGGTATGACAATTGAAGCTGAAACAGTGCACGAGTTGAGTACGCATGAAAAGATTGTTGCACTTAAAGATGCTGTCGGTGATTTCGACTATACAAAAGAAGTGCTTGCGCTTACTAAAGATCAGAACTTTACTCTGTACAGTGGTAACGATGATAATATGCACGACTTCGTCAAACTGGGCGGTAAAGGGCTGATCTCAGTGGTAGGTAATATCATTCCCGGTGAATTGCAGGATGTTTATGAAAGAATTCAGAACAATGACGATTCTGCCCGGGATAAATTCGATCGTATCATGCCGATGATCAAAGCTGTGCAGGTGGATGTCAATCCGATTCCGGTCAAAGCAATGACAAGTGAGCTTGGTTTTGGAAACAATGAGCTCAGACTTCCTTTGATTCCGCTTGAAGATGATACTCTGGACGATGTTTTAAACACATTCAGACAGTTCAAGGAGGGCACCCTCGTATGAGGATACTTCTGATCGGTTATGGCACAATGAATAAAATTACAGCAAGACTTGCAGAAGAACAGGGGCATGAGATTGCAGGGGTGATAGTAAAGGGAAATAATAAGGAAGCCCCCTACCCTGTATTTGAATCAATCGACGAAGCAAATGCCGATGTGGCGGTTGATTTCTCCCATCCCGAACTCATACTGCCGTTGCTTGAAGATGAAGTGGAAACACCTCTTGTTATCGCGACAACCGGAGAGAAAGAAAAGATTATTGAAAAACTTGAAGATAAAAGTGAAAACACACCGGTATTCTTCAGTGCGAATATGAGTTATGGTGTACATGTATTAAATGAAGTGCTTAAAAAAGCACTTTCGATGCTGGATGAATTTGATCTTGAAATGATTGAGCGGCATCACAACAAAAAAGTGGACGCCCCGAGTGGCACCCTTGTTAAACTATTGGATACCGCCCTCGATCACAGAGATGGCAGTTATCCGGTATACGACAGATCCAATATCCATGAGAAAAGAAAACCGGAAGAGATTGGTGTCAGTGCCATCAGGGGGGGTTCCATTGTAGGAACACATGATGTGATTTTTGCCAAAGATGACGAAGTGATTGAAATCAGTCACCAGGCGCAATCCAAGGAAATTTTTGCAAACGGTGCTTTGAAAGCAGCAAATGAACTTGTAAATCGCCAAAATGGATTTTATGATTATAACAACTTATTCGAGGAGAGATAAAACAATGGAAAATTTTACAGCAGAAGAAATCATTCAATATATCAGTAATGCACACAAGGTGACACCGGTCAAAGTATACGTCAATGGTGATTTTGAAGGTGTAGATTTCCCGGATACTTTAAAAGTTTTCGGCAGTGACAACTCTAAAACGATCTTTGGGGATTATGCAGATTGGAAAGCATTCCAGGATCAGAACGAGAGCATTATTGAAGATATTGAGATTGAGATGGACAGAAGAAACTCAGCGATTCCATTGAAAGATCTTTCAGCGACAAATGCGCGCATTGAGCCTGGGGCTTTCATTCGCGAAAATGCAGTCATTGAAGACGGTGCAGTAGTAATGATGGGTGCAACAATCAACATCGGTGCAATCGTCGGTGAAGGGACAATGATCGATATGAATGCTTCCCTCGGCGGACGTGCAGTGACGGGCAAGAATGTCCATGTCGGTGCAGGTGCAGTCCTTGCAGGTGTCATAGAACCGCCAAGTGCATCTCCAGTAGTGATTGAAGACGATGTATTAATCGGAGCGAATGCGGTTATCCTTGAAGGGGTCAGAGTCGGTGCAGGCGCGATTGTTGCTGCGGGTGCCATTGTTACTGATGATGTACCTGCAGGTTCTGTTGTCGCGGGCACACCAGCCAAAGTGATTAAACAATCATCAGATGTAGACAGCTCCAAGCGCGAAATCGTTTCAGCTTTGAGAAGATTAAATGACTGATCTGGAATTTGCAGTCACTCATAGGAGGAAGCTGCATCAGATTCCTGAAATCAGCATGGAAGAAGTGCAGACCACAGAGTATATCATTAACTTTCTGAATGAATTGGATATTTCATATGAACGTCCCCTGGATACAGGGGTCGTTGCATATCTGGAAGGAAATTCAGACAGGACATTTGCATTCAGGGCGGATATTGATGCACTGCCGATCCATGAGGAAAACGATATGGAATTTCGCAGCGCAAATGACAATAGAATGCATGCATGCGGGCATGACGGACATACAACAGCTTTAATGCTGTTTGTTAAACGGTGCCTGGCTCTTAAAGAAAAAGGTCAGCTCAAACATAATGTCATATTTATATTCCAGCCCTCAGAAGAAACTGCTGCCGGTGCCAACCAGTTGCTTGATGCATGGAAACCCGGATCTGGAATTGAATCCGTATTCGGGATTCATCTTATGCCGGATGAAGACGAAGGAAAAGTCATTTTAAGGGATGGTCCCATTACAGCAAGTGCAACTGAATACCGTTTCTATATAAACGGCGAATCCAGTCATGTTGCATCCAAGCATCAGGGGACTTCTGCTATCGAAGTATTAATGCATCTAACAACTCAACTTTCGCAGCTTCAGCATTTCCATTTGGATGGACTCAACAGAAATATCATTCATATCGGCAATCTGAATGCCGGCGAAGCGATCAATACGGTTGCAAGCCAAGGATACCTCGAAGGAACGATCAGAACGTATGAGACAGAGGATTTGAGTGTCATTAAATCACGTCTCGGGTTACTGGCGGAAACGGCAACTACACTCTTTGGTGCTGATGTACAGGTGACGTTTAACGAAGGCTACCCGCCTGTAACAAATGATGAGGCATTGAGAAGTACAGTGGATGATGCTTTGAATGAACTGCCGGTAAATGTCATTGATAAAGATAAGCCATATCTGTTCGGCGAAGATTTTAGTTTTTATCAAAGACTCGCACCGTCATATTTCGTATTTTTTGGCAGTAGAAATGAAAAAAAAGGATTTAACAGCAGTCTGCATACTTCAACATTTAACTTTGATGAATCAGTGCTTGTCAGTGTTGCGGACTATTACGAGACAATATTAAACAGTTTATAAAGGAAGTGCATCAAATGGGTGGAATACTTTCAATTGATAGAAGACAATTTATAGAAACAGCAAAAAAATCTGCAGGCGGCAAGGAAGTTATTGCTGTTGTGAAGAACAATGCATATAATTACGGACTTGAGTTTGCTGTAAAGGCATTTTTAGAAGCGGGTATCCACTCATTTGCCACCACTTCATTGGATGAAGCAAAAAGCATAAGAACATATGCACCTGATGCTTTAATCTTTATGATGAACCCGGTTTATGATTTAGAAGCGGTATATAAATATAATCTTCACATCACTCTCCCCTCACTTGAATATTATTATAAATATTGCGGGGAATTAAGTGGTGTTAATGTTCATTTTGAGTTTGCTGGGTTGTTTAATCGCTCAGGCTTTGAAGATGCATCTACTATGATAGAAGTGCTGGAACACCAAAAGTCATTGGCTGATGATGTACAAATGAACGTTAAAGGCATATGGACACACTTTGGTTACGCAGATGAACTGGATATGGATGAGTATGAGATAGAACGTGGAATGTGGCTGGATCTCCTTAATGAATTAAGCGAAGCGGGTTACATTTTCGAAATTGTTCATTCCCAGAACAGTGCGAGCTTCGCGCGTGACGGTCTATTTGACGGCCACACACATCTAAGACTTGGTATAAGTTTATACGGTTCCCGTCCCTACGCCTTACTGCCGGAAGAAGATTATGTACAAAGTCTTGAACTAAAAGCAAAAATTGTTCAAATTAGAAATATAAGAGCAGGTCAGAAATGCGGATACGGTGGCTCCTATGCACCTGGATTTAATTCTAAAATCGCCATAGTGGATATTGGCTATGGTGATGGTGTCTTAAGGAAACGTGCTTCTTTTGACTGTCTGATCAATGGTGAACGTTATTCTGTTAAATCCCTCATGATGAGCCATATGATTGTAGAAATTGATGATAAAGTTACTATCCAGGATGAAGTAATATTGTATAATAATGAAATGAGAATCGATGAATTTACTGCGCTGGGTGTAGGTGCGAACTCTGAACAGCTCGGCGCTTTAAATTACCAATCTTTGAAAAAGGTGATTTTAAATGACACTGGAATACGTCAATGATGAACTGTCCATAAATGGACATGGTTTAAGTAATATAGCAAAAGAACATGGCACTCCCCTGTTTGTATATGATGAAAATAAAATTAGAAACCAGTGCAGAAAATATCATAATGTGTTGAAAAATGCAGGATTGGATTACTCCATTTCATATGCATCAAAAGCATTCACCTCTGTACAAATGGTGAAGCTCCTCCAAGAGGAAAATATGAAACTTGATGTCGTATCCCAAGGCGAGCTTTTCACTGCTGTTAAAGCAGGTTTCGATGCCAAAGACATTCATTTTCATGGGAACAACAAAACACAGGAAGAAGTAAAGTATGCACTTGAGGCAGGCATAGGCCTAATTGTTGTCGATGCACTGGATGAAGTAGAATTAATAGATTCCATCGCCACTGCAGATATCGATGTATTGCTGCGTATCAATCCCGGTGTGGATGTAGACACACATGAATTCATTCAGACGGGCCAGGAAGACAGCAAGTTCGGTCTTTCTATACATAATGGATCGGCTCTCAAAGCAGTGAATGCTATTAAGGAAAGTAAGCATTTAAAATTCAAAGGTGTTCACTATCACCTGGGTTCCCAGCTGGATGCAGAGGCACCATTCATCAATGCACTTGAATCCGTTTATAAATGGCTCTCTGACGAATCCATTGAAATCGAAGTATTGAACATGGGCGGTGGTTATGGTGTGAAGTATATTGAAAGTGATCTGCGCTTCCCTGTTGAATCCGCATTTAAAAATATTATTGACAGACTCAATTCATTATCTAGGGCTTACGATATGCAGATTCCGCATGTCATGATAGAACCAGGCAGATCCATCGTTGCCGAAGCAGGCACAACCATTTATGAAGTCGGAGTAATTAAAGATATCCCCGGTCTTTCAAAATATGTATCCATTGACGGCGGTATGAGCGATCATCTAAGAACGCCGCTGTATGATGCTGAATATGAAGTTGTACCTGTGAACAAAACATATTCTGATAATGTAAATACACATGTTGTAGGTAAATTGTGTGAGTCAGGTGATATTATCGGGAAAAATTTAAATGTCCCCGGAGATTTAAAACGCGGTGACCTGCTCGCTGTTAAAACGACTGGCGCATACCACTACTCCATGGCATCGAACTATAATCAAATGAGAAAACCAGCAGTTGTTTTCGTAAATGACGAAGGTGCCAGAACTATTATCAAAAGACAAACCTTGGAACAAATTATAGAAAATGATATTCTCTAATTAAATAAACAAATAGAAAAAAACCCCGGACATCATATCCGGGGTTTTAGATGATACAAATCAATTTACTATTAAATGATTTATATTAGAGTTTAACAACGTTTGCAGCTTGTGGGCCGCGGTCGCCTTCAACTACTTCAAATTCAACTGCCTGACCTTCTTCAAGGGATTTGTAACCCTCTTGGTCGATAGCTGAGAAGTGAACAAATACGTCGTTTTCGCCTTCAATTTCGATGAAGCCAAAACCTTTTTCTGCGTTGAACCATTTTACTGTACCTTGTTTCATTAATTAAATCCTCCAAAGACGATATTCAATATGCAAATTATTTAAGAGAATACAATGTATTAAATCTTAATACATCTTAACCCTATAATTAATGCCTATTGCACTTTCAATTATACGCTATGAACCAAAATATTGCAAACCATATTTAAAGGTATTCATTGATTTTAACAAATTTATATAGTATATAAATTATTGTTTTTTAACATGATTGGTGTATAGTAGATTTGCACATCTTCACCGCAATCATCACAGAATTCCAATTCACAGCCATTGAAGAACGCATGCATATCATACTTCCCTTTTTTAAAGCTGTGGAAAGTTTCTTTCATCTCATCCACTAATTTATCGTATTGTTGTCTCATTTCAGTTTCGGCATCAAAAGTATATTTCTCAACGATATTTTGCTGCCAATCTTCAAAAAGCCACCAACCTTCGTAATCGGCTTTTAATATAACGATATGAAACATTTAAAAAACTCCATTCGCTTTTGATAATATATGTATTATATACGCGTATAATTAGCATTATCAAGTTAAAAAACTTATAATATAATATAAAGAGGTGCAAAATATGGAAACTAGGTTGATTATTGTCATTGGTCATGTACAAGGTGTTGGCTTCAGGTTTTCCACTAAAATGATAGCTGATGAACTAGGAATTACAGGATATGCGAAGAATATTCAAGACTACGTTGAGATATTGGCGACAGGCGAGAAAGAAGCCTTGGAAGTATTTACAAAGAGAGTTATAGAAGGCGCCTCCCCTTCTTCAAGAGTAGATGACTATTCTATCAAGCAGTTAGAGATCGATGAAAGTTATAAAAAATTTGCAACAAAATAGTACCGACTGAAGGTGTAATATCGACATGAAATATAATATATCACATTGGTTCGCATCAATAGTCTCCATACCGGTTGCTGTTGTAACCGGACTGGCATCAATGGTTGCATTCGATATCCATCTTGTCTTCGATATGTTTATCGCAGCGGGTGGATTTTTTGCCGCATATTTACCATCACAATCTTACAGTATGAAATCACAATTGGAAAAAATGGGAATCACTAAAAGTGATTATAAATATGTTAAAACCCAACTTGCCGAAGCAAGGGAGAAAATTAGACGTTTGAGAAAGAATTATAAAAATGTGAGGACGTTGAAAGACGCAAAACTCATATATGACATCAATAGAATTATCAGAACGATTTACACTTCTGTAGAAGAAAACCCAAAACTGTTCTTTAACGTTCAACAGTTTTTCCATTCAAATCTTGACTCAGCAGTGAATACAATAGAGCAATATTTGTTTCTTTACAAAATGCCAGGGAAAACTAAAGATGAGAAAGTAAAACTGCATGAGACAAGAATTTCACTTTTAGAACTTAAACGTACAATGCAATCCAACCTTTCTGCTATGAACAGAAGCACTTATCATTCATTGGATATTGAAAAAGAAGTGATTAAATTGAACCGTAAAAGAGCAGATGGACCACTCAAGCTGAATAATAAGCTTCAGAAAGAAAAAGTGAACCTGAAAAAGAAAGAAAAAGAACCAGTAAAAGCTAACAGAGGTGAAGAACATGAAGGAAGAGAATAAATTAAAAGAAGAACTTTTAAACGATCCTTTCGCTCCTATGAATAACATGGAAGAAAAGGACACAGAACTTTCACTGCAGCCCGACCATGCTCAGGAAGTGAACCCAAATCAGACAACGGAAGCACTGACGACGTATAAAGAAAGATTTAATGAAGAAGATTTAAAGAAGATCAATGAAATTAAAGATAAGATTGAACCGCTTAATAATGACGCACTCATCCAGTATGGTTCAAATGCACAGCAGGCACTATCCAAGTTCTCCCATCAAATGTTGAATGAAGTGCAGTCCAAAGATGTCGGCCCCATTGGCGATACTTTGGAAGACTTGATGAAGAAACTTAAAGAAATTGATCCTGAGGAACTAACAAGTAAGAAAAAAAACATTATCACCCGATTGTTTAAACGTGTCAAAAAATCAGTAAATGAAATTGTTTCCAAGCACCAGAGTGTCGCCTCTCAAGTAGATCGAATCAGCATTCAACTGGAGCATGCAAAAGAGGTATTGACTAAAGACGTACACTTGCTGGATAAGCTTTATGATCAAAATAAAGATTACTTCGATGCAATCAATATTTATATTGCAGCTGCGGAATTGAAAAAAGAGGAACTAAATAATGAAGTTCTGCCGGAACTTAAAAAGAAAGCAGATGCTTCAAGTAACCAGATGCATGTACAGGATGTAAATGACATGATGCAGTACATCAACCGTTTGGAGAAACGGACACATGATCTGAAATTATCCAGACAAATCACTTTACAGTCAGCACCGCAAATTCGTATGATTCAGAACATTAATCAGACTCTGGCCGAGAAAATTCAAAGCTCAATCTTAACAAGTATTCCTCTGTGGAAAAACCAAATGGCAATTGCACTTACTTTGCTCCGCCAAGAATCTGCTTCCCAGGCACAGAGAGCTGTTACGAATACTACGAATGAACTGCTAACTAAAAACTCGGAAATGCTTAAGCAGAATTCACTCCGTACCGCAGAAGAAAATGAACGGGGTATTGTAGATATCGAGACGCTTAAAACCACACAGGAGAATCTTGTTACAACAATTGAAGAGACTCTCAGAATCCAACAAGAAGGTTCGCAGAAACGCCAAGTGGCAGAGAAGGAACTTGTACAGATGGAAGAAGACCTTAAATCCAGATTACTTCAGCTTAAAGAAGACCATCGTTACTAATTTAAATACTAAAGAGCAGTTCGGATTAATCCGAACTGCTCTTTTCTTTGTTAAGTGTATTGGATTTTTTCTTTCTTCATACCAATCAAGTAACCGGCAATGTATCCGATAACCAGGAAAGGTATCCATTCGAATGAACTTGCGAAGAATGGGAGATTCTCAATCCAGGCCATTTCAAGCCATCCATTCCTATGAACGACGCCAAGTACGCTAACGACAATTACGAGCGCTATAGGCAACTGGAAGCTGATCCGAGGTGATGAAACAAAGTAAGTTACAAACAATAGTATAACAGACGTAATTGCAATTGGATAAATAATTGAAAGTACAGGAACGCTTGTTTGAATTACCTGCTCCAATCCTTGGTTTGCGAGTGCAAAGGATATAACGGTAAATATGGCAGCAAAAACTTTGTAAGAAACTTTAGGTATAATCTTATGGAAATATTCACTTACTGCAACGATAAGCCCTGTTGCTGTCGTCAGACAGGCAAGGAGTACTATCGCACCTAACAGAATCGTTCCAAACTGGCCATAGGCTACATCAGCAACAAATGTCAGAATGAATGTACCTGCATTCTGGTCACCAATATCTGCCGGAGTCAGATCGACTTTATTACCAATCCAACCAAGTGAAATATAAATGATACCGAGAAGAATGGCAGCTATGGATGCTGATTTAATTGTACCAATCAGCAGTTCTTTTCTGTTTGTAATGCCCATATCCCGAATGGCATTGAGTACAATAACTGAGAATGCAATGGCGGCGATTGCGTCCATTGTTAAGTAACCTTCTGTGAATCCGACAGAAAACGGTGAGTTTACATTGAATCCTTCTGCTACTGGCACAGGATCTTTACCGAAGTACAACGTTATTGCACGTATAATAAGTGCAACTATTGTTATCAATAGGATAGGAGTAAGTATTTTTCCGATACTGTTTGTGATAGACTCCGCTTTGTAACTAAGAGCAAAGACAATTATAAAGAATACAACACTGAAGATAAGAAGACTTAACGCTCCTGGATTATCCATAAATGGTAAGATAGCCATTTCATAACTTGTTGTTGCCGTTCTAGGTATGGCGAAGAATGGTCCAATCGTTAAATATATAGCGACCATGAAAATGATTGCAAAAGCAGGATGCACCACTTTTAATGATTCAACATACCCATCTTTGGATATTGAACCGGCAATAACGCCGAGCAATGGCAGTCCTACACCCGTAAGGACAAAACCGGCAATTGCCAGCCAGAAATGGTCTCCGCTTTGAAAACCAAGGCCTGGTGGGAAAATAAGGTTACCCGCACCGAAGAACATGGCAAAAAGCATGAAACCGACGATGAAACTATTTTTAGTACTCATCTTGTGACCTCCTAATATGTGAAATAATTGATAAACATTAGTTTACATTATAAATACTTTAAAGTCCATAAAATTTTTAATTATCAGACATATCAAAGCGGTATAAATTTATATGATTAATGACTTAATAATCCTTTCAATAATATTTGGCAAAATATAAGCGATTTGCTCCATATCTTCAACGATTACAGTATTCTGTCCATATATATTTTTAATGGCATTACGAGTGTTTTCTTCATTATCGGCATCTATAAAAATGTTGATCACATTAATGCCTGATTTTTTTGCTTCATTGACCGCCTCGTGAGTATCAATCACACCACTTTGATTATACTCCTCTGCACTTGGCAACCCATCAGAGAATATAATCATAAATTTATCTTTTTCCATCCGTTTATTTAATACATCGATTTCATTCCTAAATATAAATCCGTCCCTATTATCACCGGAAGCTTCAATATCCAATAGGGAAACAGGATAATAATATTTAGACTTATAGAAATCAAGATGTTCATATAAATAATTCGGATAATAATCAGACATAATTTCAAATGAATCTTCATGATGGGAGACGATACGCTGCGGTATTCCTAATGTTTTTAAAATATTGTTGATGATGATGACCCCATCGATGCATTCATCCAGATACTCTGTCATAGAATAGGACTGATCAAGGACTATGGAAAATGCTGCATCCACTTCTTTTGACTCTGTGACTTTTTTGGTGAACAGCTTATGGCTGCCGCTGATAATCGGGCTGACAGGGTTTTTCATCAGTTTTCCTGAGCTGCGGTTCGTTTGAAAATCATTCATCTTGAAATTCAGCATTTTTGTTATGTCTCCTATTACCTGCTGCGCCAGATCATTGTGAGAATCATAAATTTTTCTATATCTTTCATAGTTCGTCATTTTAACTTTAGGCTGTCTGATGACAAGTTCTGCATGATTATTCGCTGCATTTTTATCTTTAACTAAGTTATCCCCGCGGTTTTGTCCGAATCCTTCATGAAAATCTTCCACATCATCATCATAGTTATTTTCGAGATTATGTCTGCTTTTCCTGGCATTATTATCCCCGGTTTCACCCAGTACACTTGCATCAGAAGCATCACGATCCGTTTTTGTATCTACCCTGCTCGTATCATGATCTACGTCATTTTCATCATCGTCTGATTGCAGACTGCTACTGTCTTTTCTGAACGGCGTCGTGTGATTATAGACACTTATATCATTAAACGGCATATCATAGATTTGCTGATAGCTGGACAGTGAGTGCTGTAGTGCTGAATGCTGAATGATTCGCTCTGTGATTTCTATGCTTTCTCTTGTACTGTTACTGATAATATTAAATACATTATCATTGGTAATAATAGTTTCTTCATATTTGAGAACAGAACAGTTCAAGTCTTTCAAAAGAATTTCTGCATCATTTTCAACTGATTTTTGATATTCTTCCATTAAAATACTATCGCCATGCAAAATCATATTTTTTATAAAAGGACGCTTTCTTACCGATTCGAGTCTGTTTCTGTAATGCTCGAGTGTTAAAAAAATCTGCTGGAATAAAATACTCAGATCCTTAACATTTTCAAACTCATCATAATCAAATAGAGTAGCCGATGAAAAACGTGTAAGGATATCGTGTCTGAATCCTTCGAGTTCTGTAATATCGTACCTATGCTTCCAAAATGTGCTCACATACATCGTATTGACCGAAGGATTAAAGTAGCTGTATTTACGTACAGAAATAGACACGTCTTTATCTTTAAATAGTAGACGTGTCAAATCTGTAAGTTCCATCATCACTTCTGAGTTGATGATTTCATCATTAAATTTTATAAACGAATAACTCATAATTATCACATTCCAAAATGAAGTTCGGCTGCATTGAGTATGGCCTTCTTCTCCTGTTCACTATCGAGTTTATCGATAATGGAACGGTAGCAGGCACGGGAAAGGGGCATCATTGTACTTAAATCAGCCATATCAAGAAGACTCCTGACGCTGGAAGGCTCTCTTGAAATCTGGCCTTGTTCGGTCATTGTAACCAGATCTTGATGGAAATCAGTCAGTATATCGATGATTTTTTCATCTTTTTGAATACTTTGATCCACCAATACCTCTTTAAGGGATTCCTTTGATACATAGCCAATTTCAATGACATTGAATCTGTTTAAAAGTGCTTCGTTCATCGGCATTGTTCCCACATAACCGACGTTAATCGCTGCAATACACTTAAAGTCATCATCTGCTTTTAAAGTTTTACCTGTCAGAGGGTTGGTGATCGTTCTTCTATAGTCCAGGGCTGCATTCAAAATTGGAAGCACTTCCGGCTTAGCCATATTTATTTCATCGATATAGAGAATAGAACCGGCATTCATTGCACGGATTACCGGCCCATCGATAAAGACAATCTCTTGTTTACCATCGACGTACTCAATCGTTTTAAAACCGAGTAAGGCTTCAATATCGACATCGACTGAACAGTTGATACTGAAGATTTCCTGATTCAATTCATTTGCCAAATCTTCGGCCAGCCGCGTTTTACCGGAACCTGTCGGCCCTTTTAATAAAAGATTTTTTCCTAAGTTTAATATGCTTTCGGCATCCTGTTTAATATATTCATCATTGTGTAAAAAACGGGCACACATAATTAATTCACATCTTCAAAATAAGTCTTATAATAACCGCCGACTTTACCGGAGTTATCTTTGACGAATATATATTCTTCAGTTTCATTAACAACCGTATACTCTTTGCCTTCTGTGAGCATATCAGAAACTTTATATTTTGCAGCATTTGTATGCACTGTCTTTACTTTTCTTAAATTGTTTTCATTCCATGTTTCATGAAGCATATTTTATCTCTCCAGACTTTCAGAATTTAAATACAGTTTAACATAAAAACAGCAGGCTTCCCATGTGGAAACCTGCTGTGAAAATAATTTACTAGCCTTCGAGAAGAAGGTCTTCAGGATTTTCAACTAGATCTTTGATTGTTTTAAGGAATCCAACAGCTTCTTTACCATCAATCACTCTGTGGTCATAGCTGAGGGCAATATACATCATTGGACGATTTTCCATTTTATCATCATCCACTGCAACAGGACGCTTCTGAATCGTATGCATACCCAAAATTGCAGCTTGCGTTCCATTGATGATCGGCGTGGACATAAGTGATCCAAACACACCACCGTTAGTGATTGTGAATGAGCCGCCTGACATGTCGTCTAGGCCAAGTTTCTTGTCCTGTGCTTTCTTAGCAAGGGTAGCAATGTCAGATTCAATATCAGCGAAAGTCTTGCGTTCTGCATCTCTTACGACAGGGACAACCAGACCTTCTTCTGTAGAGACAGCAACACCGATGTCGAAGAATTGCTTAAGAATAAGGTCGTCTCCATCAATTTCAGCATTTACTGCAGGGTATTTTCTAAGTGCAGCTACAGATGCTTTAGTGAAGAATGACATAAATCCTAGTCGCGTGCCGTCATGACGTTCCTGGAACTGTTCTTTTTTACGTTTTCTCAATTCCATGAGATTTGTCATATCCACTTCGTTGAATGTAGTCAGCATCGCGGTATTTTGCGAAACTTCCAGAAGACGTTTAGCAATTGTTTTTCTTCTGCGTGATAATTTTTCTCTTACCACAGGTTTTTCCGGTGTACCTGAAGATTGTGCCTTAGGCGCTTCTTTTTTAGGTGCTTCCTCTTTAGCAGGCTGTTTGGAGTGGTTGTCAACGTCCTGACTTCTTACAAGACCGCGTGGATCTGATGCATTGATATCACTTAAGTCAATGCCTTTTTCACGCGCCATGCGTCTGGCAGATGGTGTTGCGACAATACGTTCATTGTCATCATCCTGAGATTCACTTGCCTTTTCTTTAGCCGGTTCTTCTTCTTTCTTGTCTTCAGCCGGTTTCTCTTCAGATTTATCAGATTTACCTTCGTCGGACTTGCTTTCTTCAGCTTTACTTTCGTCAGACTTGCTTTCCTCAGAAGCGCTGTCGGAAGAGCCGCCGCCTTCGCCGTTTTCATCAACGATGGCAATTACCTGTCCAACTTCAACAGTATCACCTTCTTCAGCTTTGAGTTCTGTAATCACTCCTGCTTCTTCGCTGATCACTTCAACGTTTACTTTATCCGTTTCAAGCTCAAGTATATTTTCACCCTGCTCTACACGGTCTCCTTTTTGCTTTAACCAACTTGCGATAGTTCCTTCTGTGATGGATTCAGCCAATTCAGGTACTTTTACTTCTGCCATTATTTTACCTCCTAGGATTTTAGAGCGTTATCAATAATATTTTGCTGTATGAGTTTGTAGGACTCACCGTCACCCTCTGCTGGAGAAGCGCGTCTGATTCTGCCCACATAATTAAATTCCACTTTTTCTGGAACGATATCCAGAAAATGTGGTAATGCATAATGATATGCACCCTGGTTTTTAGGTTCTTCCTGAACAAATCTGACTTCATCCAGATTTTTAAGGTCGGCAAATAAATCTTTGATTATCTCAGATGGGAAAGGATAGATTTGTTCCAAACGAACAATAAGAATTGAATCATCAGGATTATCTTTTTGCTCGGTAATCAAGTCTATCGCCATTTTACCACTTGCAATCAGTACTTTTTTAACTTTTGTCTTTTTATATTCAGGGATGATGACTTCTTTAAAGCTGCCTTCCACAAAAGCACTTATCGGTTCACTGACAATTTGATTGCGGAGCAGGCTTTTTGGTGTCATTAGAACAAGTGGTTTCATGCTGTCAGTACCTAAATACTTTGCCTGTCTTCTTAGAAGATGGAAGTAATTGGAACTGCTTGAAAGATTGGCAACAGTCATATTGTTTTCTGCAGCAAGCTGGAGGTATCTTTCCAGGCGTGCTGATGAGTGTTCTGCACCCTGCCCTTCTGAACCGTGTGGAAGGAAGAGTGTCATTCCAGACTGTTCACCCCATTTTGCGTTGCCGGCAGACAGGAAATTATCATAGATGACCTGGGCCATATTGGAGAAGTCTCCGTACTGTGCTTCCCATATTGCCATAGCTTCGTTGTTCTCAACATTATATCCATAATCAAAACCGACTACAGCTGCTTCAGAGAGCGGTGAATTATGCACATCAAATGTGGCATTTGAATCACTCACTTCATGTAATGGTATAAATTCTTCCCCTGTTTCAGGGTCATGGAGTACTACGTGTCGCTGTGCAAATGTACCACGCTCAGAATCCTGGCCGGTTAATCTAATGGGCGTACCATCCTGATTGATCGTAGCAAATGCAAGTGCTTCAGCATGTGACCAGTCAACCAGTGCTTCTTCATCTTCGAAAGGTTTCTTCCTTCGATTCAGAACATTGGACAGTTTATTAAAGACAGTGAAATCCTCGGGATAATCAAACAGTTCCTCATTTATTTCGGAGAGTCTGTCGAGACTGATATCCTCCTGGGCATTTTCATGTCCTTTGAGAACTGCCTCTGGAGTTTTAAGTTCACTATCAATGTTTGTATCTGATTTATCAATTTTGTCATGCGCGGCTCTCATTTCATCAATCACGCCTTGGATGATTTGTTTCTTCTCATCCTCAGTGATGACTTCCTGTTCAACGAGCTCACTGCCGTAAAGTTCATCAATAGTTTCACGTTCTTTAATTTCTTTGTAAAGCATCGGGTTTGTAGTAGACGGCTCATCCATTTCATTATGGCCGTATCTGCGATAGCCCACTAAATCGATGACAATGTCTTTATTGAATTTCTGTCTGTATTTTAAAGCGATCTCTATTGATCTCAATACATGTTCAGGCTTATCAGCATTCACATGAAAAACAGGCAGATCAAAACCAAGCGCTGCATCAGACGCGTAGACTGTAGATCTTGCATCAGTTTCTTCAGTTGTAAAACCGATACGGTTATTTGCAATGATGTGGAGTGATCCACCTACTGCATAACCCTCCAGTTTACCTAGGTTTAGAGATTCATATACAATTCCCTGGCCAGGGAATGCTGCATCACCATGGATGATAGCTGCAAGTGCCTGATTATAATTCTGATCAGGCAATCCGGGGCGATCAGTTTTTTCCTGTTGTGCACGAGTCTTACCAAGTACTACAGGACCAACAACTTCAAGGTGACTTGGATTGTTAGCAAGACTGATGCGTTGTTCCAAACCTTTGTCATTTCTTGTTTTGGCACCGCCAAGATGGTATTTAACATCGCGTGCCCAGCCTTGAGTGATTTCTAGTGAACCATCTTCCGGAAGGAATTTCATAGGATCTGTATGCATGAATTCACTGATCATCATTTCGTATGGCTTTTCAAGGACGTGTGTTAATACATTCAGTCTTCCTCTATGTGCCATGCCGATCTGAAGATTTGGAATTTCTTCCTCAGCCATTAAATTAAGAAGGTGATCAAGCATTGGAACTAAACTGTCGACACCTTCAATTGAGAAACGTTTAGCACCAACGAAGTTTTTGTGAAGATACTTTTCAAAGCCTTCAACTTTTGCAAGTGTTTTAAAAAGATGTTTCTTTTCATCATCGCTTAAGGAAATAGGACTTTGCTGTTCGACTGTTTCCTTAAGCCATTGACGCTCTTCAGTGTCATTGATATGCATATATTCATATGCAAGCGGCCCAGTATACAATTCATATAGCTGGGTCATTGCTTCATATGCGCTATCATATTGATCCTGGAGATGCGAGCTAACCAGAGAAGCTGGCATCTTTTTAAGATCATCTTCAGTAAGACCATAATCTTCAAAATCAAGACTCGGAATGTTTTTGACATCTGGTCTGTAGACCGGATAAATATCTGATTTCAGATGACCAAACAGTCTTATATTATCCAATAGTCTCAGCAAACCTTTTACCTTGCTTTGACCCACTTGCGATACATCAGTACCGGATTGGCTGGATCCAATACTTTCAAACAGCGTGCGCATTTCCTCGCTCACACTGTTGGAATCCTCCTGATACATATCATGAAGCTCGAGAATCATTCCCAGGTTTGTTCCAAAACGAAGCGGAGCGTTCTCAAGTTCTTTCTCTTGCATTTTGCCACCCTCTTTAGAATCTTTTTAACTTTTACACATACTATTTTAGCATTAAGACATACTGTTTTAAAGCGAATTGTAGCAGTAAAAGTCACAATATGATCAATTATCTCGGGAATCTCATCGTTACTTTTGTAAATTTACCCTCTTTACTTTCTAACCATACGTTTCCCTTATAGTTCTCAATTAATTTTTTAGCGATTGAAAGTCCAAGACCATTGCCGCCCTGCTGCCTGCTCCTGGATTTATCTACTCTGTAAAACCTATTGAAAATAGCATCAATTTCATCTTGGGGAATACCAATACCATGATCCATGATAGAGATGTCGAAATAATCATCTTTCTTTTCAGTCGTCACGATAATGTGCTTTTTGTCAGTGTCATATTTTATGGCATTATCTAAAAAGATAATGAGCATCTGTTCCAAATGATAGGAATTTATCAGGAACTTAATTGGTGATTTTTCAAGATCCAGAGAAAATGTATAATCCGGATGCACTTTTTGCATTGAATTAACGCGGCTTCTAATTTCTTCGTTAATATCGATTTCATCCCTGATATCATTCATTTTGCCATCATTTTTAGTCAGGAGTAATAGTTCTTCAACGAGCTTGTTAATCCGCTTTAGCTCATCTATGGATATATTCAGGGATTCATCCAGTACTTCAGGCTTATGCTTACCCCACCTGCTAATTAATTTCAAGTGTCCCTGAATGATTTGAAGCGGAGTCCTGAGTTCGTGTGAAGCATCTTCTACAAACTGTTTTTGCTGATTATAAGATTCTTCAAGTGAATCCATCATATGATTGAACGATTCCACCATGTAATCTGTTTCCTCAGTATCGGTTCTTAACTTCAAACGTTCTGAGAAGCCTTCTGATTCTATCCTTTTCAATTGATTAGCTATGCTCCTGATGGGCTTTACCATTTGTGTCGAGAAAAAATAACTGATGATTGATGTAAACAGTATAGACAGAAAACCAACGATTACAGCGATAAACATCATCATTCTTATTACAGAGTTATAGGAGTCCAGGGGGTGGATTACCGATAAGTAACCGTCCCAGTATTGGGATTCGATATTTACCCTGCCAATCAGGTAACTGGTCTCATTTGTTTCCATCTGGGATATCTCTCTCTCAAAAACAGGTTCAAATTCACTCTCCAGGTCCATAGGTACACCTGTGGTTGCACTGTAGACAACATCCCCACCCTGGGTATAGAGAATCATTTTCTGCCTGTCATAGAGGCTTGAGTATATCTCATTTTGTGCAATTGTATTTATCGGTTGGGATTCATACAATGATTCCAGCTCTTCAAGACTCCTTTTCAGTGAACGATCTTCTTGGTCTTTTAAGTAAACGCTCGTAAAATAAATAAGTAAAGAGCTGAATATCAAATAAGTTATCGTAATGATGAGTGTCGACAGTTTCAGCCATTTGTATTTTAACGAATTTCTGTTCATGACCGGATCACATATCCTACCCCGCGGACCGTTTCAATGAGTTTATGTTTATCAAACGGTTTTAATTTATTGCGCAGGTATCTGATATATACGTCAACAACATTTGTCTCTACCTCACTTTCATATCCCCAAACATGATTTAGAATTGTTTCCCTCTGAAGAACGATGCCAACATTTTTAACCAATAAATGAAGCAGCTCATATTCTGTCTTGGTAAGTTCAATATCCTTACTGTCGATTGTGACTCGGTAGGCGGAAGTATCAATGGAAATGCCATGCAGGGTCAAAACTTCCTGTTTGTCCTCCGAGTTTGCAGTACGTCTCATAATCACACGGATTCTTGCGAGAAGTTCTTCTATTTCAAAAGGTTTGACAATGTAATCATCCGCTCCGTAATCAAGACCGACGACCTTATCATATGTTTCCCCTTTTGCTGTAATGATTACAATCGGCACATCTTTGATTTTTCTTATTCTTCTGCATACTTCAAGACCGTTAAGTTCAGGCAGCATTAAATCAAGAAGAATACATTCATAATCATTATCCAGAGCCTTTTCCAGGCCATCGGAACCGTTATCAGATAGCGTCACGGAATAACCTTCGTGAACAAGCTCCAATTCTATGAAGCGTGCGAGATTGATTTCATCCTCAACAACCAAAATGTGTTTCATACTCATCTTCCTATCTTTTGTTTTTCATATCATATCATTTTAAGTGTTTTATGGAAAAAATAAAATGCATAGCGGGATGCTATATGTCAGTTTATTAAAGTATTCGCTGTTTCTATCATACAACTTTGCACTTAATTAATAATTTGTTTAAAAAGCCGGAGACTCTTCATCAATAATGGAGTATTCTCTTATGATTATTTATCATAATTGCATAATAAAAAAGCAACGCCCATAATTTTGGACGTTGCCGTATTTGTGTTGGATATATTCCTCTGGTTTGAAAATGATCTTTTAAATAAGGGGGGCTTATTCATTCTCATTGATAATCATTTTCAATTACATTCTATCCACTAATATGCCAGGTGTCAAGTTTTTTATGAAAAATTAATGCTGTTGCCACTACAACCGCTGTTCCGGCAACAATTCCCGCGATAACATCAGTTGGATAGTGAACACCAAGATAGACTCTTGAGGATGAAATCATGAGTATGAAGAAACCACATAAAGCATATAAGATGCCTTTATTATGAAGTCCGCTGTTCTTAACAAGGGTCATCATAGAACCAAAAAATATTGTTGATCCCATTGCATGGCCGCTGGGAAAACTGAATCCTGTAATATCAATAAGCCTTAGTAAAGAAGGTCTTTCTCTATCAAAAGATTTTTTCGTTACAGGAATTAAAATACTGCTGGCAAGCATGGCGACAATCAGAAAAAGTGTATGAAACTCAAGCTTGTACAGCATTAGAATAGTGATCATTATCAAAGATAATATCACCATTGATAATACTTCCCCTACTTGTGTAAACCCAAGCATAAGCGCTGTTGTTATGAAACTTTCAGATGCATATATGAATTCGTAGACTTCAGTATCAATCCATTTGCCAACTCTGGATTCATGAAAGTAAGCAATGACGCCAAATATTAGTGTGAATACGAGAAATAATGATAGTTTCTTTATACGACTCACTATTTTTCCTCCTTGCTGAGCAGTCGATCGACAAGGTCTTCAGGCTTAAATCCTCCTTCAAACGCCTTCATTCTTGCGATGATTTCGCCTCTGTTGTTTTCTATTCTAGATGCGCTTTCCCTAAATTTCGTCAAACTTAATTCATTTTCCTGAATCACTTCTGCATATCCTTTTTCTTTAAAGAATTGAGCATTTTCCATTTGATCTCCCCTGCTTTGTGAAAGAGGCAAAGGAATAAGAATCATGGGCTTTTCATTGAGCAAAAACTCATATATCGCATTCGATCCACTGCGGCCAACAATCAAATCCGAAATCCTTATCAAATGGGACAGCTCCCTTTTAACAAATTCGAATTGTTTGTAACCTTCTCTTTCAAGGGAGGATTCGTTGTTCCCGTGACCACAGAGATGGATGATCTGCCATTCATCCAGAAGTGCATCCAAGTTGTTTCTGACGAATTGATTAATCGATTTCGAACCCAGGGAACCTCCCATGATCAACATGATTGGTTTTTCCGGATTGAAATGCGTAATTTCATAACCGATGCTTGAGTATCCTCTTTTTAGTTCATCCCGGATTACAGGGCCAAGGTATTCAGATTTTTTATCTGGTAGATAATCGAGTGTCTTTTTAAATGTAACAAATATTCTGGTTGCAAATTTACTCGCTATTTTATTCGCAAGCCCTGGTGTAATATCCGATTCATGTATATAGACAGGGATGTTAAGAGACTTTGCAGCTAATACAACAGGGACACTTACAAATCCGCCTTTTGAAAAAACAAACTCAGGCTGTTCCCTTTTTAAAATTTTTCTGGCATCAAGAATCCCTTTTAATACTTTAAAAAAATCTTTAGCATTTTCCATTGAAATATAACGTCTTAATTTCCCGCTGGAAATGTTGAAATATTTAATTGAAGTTGCGCTGATTATTTCTTTTTCTATACCCTTCTTGGAACCAATATATACGGGTTCAATATCTCTATTATACAGTCCGGGAATTAGAAGCTTATTAAGCATTACATGCCCCACAGTGCCTCCTCCTGTGAGAACTACTTTTCTCTTTTTTGAATCCATAATTTCCTCCATACTCTATTATTCTAAATACTTTAAACTATTTATCTTATTTGTACAATATAAAGCCGCATAAACATTTATGTCCATGCGGCTTTAATGTTATTCTGTTTCCTGATCTTCAGGAGTTTCCTCAGTCGTTTCTTCATCGGAAGATTCCTCGGGACTATCTTCCGGAACTTCCTCGGAAGTTCCTTCGGATTCTCCTTCAGATTCCTCGTCTGGATTAATGCGTTCGACTTTAATGTGTTTTGCATTTTCAGCCGCGCGTCTTTCAATCTCTTCTTTAGTGTGCTCTTCATTGATGTAATCAACCAGATAGTTTAGCTGCGCATCATTTTCATTGATGTATTTTCTCATCTCACTCATTAAAGCTACTGATGTTTCACCTGTAACATCGCCTGTCTGTTCTAAATTATGTTCACTTTGGAAATTTAGAACGGCATTTGTAAGTGCAGGACTGAAAGTCGTATTGAAATTATCCACTTGGTATCCGAGCGTGTCCAACGCCACTTTAATGGAAGTCACTTTTTCATGGGATTGGCCTTCGGTATAAACTTCCTCTTCTCCAAGCATTTCAACTCTATAATAGTCCGGGTTAACAAGTTTTATATCTGGTGTGATTCCTTTTTCATGAATCCAGTTACCCTCGGGTGTAAGCCACTTGGTGTTCGTGTACTTGAGCATGGAGTTATCGCCAAATTCTTTCGTTCTTTGTACAACTCCTTTACCAAATGATCGTGTACCAGCAATAGTTACGTCGTTCAAGTCATTCATCGCTCCGGTAAATACTTCAGATGCGCTTGCAGACCCTTCATTAATCAATATATATACATTCATATCTTCTGTACTTGGGTTCGATTCCCCATTTGTTACAATTTCAGTTCTTTCACCTGAATTGTCTTCGAGGTAAAGTGCTGTCTGTCCTTTATCGATAAACTGGTTAATCATGGCTACAGCTTCATCCAACAAACCACCCGGATTATAACGGAAGTCAATAATAACATCTTCAACGTCATCTTCAGCAGCTTGATTCAAGCTCTTTTCAAATTCTTCGGTTGTCCCCTGCTGGAATCTGTTGACACTGATGTGACCGACACCATCGACCACATCATATGTCACACTTTCAATATGGATTGTGTCACGTGTAATTGAAATTTCCATTGGTTCACTGTCCCCGCGGACAATGGTGAGGACAACATCCGTCCCTTTTTCTCCACGAATAAGCTGTACTGCTTCATGAGTAGTCATTCCTTCGATGGATTCCCCATCTACAGCGATAATCTGATCCCCCGGTTCGATACCGGCTTGTTCTGCCGGGGAACCTTTCATTGGGGAAGTAATGACGATGCGGTTGCCTTCCTGCATCACTTCGGCACCGATACCTTCAAAGTCTCCTGTGACTGATTCCTGGAATTCGGCTGTCTCATCCTTATTCATGTATTCACTGTAAGGATCATCAAGTCCTTCAACCATTCCTTCAATGGATGATTCAATTAAAGCATTTCTATCTGTATCTTTATAGTATTCTGAAGTGATAGTGTCATAAACATTATAAAGTTTAGCAAACTCACTTCTAGTATCTGTCCCCACATTGACAGCTTTTTCTGAACCAGCTTCCAGGCTCAGGGCTGTCACGATAGCTGTAGAGAGTACAGCTGTAAGTATGATAATGATGAACCAGAATAATTTGATACTTATGCGGCGTCCGCCACCTTCGACTGATTTTTCATTTTTGTGATCCTCATTCAAAATTCACACCTAATTTCTACTTGAATAATTAAATAATAGTTTACCAGTTTATGTATTAAATTTAAAGAAAAAGAACAGAAAGGAATAAACCTTCCTGCTCCGGTCCAGTAGCTTTTATTCTTCTATAAATGGGACAGATGCCTCAAGTGCTACTTCAATCATTTCATTGAATGTTGTTTGGCGTTCTTCACTTGAAGTTGCTTCGCCAGTAAGTACATGATCAGAAACAGTTAAGATTGAAAGTGCACGTGCATCAAACTTTTTACTGATTGTGAAAAGTGCGCTGGATTCCATCTCAAGCGCAAGTACACCGTATTTGGCAAGTTGTTCAATGTCGCCGTTTTCATCATAGAAAGAGTCTGCTGTAAAGACGTTACCTACTTTAACCTGCAATCCTTTCTTCATCGCTTCATTGTAGCTTGAAAGAAGCAGTTCAAAGTCAGAAGTTGGTGCATATTCAATATTTTTGAAAAGCTTTCTGTTTTGGTAAGAATCACTGGATGCACTTTGAGCTAAAATAACGTCTCGGACTTTAACATCCTTTTGAATCGCACCGCAGGTTCCAACCCGAATCAGGTTTTTGACACCGTATTCTTCCATGAGTTCGTGAATGTAAATGGAAATAGATGGTACACCCATACCTGTACCTTGTACAGAAATACGTTTGCCTTTATAGTAACCTGTAAAGCCAAGCATATTACGAACTTCGTTATAACATACAACATCATCAAGGAAAGTTTCAGCAATATATTTTGCTCTTAGCGGATCCCCTGGTAGTAAAATAGTATCTGCGATGTCGCCTTTTTTTGCGTTGATGTGAATACTCATATTTCTGTTCTCCTTTGGTTTCGTATATTAATTTAATGCTGCAGCCAATTCCTATAATCTTCGAAGGATTCATCATAGACAGTCAGAGGCATGCCTTCATAGGGGTGGCGTTCAAGATAATCCGATACTTCAGAATAATCCTGTGCATCCTTCGGAAACATAGTGTCTTCAAAGACCAAAACAGCAAGACGCCCAATGTCGGATCTTTCGCCCCGTCGCGTTTTGATATAGTGATAGTAGGAATAATTTTTCATTATTTGATAGTTGCGTTAACTATGACTGTTTCACCTTTTACAGCTTCAGTAACAGACTCAATATTAAATGACTCTAATTCGTCACTGTTAGTGATGATAACCGGTGAAATAGTGCTGTTAGCTTCTTCCTTTACAAGATCGATATCAAAGGTAACCAGCTTATCTCCTGCTTCAACTCTGTCTCCTTCGGAAACAAAACCTTCGAATCCCTTACCTTCCATAGCAACAGTCTCAAGCCCAATATGGATTAGAACCTCGATGCCATTGTCTGTTTTTATGCCTATAGCATGGTTTGTAGGGAATACCTGCATTATTACTCCTGAAACCGGTGCTACAACTACACCGTCTGTCGGCTCAATACCGAAACCTTCACCCATCATTTTTTCTGCAAATACAGGATCGGGGATTTCTTCTAGTGGCACATAACTTCCATTCATTGGACTTTTAATTTCCGAGTTTTTGTCTGTTTCATCTTTCTTTCCGAATAGGTTTTTAAACATTAGCTTCATCTCCTGTTTTTGTTGTCTTATATATCATAACCTTTAATCAGTCAAATAAACGAAGATACTCACCGTAGCCTTTATCCTCAAGTTCTGCTTTAGGGATAAAAGTAAGTGCAGCCGAGTTGATGCAATAGCGGAGACCGCCAAGTTCCTGTGGTCCATCCGGGAACAAATGTCCCAGGTGGCTGTCAGAAGCTTCACTCCTGACTTCTGTGCGCCTCATACCGAACGAATCATCAAAGTGTTCGGTTACTTCTTCAGACACGGTTTTTGCAAAGCTCGGCCAACCGCAGTCGGATGCAAATTTATCCCGTGAAGTAAATAATGGCTTGCCACTTATTTTGTCAACGTATAACCCATCTTCATAATGATCCCAATATTCATTTTGGAAAGGAGGTTCTGTCCCGTTTTCTTTCATTACGTTAAACTCTGCCTGTGACAGATTATCAATATCTTTCTTAATTGTCATATATTAATTCACTCCCCAATGATTTTCGACGAAAGATTTTCTTCCCGACCCTTTATAATACGCATTATAATGCGCACTATTTGTCTGATAAAAATCCTGGTGCTCCTCTTCTGCCCGATAAAAGTTTTTGTATGGTAATACAGGTGTGTTTATCGGTTTGCTGAATACTTTCTGTTTATCTAATTCGTCTATGACAGACTCTGCCGTTTCTTTTTGTGCTTCATCGTGATAGAAGACTGCCGGTTCATACATTGGGCCTCTATCGCCAAATTGCCCGCTGCTGTCTGTCGGGTCGAAAGTTTTAAAGAAAATCTCCAATAGTTCTTTATAAGACATTACCGACTCATCAAAATCAATCTGTACTGCTTCTACATGTCCAGTTGTGCCTGTAGATACTTCCTGATAAGAAGGATTTTCCACGTGCCCGTTGGAGTACCCGGAAACCACACTGTTTACACCATCAAACTGGTCAAACGGTTTTACCAGGCACCAAAAGCATCCTCCTGCCAATGTTGCTGTTGCCAAATAAATCACCTCATCTATTATCTTTTCATTGAAAAATACCACTCATTATTTTCATAATCAATTGAATCGACTTTAACATCAAAACCAACAACTTCGACAAATAAAGCTGTATCAATCACTAAAGCACGTTCGTTTTCAGAAAATGAAATACCTTCCGGCAAATCGCTTTGAGAACGAATGATTGTATAAAGTGCATTCTGTGACAGAGGAATATTTGCTATATCGATTTTTGTTACTTCAAATACTATTGTATCACCTGTAGAAACAGGCTCAAGATTAAATGAAGTGTCGATATTCAGTCCATATATGGTATTGCTTGATACGAGGTCAATCCCCGACTCACTTATATCTATCGCGATACTTTCTTTTCCTACAGCATCCATGATGAGATCCTGGACCGCATCATTTGTCATCTTTACCTCTATACCCGATTCATCTCCGGAATAATTATCTTCTTTTTCTGGTGTTTCATAGCTTCTGCTCAGCAAAAAAATCAAACCGATGATGATTAAGATGTTAAGCAGCAAAAGACTGAAGAATAACCATTTCCAAATTTTCATCCGCAACACATCCGCATATTAATTTTTTCTGATCAATTTCAGAAATTCATGTCGGTATTTATTTTTCTCGTCAACCGTGCCTGCTTCCCTGGCAGCAACTTCCCATTCATCAAGGTCATAGTCAGGGAAAAATGTGTCACCCGCGAATGTTTCATAAATGCGTGTGACATACATCTCATCAACTAGATCCATCGTTTGCTGATATACTCCGCTGCCGCCGAATATAAAAATTTTTCCAGAAAGGTTTTTTATCTCCTCTATTCCGTGAATAATATCCACGCCTCCGGCTTCAAAATCTTTATTAGTCGTAAGTACAACGTTTCTACGTTTCGGAAGTGGTCTGCCGAGTGACTCGAAAGTATTCCTTCCCATGACGATTGTGTTGCCTTCGGTTAATCTTTTAACGTGCTTTAAGTCAACCGGAAGATGCCAGGGCATCTTGTTTTTAAAACCGATGACATTCTGATTTGCATGACATACTATTAATGATACCACTGTTGTTACCTCCTATACTGCGATGGGTGCCTTGATGTACGGATGAAATTCATAATCCACCACTTCCAGGTCTTCGTATTCGATATCGAACATCGATTTATCCGTATTGATTCTGAGAGAAGGTGCTTGATAGCTTTCTCTCGTGAGCTGCGTGTTCACGGCATCCAGATGGTTGCTGTAAATATGTGCATCCCCGAATGTATGGACGAAATCAGCAGGTTCGAGATTACATTCCCTTGCAACCAGATGGAGTAGTAAAGCATAGCTTGCAATGTTGAACGGAACACCTAAAAATACATCTGCGCTTCTTTGGTACAATTGCAGACTGAGCTTGCCGTCATTTACATAGAACTGGAAGAAGGCATGACACGGCGGCAGTGCCATCGAATCGATTTCAGCCGGGTTCCATGCAGTGACGATATGCCTTCTCGAATCAGGATTGTTCTTGATACTCTCCACGACATTTTTAAGCTGGTCTGTAAATGAACCATCCGGACCTTCCCATGCCCGCCATTGTCTGCCGTATACATTACCGAGGTCTCCGAATTTTTCCGCAAATGCATCATCTTCAAGAATACGTGTTTTAAACTTTTCCATTTCCTCTTTGTACACTGCATTGAAAGATTCATCCTGCAGCGCACGGTTACCGAAATCCGTCATGTCCGGGCCGGTGTATTCACTTGACTCCACCCAGTTTTTAAATGCCCATTCATTCCAGATATTGTTGTTGTATTTAAGAAGAAATTTTATATTGGTGTCCCCTCTTATGAACCATACGAGCTCAGTGGCCAGCATTTTGAAGAAAACTTTCTTCGTCGTCAGCATCGGGAAGCCGTCATTCATATTAAACCTTAACTGGTGGCCGAAAATGGAATATGTGCCTGTTCCTGTCCGGTCATCTTTGTACTGGCCCTCGTCTAATATTTTCTCAAGCAGGTTGTGATAGGCGGCATCGAAGTGATTCATGCAATCCCCCTCTTTCTTTTTCTTCATTCTTTATATATAATTGATATGAATTAATTATAAAACATTACAATCATAATTGTTTGGAGAGTGGCTTATGGAAATTCTTATGGTGATCGGTCTGATGCTATTAGCTTTTTATATGGTTTCTATGTGCATATACGAATAATTTAATCGGTGGATAAAAAACAGGAAAGGCCGGGCCTTTCCTGTTTTTTTATGAACAGTTTTTGTCAAAACTTTCTTTAATATCCATCATGATATCTTCAATCTCTCTGCCTTCAATGTGTTCTCGGGGGATGAAATGGACAAGATCCTGTCCTTTAAATAGTGCCATGGAAGGACTGGATGGCACCTGTCCGATATATTCGCGCATTTTCTCTGTGGCTTCTTTGTCCTGACCGGCAAATACAGTCGCTTTTTTATTCGGTTTGACCGGGTTCTGATCTGCCACTGTAACAGCAGCGGGTCTGGCAAGGCCGGCTGCGCATCCGCATACGCTGTTTACAACAACAAACGCTGTTTCATCCTCCCCGATGTTTCCCATGAACCGGTCGACCGAGTCAGAGGACGTTAAATCTTCAAACGCCTGATTTGTCAATTCATTGCGCATAGGTTCTGCTATTTCTTTCATATAAGCATCATATGGATTCATTTTAACGCTCCCTTTCCTGTATCTGTTTCCAGACGCTCCCGAGCGCCTCTTCACCCTGTTCAATTCTGGCAATGGCCATTTCTATTTGGAGTCTGACATCATACTGACTGTCATTCTGATATGCCTTCAAGTGAGGCAGACTTTCCTCTGTGCCGGTTTCATAAATGAACATCGCTGCACGCCAGCGTACTATCGGACTTTTATCTCCGAGCGCCTTATACATATCAGGCAATCCTTCCGCATAGCCTAGATCACTGTATGCATCACCTGCAGTACGTCTGACCGGTACGGATTTATCATTCAACCCGGTTCTTAAATACGGCAGCGTTTCTTTCTCTTCAATCATGGCAAGCAGACTCACTGCTTCCCTGCGGACCTGCATCTTCTCATCCTCCAACGCAATGCCCAGCACTTCATAATCGTCCTGCGTCGGTGTCTCCATGTGGTCCAGGAGCCAGAGTCTTTCTTTCCAGTCCTCTTTTGAACGGAAATCTGACAGCGATACTTTAAAGTATTGTTTAGGTTCCGGCGTCTTTTTGTTTTTTGCCTCTTCTATTAGTTGATTGAGACGTTCTGCATTGTAGAGGGCTTCTATTTCCTCTGACAATTCCACGAATATATCTTCCGGTTCACCGTAACGAATGCCATAGTCTTCCCATTTGCGGAGCAGAATGATGTTGTCCTCACTGAGTGTCGCTGCGCTTACAGCATTGACGAAGCGTTCCGGCAGCTGTCTGCGGTGCTCTTCTCCATCGTTCAGTTTGATTTGATACGGAATGTTTTTAAAAGTGAGTACCTGAGTGGTCACTTCACCGTATGGTGTTTCTAATTCAAGTTTTTTTTTACGTCTTCTGTGCCGCCTTCGAAAGTTTCTTCAATCCGGGGGATTAAAGTTTCCCAATCCACTTTCGGAGATTTATCCACTGAGATGAAATCAAGTGCATGGAACACACTCTTAATATCTTCAAGCTCTAAAATGTGATTGATAAAATCAGGGGCATCATCAGACACCTCTTTATAAGTAGATGATTTCATCTCGGCTTTCTCTTCACTTACAGTGATTTTCATAGTGTTCGGACTTGGTGTGGGTTCAATTCTTACAATTTCCATTATAATCCTCCTATTGCAAATTGTTGCCATGTGCCCGTATTTGTTTACCTACGGAGCATTCATGTATACAGAAATTATGTGCAGTCGTTTTGCTCCCCTGTTGTCGGTTGAGATTTTTGAGGATGCAGTCACGACAATATTTCTCTTCAATATTATTTATTTTCTCCAAAACTTCGATATTCACATTTCAACCTCCTTAATCAATTATACATAATCAGCATCGATAAAAAAAGGATGTTCCTCCCGGAATCATCCTTTCTTGTGTTTATATAGTGTTTCCTTGGCAAGTTCATCTGCACGTCTGTTTTGTTTACGCGGTGTCCAGCTGACCAGGAATAATTGAAAGAAGTCCATTTGTTTGGAAATTTTATTGTAATACCGCTTAAATACAGGATGTTTTACGAATTTTTTATCAAAACTGTCGGAAATCACTTTGGAATCGGTATGGATGATAAGGGAAACGAAACGATTCTCCACCGCTTTTTCCACAGCGAACAATAATGCCGCCCACTCCGCTTCATGGTTATCCATTTCACCGAGGAAGATTGTATACTCCAAAGACTCACCCGCTTCTTTAAATACGACTGCTCCGGCTGCCAGTTTCGGGTTTGCTGATGCGGCTGCATCAATATAGACCATTGTCATGACAGTCAGTTATATATCCAGGCTGTTTACGTATTTACTGCTTATGGATAAATGATGGTGATCCAAAACAGATTTGATATGGGCCGGATTTATGGACAGCGGAGATTTGGTTTCCACCAGATCGATGTCAATCGGCACATCCGTAATGATCTGTGCCAGACGCAGAGACATTTCAAGAGAGACCTTATCCGCTTCTATTTTGGAACTGACAGACGGTGTGAGTGTATCAAGGTTTAAAAGAAGCTGCTCAATACTCCCGTATTCACGAATGAGCTTAAGCGCCGTTTTCTCGCCGATGCCCTTGACACCATAATATCCGTCCCCCGGATCCCCCATCAATGCTTTGACATCCACAAACTGGCTGGGATTGATGCCATATTGATCTTCGAATAAAGATTTCGTATATATATTATATTCTGTAAAGCCCTTTTTCGTCAGCCAAATATCATTTGTGCCGTCGAGCAGCTGAAGCAGGTCACGATCACCACTGACGATGATAAGGTCATCATACTTCACTGATAAAGTTCCGATGATATCATCCGCTTCATAACCTTTGATACCGGTCTGGCAGAAGCCGATGTCATCAATGACTTCTTTGACATAATCGAATTGGGGAATCAGTTCTTCCGGCGGTGCCGTCCTGTTCTTCTTATAATCCTTGAACCATTCATTCCGGATTGTCTCGGACCCCATATCCCAGGTGATGACCATTCTTTCCGGTTTCAGTATTTCAATGAGCTTGAGCGTATGCCGGATCATGCCCTGGATGCCATTTGTGGGCACCCCCGCCTCGTTGACCATGAACTGATTGCGGAAACTGGTTGCATAGAAGTGGCGGAACAGGAGTGCCATCCCGTCTATGACTAATGTCTTATCTTTATCCATGTGTTCTGCTCATCCTTTCATTCAGCGGTGTATCTCCGGTTTCAATGCCATTACTGTCATCTGTAATCCATTCGGAGAAGCTGCCCCCGTAAAGTTTCACAGGGAGGCCCATCTCGCTGAGTAATACGAACATCGGTGTCGCGCTCATTCCAGAACCGCAATAGACGATGATCTCTTCGTATTTGGTGAAATCATTCCTTAAATATTCAAGCGCGCTAAAATCAATCACCCCATCCTTATATATTGCCGGAGTCGGAATATTGACCGCGCCGGGGATATGTCCCTTGACCGGATCGATGGGTTCTTCCAGTCCGAGGTATCTCTCCCTGGACCTTACATCGACTAAAAGAGTGTTCGATTTGCCGAGACGTGATTGCACATCCGGCATGGAACGGTAAATATCAGCGGCTGGTGTTCTGATGTCAGCCTGGATGCTGATGGCATCAATCGACTTGTCGTCGGTCTTCCTGCCTGCCATTGCCTGCTCTAATTTCTCCATGGAGTCGTTCCACAAGCAGGATTTATGGCCGTACAGCTGAAACAGGTAATAAAGGCGCGTATGGAAAAAGCTGTTTTTATCTGCAAACAGCACCGCTTCATTATCCCCATTCCTTAAAGCGTGATACAGCGTATCGATCACGCCGGCTTTGGGCACTGGATGACGGCCGCCGTTAATCCCGTCTGCATTATACATCCAGGGCGTCTGTTTAATGTGCACCGAATGTTTTACAGGGGATGAATTGACAAGCGCAGCCGAAGCTTCAGAGTCATCCATGATATTTCTGCAGTCGGCAAGTATTAATCCCGACCCCTCCAGCTTATTCAAAGAGCGCGCATTAATAATCATTATGCCTCCACCTCTTCCATATTGTTCATCGCTTCAAGCAGTGCTTTATCTTCTCTGTAGTCGGTTTCACTGATTTCAGGCAGCGGTTCCTTAAGCGAAGCCATCAGCTGCTCTATCCTGTCTGCGGCGGAGTCATCTTTAAGCGCCATATAGCTGCGGACCATATTTTCCATCTGCTGCTTTACTTCATCGTGATTGATGGATTTGACCAGTTCGGATGAAAGGGTCAGCAATTGGTCCCTGAATGCTTTTGTATTGTTTCTCGCCTGGTTCAGCGGCTTTTGATACTGGATGAGTACCTGCGGGTCTATGGAAAGTTCGAGCTGCTCTTCATCTACAGCAGGATTATCGAGAGCTTCCGCTGTATTCGCTTCTTTCAGCCGCTCATTGAACTGTCTGATGATCTGTTCCAGTTCATCGTCCGCTTTTCTGTAAATGGCGTTGAAGCCCGTTGCCGCTTCTATACTCAGAAACTGATTGATGTTGCTGCGCAGGAACGCCGCGTTTTTCGACATATACCTGCGGTCGCCGATATCGGATACGGTGACCAGCCCTTTGAGGTGATCATACAGTTTTAGTTCAAGCTGTCTATCCATATGGGAATGGATGATATCAATTTCCTGGTCCAATAAAGGCACGACATCCATCGCTGTAAAGGCCTCCAGTTTCTCCATGACGGCTTCACGCGTCTTTTCGATATGGGCCAGTTCTTCCTGCTGGTTGTTATATCTTCTGATATTACTCTCCAATGCCGCTTCCAACTGGGCACGTGTTTCCTTGAGTGAAGCCAGCTGTATCTTCGCAGCATTTTTCTCGGCGAGTGTGACGATGCCCGTCTTTGCATCATTGAATCCTGCATCCCCTGTTTCCAGCGCACGCTTGCTGGACAGCGGGAAAATCACATTTTGTATCTCGAGGCGTCTCAGGGACCCGGCCATATAGTCGACGACTTTTTCCTTGTCGCTTTCCGACTGCATCAGGTCCACAGCATTTATTACGAAAATGATCGGGAAATCTTTCCCTTTTATCGATTGGATGTACTTCAGGAAGCTTTCATCCGAACGGCTGAACACATGGTTATAGTAGGAGACATAGACGATCAGGTCGCTGTTTGCGATAATATTGTGCGTCTCTTTCGTATGCCGCTGGTTGATGGAGTTTATGCCCGGCGAGTCGACGATCGTGAATCGCTCGGTCAGATCATTTTTAATCGACAGCAATGCCTTATGGATGAATATGGCATCATGATCCGAACTGATCTTGTAAATGAGATCGTCTGTCGGTATCGGCGTCTTTTCCCCTAAGTTTGATTTGTAGGCATCATAGTTGTGATAGACGCCGTTCACAAACGGCATGTAGGCTTCCGTGACACTGTTGCGGTGCCGCTTCATCCAGGGCATGTAATCCCCGACGGATTCACCGTCCTGGTTCGTAATGACTTTAAGTGTATCCGTCAGGTCCGCTTCCCGCTTATACACCGCATAGCTTTCATCTGCATCATTGATTTCCGTAATGGCGGCGGTCGTCGGGTTGGGACTCGTCTTAAGTCTGGATTCCCCCATCAGTGCGTTGATGAATGTCGTTTTTCCGGCACTGAATCCGCCGAACACGCTGATGTTCACCAGCCCGTCATCAATCCGCTCCAGCTTATCCTTGAATACATTTTTAAAACGCTCATGTCTTGGGTAGCCTTCAAGCAGTGTGCCGACGCTTCTGAACGGCGCAATATCGATCACTGTTTCATCTTCTGCCTGATACTGTGCCTCTGCGGGGGGTTCTGCCATATCAGTGTCCCCGAAGTCATAGTGCACCGGTTCGGTAAGATTCAACTTATCCAGCTCATCGTCCATATGGATGTAGAAATGCCGGTAGTTCGTCGTTTCCACTGATTCTTTCAGTCTCAGAAGAGATTCGATTTCCCTGTATTCTTTCAGCTCGGCGGCAGGCGTATCATCCGACTGCATCGTTTGGACATTGCCTGCATCCAGCGTACGGAAGTGTGCAACCGTCTGTTTTGAAATATCCTTCTCCATCGTGCGTTTGAGCTTGTCCAGGTAATTTAAAATGTACGTATTGCTCAGCGTGGTGATTTCCTCTTCATGCAGAAGGGATTCATCCCAGCCGTACCTGAACGGGCTTCCGGTTAATCCCAGCTCGCCGAACAGTCCGTTGACGGGAGCATCGATCTCCGTTTTGATGACCGGTTCGATCGACGTGCCGATTGCCATGCGGTAGTCAGTGAACAGAGCCGCCTGCTTCTTTTTCTTACCGAAGAGGCCGCCGGGCTGTATATCCCCCGACATCACTTTCAGGAAATCCGTAATGGCACTTTTCACCGAATGCGGATACAGATAACTGTTTTTAGCAATTTCCCTGGAGCGGTTTTTGACGTATTCCTCTAAAGCGTCTGCATCATCGTGAAGCCGGGCCAGCTCATCATTTTTAATTTCTGTCTCCAAATAAGAGATGTGTCTCCCCACATCCTCAAGCGTCTTATCTTCAGCAGACGGCCACCTGGAATAATACCCGGAAAGCTGCTCATCTATATATTGTTTCTGCCTGTCTTCAATATTTTCGATGATGCGTGCGTGGTAGGCCGCCTGATAGGATTCCCGTGCATTTTCAATTTCAGAGATCAAATGCGTCATCTCAGTGATTTCGTTGTACGGGGAGTCATAGATCGTCGTCGTAAAAATATGCTCCGGCTCAATTCTCCATTGCCCGAGTGTCGAACGGATACGGGAGATGAATGTTTCCATGGCAAGCTCTTTGTCATCGTGTTTGTCCACCTGGTTGATAACCAGGGCAAATGGAATGTCCAGGTTGGAGATTTCTTTCAGCAGTTTCAGGTTGTGTTCACTTTCGACATGGTTATACTCCACAGTGAAGAATATGTAATCACTGTTCAGAAGGAAGCGGCTGGCACTTTCCTCATGACTGGATGTACTGGAGTCCACACCCGGTGTATCCTGGAATACTGTGCGTTCTTTAAATACGGGATGCCGTACATCCATGGCAATGGAAGTTATATCCAGATCTCTGGTATTCAGATCCCTTAAAGCCCCGTAGCTCTCGAGTGGTATATATTTGTACTGATCGACAAAGGCCTGGATTTCCTCCGACTGTCCGATCTGGACCGACACGGTATTGCTTGTTGTCGGCACAGGGGAGGACGGGAGGATATCCTGGTTCAGCATGTGGTTGATCAGACTGGATTTACCCGCGGAATAATGGCCGATGAATGAAAACACAAGCTGATCTTTATATGTCTTCATAATCGCATGGTCAATCTGGGATACCAGCACATCATTATCTGATTTGAGTATTTCTTTCTTAAGTTTATATAAAATCTCAAGTGTGGATGAATTCTTCAATCAGTCCTCAGCCCGCTTTCCCCAGTATTGGAAGAATGTCGTTTCAATATAGCCATTGAATAACTTTCTGCGTTTGGTCGCCTTCTGCCCGACCAGATGCTCGAATTCCTTGCTGGATGTCATAAGGTATACGCTCAGTGTCGGATTCCCTTTCATCAGCTTTCCGACTTTCCTGTACATATCTTCAACCGCTTTGGCTTCTCCGATCCTTTCACCGTATGGGGGATTCGTCACCATCTGTACAGAATCTTCCCTGATATACAGATCATGGACATCTTTCACTTCAAACTGGATATTGTCATCCAGCCCGACTTCCATGGCATTGTCTCTCGCAATCTGGATCATTCTTTCTTCTATATCAGATGCATATATTTCCACTTCTTTATCATAAAGCGCCGCTTCTTCGAGCGCCATGCGCTTTTTGCGCCATTCTTCTTCGGGGATGATATCCCATTTTTCGGCATCGAACGTCCTGTTTGATCCCGGGGCGATGTTAAGTGCGATCATTGCCGCTTCTATCACTATCGTCCCTGAACCGGCAAAAGGATCGATCAGCGGCTTGCTTCCGTCATAATTTGCCAGCTTCAGCATGGCTGCCGCCAGAGTTTCCTTGATCGGCGCTTCCCCCTGTCCGGTCCGGTACCCTCTCTTATGCAGTGCAGGACCGCTCGTATCGATCGTGAGCAGTGCGCGGTCTTTATGGATCGAGACATCAATTTTATATCGCGGTCCGGTCTCGGGCAGCTTGCCTTTAATATTAAATTCGCCTTTCAGATGTTCCACCACTGCTTTTTTAACGATCCGCTGTACATCCGGGACGCTGTAGAGCGTCGATTTATGTGAACGCCCGGTGACAGGGAATTCGGCACTCGGCCCTAAGATATCCGACCATGGCAGCGCTTTTGTCTTTTCAAATAATTCATCAAATGTGGAGACTTCAAAATCGCCGATGATGATGCGGATGCGGTCTGCGGTGCGCATCATCAGGTTTGTTCTGATGATTGCTTCCTCACTGCCTTCAAAAAATACACGTCCATTCTCCAGTGTTGTTTCATATCCGAGTGATTCGATTTCGTCAGCGACTACTCTTTCCAGTCCCATCGGTGTATTTGCCAGTAATTTAAATTCCATTAAATTACCCTCCCTGTTTGGTTTATGTATATATCAATTAAAAATTTATAAAATAAAAGCTCTCCATACGTGATGGAGAGCGTCTCTAGTCCGGTATCTCTATAAGCCATGTTCTGTACCGCTGTGCTGCAGACGTGCACTAGCTACACTCGCACATTGGTGATAATCATCTGTCTATACTACAATTGTAATATCTCTCCGCCGGTTGGATTCCCGTTGGAAAGTGCTCCTACCTAATTTGGATTGCTCACTCGAGGGGTTTACCGCGTTCCACCTTCCGCATTTCTGCCGAAGCTACGTCACTGTGGCACTTTTACAGTTACTTGGGCCATATGCGTTAACACTTAGGCCGGTTCACAGCCGTCAGCCGTATTAAACGAGCTGCCCTGACTTATTGTTTCGTCAGGCACGAACACTACGGCCATTTCAGGACCGTGTGAGCATGGACTTTCCTCTATGCACTTGAAAATGCATAGCGATTATCAGAAACACCGTGCTACTATTTGAATCTGATCTAATAAAATCAGTTTACTTTTGATTGCCCGAACACTTTCTTCTCC
Source organism: Salinicoccus sp. HZC-1 (assembly GCF_046736035.1). Lineage (GTDB taxonomy): Bacteria > Bacillota > Bacilli > Staphylococcales > Salinicoccaceae > Salinicoccus. The sequence continues at coordinate 1,432,469 of NZ_CP177130.1, read as the reverse complement.
AGACTGCTCAATCTCTTGAGGATGTCTATCTGATGGTTTTGTGTTTGGTTGTCAGTTGACCTTGATTTTGTCGCCACCCTGATTCTGAGATCTTCGACCTCTTTTTTAAGTCGTGTGTTCTCTTCTTCCAGGCGCTTGAGATTGCTATTCATGTCAGCCATCTTCTGATAATCACTGATGACATCATCCAGGAAACTATCCACTTCGATGGGCTTGAATCCCCGGAGGGATTTTTCGAATTCTTTTTCAAAAATATCCTTTGCCGACAATTTCAGCGTCTGTTCACTCATCGTCTCACCTCTCAACTGTCATATCTGGAATCTATGAAAGTATTGATTTCATCAAATTGTATTCTTTCAATATTATACGGATTATTCATTTGGAATTCAAGTATTTCGTTATATATAAATCGCGTTTTTGAAGGTGTCTCTTCATCATAAACCACTAAAGCCTGATCTGTATGGTCTATTAGAAATTGATTGACTTGTTTGAACATTCCCGGGCTGCTGTAGGGCTTCTCGAAAATATACTGGTGAAAGTCGCATGCCTCCAATATTTTATTGAGGAGGATTTTCTCCTCGTCCTTATATTTTTCTTCAAAATCATGAAAGGGTTTAAGGACGGCAAGTCCAACCCCGTATTCATCCTTAAGTTCAATCACGCACTGTGCCGCATATAATTCGATACCCGTATAGCCCTGGATGATAAACCACTCCGTGCCCGTTTCCATATACTCACGGATCTTATGCTTCAGAAAATCCGCGAGCACTTCCGTTTTCGGATCGTTGTTTTTAAATATGCCAAGCTCGTATGGCCGGTAGCCCACAATCAGTGTCTTCATGTGATTAAACCTTCTTTATGGGCGTGCTGTATCCACATATTTATGAATTTGAACTTTTCCTTGTACATTTTTTTGCTGAAGCGCTTCGCATGGCATGACATTAAAAGCTCCAGGAATTCCTCGACGACCTTCTCCCGGGCCGCTGCATCGAAACGGGCATCCGTACCGATCTCTTCTATTCTATAGACGAGGTCTTTATTCTTATCGAGGAAGGGTGCGACCTCCTGCTCAAAATCGAATTCATACCCTTCTTTCGCCTTTTTATATCGTGCATCCACCTCATCGAGCAATGATGCGAGCGCATCATAGATCTGTATTCTTGACAAAAAAGCCACACTCCCTATAATTATGAATGGTTTATTTCTCTCTATCATATTGTATAATATTATAATATCATCATACAGAAATATGGAAGGCGATGTTAATGAAGCCTTTTAACACCAATACTCTCACCATAACCTATGCAATATTAATTTATAATGAGTTGTAGTATCAGTGAACTGTTCAGCACTCATGTGAACCTGTGAATACATATTATTGACGGTTTGACAGTTGACCCTTCGATGCTGTGATGGATATACTTTTGAACATACGCTCTAAGGGTTTTGGAATGTAAGTCAGTCTGTGATCTTCAACCAATTCCCGGTACGGCCGGCCATTTATATACATATGGATATATTTCAATAGTTCATCCGTTGAATATTTAACTGTGGATTTCAAACGAAAGCGCCCCCTAAAGTAGTTTACTTTTTTAAGTGTCTACTTTAGGGGGCGCATATCAACTTCTGAAATATTCCCAATAGTTTTTAACTATAGGATTGTCAATCTTGCACCACTCACTTTGTGAGTCTGTCCATCACAGTGTGATTTTAGCCCCTCTGCCAACCGGCACACTTAACATCTTCTTTGTTTCTCGGTCTATATTGAACTTCATCCCTATTTCCCTTTTTCTATGATGGTATCCAATATCATTCAGCACATTCTCACAACCATACCTGTATGATTCATATTTCTGATTGAACTGTTTAGCCTTCTTCACAGCTTTAGTATGAGCCAGTTTTGCATCTATAAGTTCTTGTCTGGCTTCTTGTTCTTCATCTGCCAGGAGTGCATCAGCATGTTGCTTGCTGGCAGCAATGGTCAAAGCGTATTCATCCAGTACCTGCTCTCTACCATCAGCAGCTGCCTTGTACCTTTGTAAAGTGATCTCGGCATCCTTTTTGGCTTGTCCCAGTGTTCCATAATGTTCCTGTATTTCATCATCTGTACCGGTCACCAGAATTTTATTGTACTTCTGCTGGGCTTCTCTCTGGTCACTCACAGCCTTCTCATGGGCGGTTTGGAGTTTCTCAATACGTTCATCCACTTCTGCTTTCTTGTCAAAGTATGCCTGGTTTGTCATGTACTCAGAAGGTGTTTTAATATCTCGTTTGGCTGGTCTGTCATTCTCAGTATTCAATGATGCCTCTGAAAGGTTTTTTTCTACCGTCATTTATAAAAACTCCCTTTATTTATTAGTGTGGTGCTCTCTGATCAGTTTTAACTGTTCCTGTGAATCTTTTACATTTTCGTGTATTTCTCCCAGTACCATATGTTCACCGGGCTGTTTCTGTCTTGGGTTGCTGTCCGACTTTAACCCTCCTGTGGACTCAGTAAAGCCCTTGAAGGCTTTGAGTAACCTCAATTTCTCTTGAGGTGATTCCACCGGATCTATTGCACTTAGCATATTATCTGTAAGTTCATGATTTGTTTTAGTCATTTATATTTCCTGCATTTTTTATGGTAGATACCCACAAGTGTGAGTGTTTGGGTTTGCAGTGGAAACATATCAACTTAGATGATAATATGATTTCTGTTATTAAAGTAGTGAACACAATAACCAGTAAAATCGCATTGAAACCAAAGACAGAAAAGCCTATAGGATTCGTTCCAATACCTCAACATATGTCTGATTTATTAAGGCTGAGAAAACAGAATCTGTATGATCAACACAGTGACTTTAATGATGACTCCCTTCTGTTTGCCGGTAAGAAGCGGATGGATTATAAATCATTCAGGAGACCATGCAACAGGGTATTCTCTGATCACACTGCCTATGATCTCAGACACTCTTATGCCAGTTACCTGGCAGACAAGGGTGTAGATATATTTGTGCTGAAGGATTTGTTAAGACATGAGAACATAGCGATCACGATAAACACCTACAGTCATATCTATGATGAAACGAGGATTTCAGCATTCAGTTTGTTGGATAATTAGTCAAAACGGTACTGAAATAGTATCAATTCGTTGACAAAAATGCCACACTCCCTATAATTATGAATGGTTTATTTCCCTTTATATATTGTATAATATTATAATATCATCATACAGAAATATGGAAGGCGATGTTAATGAAGTATCCTAAAGGCACTAAGCCCGGTTCGCAGAAAGCTGCCGGCATCCGGCGTATGAAAGACAAAGAAGTACGCTACGGGTCAAGGGGGATGACGCTTGAAAAGGATTTGGACCTTGCCAACAGATACTATCTGGAACGCGGCCGTGCGGTGATACATAAAAAACCGACACCTGTCCAGATCGTCAATGTTGACTACCCTTCAAGAAACAAAGCGAAAATCAGCGAAGCTTATTTCAAAGTGCCGTCGACAAGTGATTATAACGGGCTGTACAGAGGGAAATACATCGATTTTGAAGCGAAGGAAACACGGAATAAATCGCGCTTTCCCTTCATAAACATTCACGAACACCAGGTAGAACATATGAATCAGTGCTACACACACGGCGGTATTGTATTTATCATTATTAAATTCTCAATGTATGATGAAACTTATTTGTTACCCTTTGAAAAGTTTCTCCACTACTGGGAGTCGTTTTTAAATGATGGAAGGAAATCAATTCGTTATACTGATGTCAGAACAGACAGTATCACTTTGAAAACGGGTATAAACCCGAGAATTGATTATCTCGCTGCCGTTGATGAATTTTATTTTGAGAATGGAGATTAGATAATGGATCAAAATAATTATAAAAGGACGAAGAAGACAGACGGGAAGAAAAAAACTTCCAGTAAGAATAAAAAGCCGATGTCCAAAGCATCCATTATAAAGCGGATTTTGTTATGGGCAGTATTAATCGGACTGGTAATGCTGGTGCTGGGATCGTTCCTGTTCGCATATTATGCATCCAAAGCCCCGGCATTCAGTGAAGAGAAGCTGAAAGATCCCGTGCCGGCACGCATATACGACAAAAACGATGAGCTGGTGACCACCCTGTACCAGGGACAGAAAAGAGAACTTGTCGATATAGAAAATGTACCCGAACAGATGAAAAATGCTGTTCTGGCGATTGAAGATGACCGCTTTTATGAACATGGTGCGATTGATTTCATCAGACTGGGCGGTGCTGTGCTCAGTAACGTCACTGATGGTTTTGGGAGTGAGGGAGCGAGTACAGTTACGCAGCAGGTCGTCAAAAGGGCATTCCTGACTTCAGAGAAGTCGCTTGAAAGAAAGGCACAGGAAGCCTATCTGGCATACCGGCTGGAACAGGAATATTCAAAAGATGAAATTTTTGAAATGTATTTGAATAAAATCTATTACTCCGATGGAATATACGGAGTAAGAACAGCAAGCCAGTATTATTTCGATAAGGAACTCGATGAACTGAACCTGGCGGAATCGGCATATCTTGCAGGTCTGCCCCAGCTGCCGAACCGATATAATCTGTATGTCGATGCGGAAACTGGAACAAAGCGGGCCCACACGGTGCTCTACCAGATGCTGAATCATGAAAGAATTACAGAGGAACAGTATAACGAAGCGGTTGAAACGGATATTACTGCGAACCTCGTCGAGCGTTCAGAGGAAGAGCGTGCGGATATCGAACCGGAGGATCCGGAACTGGCCGCCTACATCAATGTTGTGAAACGCGAACTGCAAGATCATGAGAAATTTGAAAATATGGATGTTTCCGAAGCACTGGCAAGCGGACTGGATATCTATACAAATATGGACAGTAACATCCAAAGACAACTACAAAGCATGACAGATAACGAAGATTATTATTATAATCCGAAATTCCAAAGTGAACACTTCAATATCGCTTCTACGATTCTGGATACAGAAACAGGGAATCTGGTTGCTGTATCAGGCGGACGCGATTACAGGGAAGTCGTGAATCATAACCAGGCACTCGTTCCGAGAAACGCGGGTTCTACAATGAAGCCATTTCTTGCATACGGTCCGGCAATCGAAAATATGAGGTGGCGGACTGATCACGAGATTGAGGACGAAGATGAATATCAGCCGGACGGCTTTGAGAACTCGATATACAACTACGATATGCAGGACCATGGGGAAGTGACGATGCGGGATGCGTTACGACAAAGCTTCAATATTCCTGCTGTAAAAACGTTCGAAACGGTCCAGGAAGAAGCCGGAGAAGACGCGCCGAGGGAATTTGCTGAAAAAGCAGGACTCGATTACAGCGATAAAGGAGAAGGCAATTACACATTATCATTCAATGATGTACTCGGCGGCAGGGAGTCCACGTTCACCCCGATGCAGATGGCGGAAGCCTACTCCACACTCGGCAACGGCGGCACATACAATGAAGCACAATCCATCCGCTATGTAGAGACGGACGAAGGAGAAACGGTTGAATTCGAAAGTGAATCCCATAAAGCCATGGAAGATTATACGGCTTATATGCTGACGGATATGCTGAAAGGTACTTTTGAGCCATACGGCAGCGCCGACTTCATTCAAATGGATGGATTAAACGTAGCAGCGAAAACAGGTACAACCTCCTATTCAGGTGATGTGAGAGAACAATATAACCTGCCGGACAATGCGGCTAAAGATGCGTGGATTGTCGGCTACACGCCTGAATATACGATGAGTGTCTGGACCGGATTCACTGCGACAGAGGAAGATGGTGAGACATCGTTCGTCGGCCAGGATGAACACATTACACCACAATGGTTCTTCCGTGACATTATGCAGTCGATTTCGACATATAACGGACAGGATTTCCAGCAGCCGGACAGTGTCGTCGACATCGCAGGCGGTGAACTTGCAGTTAAAGGCAGCGAAGAACTGAAATCGTACGAGGACGAGCAGGAAGAAAGAGAACAGGCTGAAGAAGAACGCAGACAGCAAGCTGAACAGCAGCTGAAAGAACAGGAAGAAGCCGAAAGACAGGCTGAAGAGGAATCGACAGAAGAAGAGACTACGGAAGAATCCACTGTAGAGGAAACAACTGAGGAGTCTACAGAGGAGGATTCTACGGAAGAGGAAACAACCGAGGAGCCGACTGAAGAGGAATCAACAGAAGAAGAGACCACCGAGGAACCGACTGAAGAAGAAACCACAGAAGAGCCGACTCAGGAAGAAGAGACGGAAGAATCTCAGCCGGAAGAAGAACCGACAGAAGAATCAACAGATGACGCAGCTTAAATGAAAATAACCCCGATTCAATTGAATCGGGGTTATTTTTTATGTCTTATACGGTATGAGGCGGCACGTTTACCGAACTCATCATATAAATTTTTAAGTTGTACAATGCTGTGATATTGGTATGGTCTGGAATCGATATAATCAATCCGTTCTTCGTAATTAAGCGGCAGTATGTCATTGGCATTCTCCGGTGATTCCGATTGCAATGTCTGTTCGATATGCTGCCCCACCGCCTCCCTGAATTGATCGTAGATCCTTGGATCGGGATTTTTAGAACGGCTGAGCAGAACATCATACATTTCCCCTATCGTCATACACGCGCCTGCGCCTTCATACGCTTCTGTCCTTCTCTGCAATCTTCCAGAAGCGGACAGACGTCACATTTCGGCGATCGCGCCGTACAGTGATAGCGGCCGAAGAAAATGAGCTGATGATGGGTTTTGCTCCATCTCTCAGCCGGTATTTTTTTCATCAGTGTTCTTTCAACTTCTAATACTGAATCTTTATAACGGGCAATTCCGAGACGTTTTGAAACCCTTTCAACGTGAGTATCCACAGCAATTCTCGGTACGTCAAAAGCGACGGATAAAACAACGTTTGCAGTTTTTCGTCCGACGCCTGCCAGGCTGACTAAATCATCATAGTCACCCGGGATTTGACCATCATAGCGGTCGAGAAGATCCCTGCATAATTTTTGAATGTTTTTCGCTTTATTGCGAAATAAGCCAATGGATCTGATATCATTTTCAAGTTCCGACAGTTCGACGGATAAAAAATCTTCGGGTGTTTTGTATTTTTGGAATAAAGACTTTGTCACCCGGTTGACCAGATTGTCCGTGCATTGTGCTGACAGCAGGACCGCAATTGTAAGTTCGAAAGAATTATCATGGATGAGCTCACACTCCGCATCAGGAAACATCCGGTCGATCTCATCGATCATTTCCATTGTCTTTTTACCACTAATCAAGTACGTCCTCTCCTTCCAGCCATGAGCGAACAGGCATTCTTTTTCGTTTTGCGGGTTCCTCTTTCCTATCTTCAGTACTGTTTAATATCCGTTCGACATACTGAAGTGATGTCACCTGGTTCTGATATGCCAGATCTATTGCCTCTTTTATCGCTTCGGGTGAATGCCCGGAATCATCAAGCCAGCTGTTCATACGCTGGAATTCATTCGGACTGATTACCCTGCCGTATAAAAGCTCCACATATTCAAACAGTTCCCTGATTCTCGAAGGGTCCACCGTTTCTTCAGGTTTGGAATCGACATCAACGAGTTTGCCAAGCTTTTTATAGAGCGGATCCAGGTTAAAGTGTTCGATGAATTTCCCCTGCTCTTTGACGGTTTCCACTTCAAGTAAGCCGTTTTGAATCATATTCTGAATAATTTTTGATATATCCTGCTCCGACATCATTGAATCTTTCGCCAGTGTTTTAAAGTCGGGCAGTGCATTTGAATCGTTATGAATATCCATCAGGCGGATAATGACGACGAGCGTTCTTTCATCAATTCCCAGTGCGCCATACTTGTCTATTAAAATTTTATTGACAGGTACATTGATGTAGCGCATATATTGTTCAAGCATAATATGTCTCCTTATGAAAAATATCGCCTTAAGGCGATATTTTTAACTACGGGTAAAGTCGGTTCAACAGACGCGGGAATGGTGCGGTTTCCCTGACGTGCTGTACCCCGCTCAACCATGCAACAGTTCTTTCCAATCCAAGGCCGAAGCCGGAATGCGGTACACTTCCGTATCTGCGGAGATCCAGGTACCATTCATAGGCTTCCAGATTCAGACCGCTGTCCACAATTTTCTGTTTAAGCGTGTCATAATCATGGATACGTTCGCTTCCTCCGATGACCTCGCCATATCCTTCAGGTGCAATAAGATCGGCGCACAGCACGGTTCTCGGGTCATCCGGATTCTCTTCCATGTAGAATGATTTAATCTCTTTGGGATAGTTTGTAATAAATACCGGCTGGTCGAAATGGTTTGCGATTTCCGTTTCATGCGGTGCACCGAAATCCTCACCCCATTCGATGTCATCGAACCCTTTTTCTTTGAGGAGCTCCACAGCGTCGGTGTAATTAATTCTCGGGAATGGCGCTTTGATTTTTTCAAGAGCGGAAGTATCCCGATCCAGTGCTTCCAGATCCAGTTTACAGTGCTCTAGAACTTTTTGTACGAGGTATTCCACATATTGCTCCTGGACTTGTAAACTGTCTTCATGCTTATAGAAAGCCATTTCAGGTTCTATCATCCAGAACTCGATTAAATGTCTTCTTGTCTTGGATTTTTCTGCACGGAACGTAGGGCCGAATGAGAACACTTTACCATGTGCCATAGCGGCCGCTTCAGCATACAACTGACCACTTTGGGACAAATAGGCATCTTCATCAAAATATTTCGTATGGAAGAGCTCGGTCGTTCCTTCCGGAGAGCTGCTTGTTAAAATCGGTGGATCGATTTTCTTAAAGCCATTTTCAAAGAAGTAATCATATGTGCTTTTGATGATTTGGTTTCTGATATTCATTACAGCATGCTGTTTCCGTGATCTCAGCCATAAATGGCGGTTGTCCATCAGAAATTCAGGTCCGTGATTTTTCGGAGTGATCGGGTATCCTTCCGCCGCGTGTATAATTTCAATGTCTGTTACGTCCATTTCATATCCGAATGAAGAACGGTCATCTGCTTTTATTGTGCCGGTGACATACATTGAAGTCTCCTGGTTAAGCCCTTTTGCAACAGTGAATAGATCCTCATCGGATGCTCTCACTACGACACCCTGCATAAATCCTGTGCCGTCTCTTAATTGGATGAATTGGATTTTTCCGCTGCCGCGTTTCTGCAGCAGCCAGCATCCAATTGTAACCTCCTGTCCCTCATACTGATATGCCTGGTTAATAGAAATCTTCATAATTAAGATTAAGCTCCTTCTGTTCTCTGTAATACAAATTGTTTAATGCGTTCTAATGCTTCTGTCATGTCTTCTATACTTAAGGAATAGCTGAGTCGGATGTTATCCGGGGATCCGAATCCCGAGCCAGGTACGACCGCCACATATACTTCCTCGAGCACTGCAGCCACGAACTCATCCACTGAATCAAAACCGCAGCGTTCTGCACATTCCTTGAAATTCGGGAATAGATAGAATGCTCCTTCAGGTTTGATGCAGTCGATGAATGGTATTTCCATCAATTTGTCGTAAGCGGCATCCCTTCTGTCATGGAACGTCTGATTATAAGATTTTATAAATGAATCATCCATTTCATAAGCAGCAACTGCCGCCCATTGAGATGGTGTAACCGGGTTGGATGTGGAATGGCTTGTCAAGTCAGTCATTGCTTTCACCACATCGCTGTTACCGCAGAAGTATCCAATTCTCCAGCCCGTCATTGCATGGGACTTACTCACACCATTAACGACAAATGTATTTTCTTTCATTTTATCACTGAGTGAAGCAATTGAGATATGTTCGCTGTCGTAAACTAAAGTTTCATAGATTTCATCCGCTACAACGATGAGGTCTTTTTCTTCGATGTATTCGGCCAATGCCTCCAGTTCCGCACGGGAATAAACCATACCGCTTGGATTACTTGGTGAGTTGAGCAACAGCATGCGCGTTTTGTCTGTTACATACCGGTCGATAATTTCAGGAGTCATTTTAAAGGAAGTGGACTCATCAGTCGGCATAATGACAGGTTTACCTTCGGCCAATTTCACCTGCTCAGTGTAACTCACCCAATAAGGCACCGGGATAAGTACTTCATCACCTGGATTTAAAGTGGCCTGGAACAAGTTGTAAAGGACATGTTTTGCGCCGTTGCCAACAAATACTTCCGAAGGATTATAACTCAGGCCGTGATCTTTCTCCATCTTATTGATAATCGCATTTTTAAGCTCGGGAATCCCTGCAGCAGCAGTATATTTAGTCTTTCCTGCTTTCAGTGATTCATATGCTTTTTCAATGATTTCATCAGGAGTGTTAAAATCCGGTTCCCCTGCTCCAAGTCCTATGACATCGACACCTTGTGCTTTCAGGTCTCTGGACTTCGCTGTAATAGCGAGTGTCTGACTCGGAGTGACATTTTTAATACGCTCTGAGATTTGCATATTCCTGCTCCTTTTAAGTTGATATAGTTATTATAAATCACGAAGAAGACCTTTGAAAGTGTCCTGTTGTCCGTGAATGATATTTTCTTCCGGAAAATACTTTAGAAATGCTTTTTTATAGTTCCTGGTCAATATCCGGTTATCAAATAACAGAACTAATCCCTGATCAGAGGGCTTCCGGTGTACCCTACCTGCTATCTGGCGAAATGAGAAAACAGCTTCAGGCAAATCATTTTTATAAAAGTTTCTGAACCCTTTGTCCTTTGGCACAGGGAATGGCAGCTTGGTCAGCATAAGACATTTTGTCCCCGTACTTTCTATGTTTATGCCCTCGTTAAAACTGGATGTTCCCAGCAACAGACATTTGTCGAGCTGGTTGAATTGGGCAAGTAACTTTTCCGGCGTAGTCGCACGTGACTGCTTTAATACAATATAGTCTTCAAACATTTGAATATCCTGTGTATACTCGGAAACTTTGTCTAAAAGATCGTAATTAGAGAACAGCACCATAAGTTTGCTTTCAGTTTCACTTAAATATATGGCAATATAATCTACAATCGCCCATATAAACCGGTCATCATCCACATCATATTCAGGTATATCCTCAGGAATAAATAATTTTGTCCGGTCGAAAAGGGATTCATTGCCAATGACCAAAGATTTAAATGGTGTTTCACCGAACCAGAATTCAAGGTGTTTAAAGCTTCCGTTGACTTCAAGTGTCCCTGAAAGCAATACCGTGGAAGACAGATTCTCCATGTATCTGGTCAAAATCTTTACTCTATCCTGCTTAATATATATTTTAGCTTTTTGGAAATTAGCATCGTTTTCAACGGTGTAATTCCCATCCTCAATTCCGTTCTTGAGAAGCTTCAGCATATCCTGGTAGTGATGCATATGATTGTACAGCATCTGATAATTATTTGTGCCGCGGATGGCACTTAAAAATGTTTCAGTGTATTTTAAACCGCCTTTTACATGAAGCAGCGACTCCTCTAAATTACCTGCAGAAATCGAACCGAATAAACGGTCGATATTCTGATTTAAATGTTTCAGCAGATCTTCCAGCAAGTAAAGGACAGTCTCATTGTTATCGCTGATATAAGTGGATAATAATCGCTCCTGTGAAGCCATGCCGATCTGTCCGATGAAAAATTTCAGGCCCTGGTAACTGTATGCAGCCTCCATTCTTTCATCCAATGAATGTTTTAATTGATGTGCTTCATCGATAAGCACCGAGTCGGTATCTTTCATATAATCCAGACAATCGATCAGAAAATAATGATTGGTAATTATAATCATGGAATCGCGGGCTTTCTGTAATGCCCGCTCGAAATAAGGATGTGTCTTATCATTTCCAGCCTGAATCGCCATTGTTCTGTAGTATGATTTCTCGGGCCCTTTCAAATGGATTTCTGATAAGTCTCCGGTTTCAGTATCAAGCAGCCAGACCAGCAGTTTCATTTTAAGATAAATAATTTCTGTGTTCTCATCCTCAAGTGACAGTAAAAGCTCAAAAGCGTTCAGGTTTAAATAATTATCTCTTCCTTTTAAATCTGCTGCATATATATTAAAGCCGACTGACTTCTGCAATAGCATGAGATCATCAGTGATGATCTGCTTCTGCAGTATTTTCCTGCTCGTTGAGATCATGATTTTTTTATCGTACATTGAATGATAACTCACTGCTGCAATTAGGAAAGATATTGTTTTACCCAGGCCGGTGTATGCCTCCAGAGCCAGATGATCCTGCTGTTCGAATGCTTCAAAAACCTTATGGGCAAGAAGCAGTTGGTCCTCTCTGTAGTCATTGCCGGTATAATCGATATAGTTCTGATACAATTCTTTGACCTCTACCGGAGTTATATCCCTGGAATGAAGCTTCTGTTTTCTTACGTGAACAGAGCCGTGTTTTTCAAGATGTACCGGATTTATATTTTCCGACTCCGCAATTGTGGAAAATATCAAATCGGATAAATTATGTTTTAAAGGTTTTGCCAGATGATACAGCTGTTTCAATGTATCCGTGTTCATTGAAGTAATTATACCCTGCAGCTTAATCAACAGTTCAGCGGTTGCCCTTGCGTCTTCATCCGCACGGTGGGCATTGGATAGATCAATCCCGATAGCCTGGGCGATTTCATTCAATTGGAACCGCTCAAGTGTCGGCATAAATATTTTTGATAACTCAACGGTATCAATTTTATAACGGGGTTCATATTTGATGCCCTGGGATTTCAGTGAACTTTCCAAAAAACCGTAATCAAATTCAACATTATGTGCTGTAAAGATACAATTGTCGAGCAGAGAAGCAATCTCCTGGGCAATATCTTTAAACTTGGGCGCTCCCTTTAGCATATATGGTTCTATATTTGTGAGCTCTCTTATAAATGGGCTGATTTCAGTATCATCAGAGAGAAAAGTAGTATACTGATCTACAATTTTAAAATTTTCGACAAAAACGATACTCAGCTGTATAATACTGTCTTTATTTTTATTATTTCCCGTTGTCTCCAGGTCTACGACAGCAAACCTCTCTGTAAACATCCGATCACCAGTTTCTACTATAATTCTATATCTGCACTAATTACTTTTTTGATATTTCCCTCTTCATCTAAAACTTCTAAAAAACCATCATCATTAATATCGAGCGCCCGGCCTGTGAACATATTGCCTGTTTCTGTAATACGAAGGTCTTTTCCAAAAATAATCGATTTGGCTTTCCAGTCGTCCCGGATCGAAGAAAAGGGATCGGTCAAAAATCTATTATAATATACTTCAATGTTATCAAGGAAGCGTTCCATAAATAAATCCAAATCTACCTTTTCACTTGTGCCGACAACATCTTCAATCGATGTTGCAGTCGGGATTTTTGTACGGGAAACATCCTTGAAAATATTAATGCCGATGCCACAGATGATTGCATTGATGACACCTGACTCACTGACGACTTCAGTAAGAAATCCACAAATCTTTTTGTCCTGAAGATATATATCATTAGGCCATTTAATACCGGTTTCTACTCCAAATGCTTCATCCAGTGATTTTGATATCGCAAGTGAGATGAAAAGATTGAAACGGATGATTTCTGTTATCGGTATGTTTGGACGAAGAACCAAAGATATGTATATGCCCGTTTTACTGGGAGATTCCCAATGGCGTTCAAAACGCCCTCTTCCTTCTGTCTGCTCTTCTGCAACAACCATAAAAGGATCCCTTGTTTCTGAAAGTATCCTGAACGCTTCTTTTTGTGTTGAAGGTGTGGTCGTAAAATATTCCACATTGTTAAAGAGATTGGATTTATTAATAAGTACAGAAAGAGAAGTGGGACTTATATATCTTGGTGAACTTTTAAGGTGATACCCTCTTTTTGTCACCGACTCAATTAGATACCCTTCTTCTTTCAAAGCCTGGATTGTTTTCCAAACTGCAGTTCTGGATACATCTAATTGATCAGCAATGTTTTGCCCGGATATAAATTGTTCACGATCCAGTAAGACTAATATTTCCTTCTTTAAATTCGACATGCACGTCAATCCATTCCAATAGTTTCTTCTTGTCATTTTGAAGTTGATTATAAAGTATTTCCTGTTCCAAAATGGTGAAAAGTTCTTTAATCCACCTACCGCCTCTTCGTTCAAAATGCTGCATCAGTTCTTTACCGTTTATATCAATATCAGATGTTTTCTGTATTGGCAGCAAAGGTTTCATTTCAATCGCGTTGCCGAGTATATCATGCCATCTGAGTTTGTCTGAAAATTGGTTTTCATTCACTAATGCTTCAACATTTTTAAGTGTATCATAATTATATTTATAGGAGATGGCTTTTACATGTTTATCATATTCTAAATCCTTTAAAATATCGACCATTTCTATAATATTACTTTTCTCTCTATTGGAAAGTTTCAAATATGAAATATATTTTAAAAGAGATTCTTTCATATAAACCTGAAGTGCCACTTCTTCGATAAATGAAAAGGCAGTGGTTGACATAAATTTATTATCGTCTACTTCTTTTAGAAAAGGTATATTCTTCTTGATTCCAGTCTGGACCATCAAATTTTTAACTTCTTCCAAATACTTTGCGGCATATGTCTTTTTGAGCTCTGTTATGGAACGTTCAATTGCGACATGCTGTAAATGTCCGGAATGGCGTTCCATTGCAGTGAGTGTCTCTTCATCAATGGTAAAGCCCAGTTGGGCCTTAAAGCGTATCGCTCTCAGAATTCGAAGCGCATCTTCATCAAAACGCGCTTCGGCAGGTCCCACTGTACTTATGCGCTTCTGTTGAATTGCCTCCATACCTGAGTATGGATCGATCAGTTGATATTTCTTATCCATTGCCATGGCATTCATTGTAAAATCCCTGCGTTCAAGGTCACCTTCGAGCTCTTCTGTAAAAGAAACCGAGTCCGGCCTGCGATGATCCGAGTACTCTGATTCCACCCGGAAAGTTGTGACTTCAAAAGGGATATCATCGATTAAAACAATAATTGTACCATGCTCTTTTCCCACATCGACCGTATTTTCAAATAAAGATTCCACTTCTTCCGGCAGGGCGTCAGTAGTAATATCTACATCATTGATTGGACGTCCCATTTGGTAATCCCTGACACAGCCGCCTACGAAATAAGCCTCATAATCACTTTTCTGTAATGTTTCCAATATCTGTTTTCCTGTAATGAACAGTTCATTCATTTTGAAGACGCTCCAATCAAGTTACGGTAAAGGGTTTCATATTCACTGATAATGACATCCGAATGGAATCTGAGGTTGATATCCAGAAGCATCCGCTCTTGCATCGATTGAAATAATGAATCATCGGATAATAGATTCATAATTCTTTCTGCTGCAGATACATAGTCTCCAACATCGACAATATATCCGGTCTCCCCATCTTTAATCACTTCTGAAATGCCACCGGCAGTCGAACCGATTGGTACAGAACCACAGTGCATCGCTTCAAGGAGTGCGAGGCCAAAACTTTCTTTTTGACTGAGTAATAAAAAGACATCACTCATCATATAATACGATTTTACATCTGACTGGTGACCAGCCAGAATAACAGAATTCTCTATGCCAAGCTCTTTTATTAAATGTTTGATGCTGTTGGTTTCCGGTCCATCTCCGATGAGCACTAGAATAGAATCGATGTTTTTTTGCACAATATTGAACGCACGGACAATGTCATCAATGCGTTTTATCTTTCTGAAGTTCGATGTATGCATGAGCACTTTCGTATCTTCACCGATATTATATCTTTCTTTCATCCGTTTTCGGATGGTCTCTCTGTCTGCCATATTAAAATATTCTTCTTCCACAAAATTATAAATGGTCTCTATGGATTTATCGGGTTTAATCAGTTCATGGGTCTGCCGATTCAGGCTCTCTGAAACAGCAGTGACAGCATCTGAACCCTCTATACCAAACCGAATGGCATTTACAAGTGACATATCATGGCCGAGCACAGTGATGTCCGTGCCGTGAAGCGTTGTAACGATGCGTACGGCACGACCGGACATTTGTTTGGCAAGTATGCCGCAGATAGCGTGCGGCACGGCATAGTGCATATGAACCAGTTCCAGATCATACTCTATGATGACTTCTGAAATTTTGCTGGCTAATGTAATATCATAAGGCGGATATTTAAACACGCTGTAATCATTAATATCTGTTTGATGGATATGAATATTCGGATGATTCGCATTTAATCTGAAGGGAACATTAGAAGTGATAAAATGTACTTCATGCCCTCTTTCAGCCAGTTGAATACCCAGTTCAGTTGCAATGATTCCACTTCCGCCTACACTTGGGTAACATGTTATCCCTATTTTCATATGATCACGCTCTATCTTTATAGTTGAAATAATGGAGGATAGCACTTGCAGTACCCTCGTTTGTAGCTAGCGGGACATCATATACATCCGATAATCTGAGAAGTGCGGAAACATCAGGCTCGTGTGGCTGGGCGGTCAAAGGATCTCTGAAAAATATGATTGTATCGATGGCACCATTCGCAACCATGGCACCAATCTCCTGGTCCCCGCCTAACGGGCCCGATTTGCAGCGATTGATGTCAAGACCGGTATGTTCAATGATTCGTTTTCCTGTCGTACCCGTTGCGAAAAGTTCGTGCTTTTTAAAGAAATCCAAATGCAACTTTATAAAAGCGAGTAAATCATCTTTCTTTTTATCATGGGCAATAAGCGCAATTTTCATGTTCATCATCCATTCTTTGAAGTATCTTTTTTAATGTCGTTTCTTTAATTATAGAGAATATTTAAGTGTAAGTGAACTGCCTTGATTGCTACCCTTGAGTAAGATCTTCATTTCTTTCATCATTAATAATCGTTTCTACCTGATCAGGCAGCTTTAACATCATTTCTTTACTGACTCTGGGTCTGATATCATTTGCAGAAACTTCGGATACCGGCATCCAGTGCAACGATTCCGTTCTGCCTCCGCCTATATCATTTTGAAGATTGAGTTTTAATTTACTAAGGGGCTCCATCAAGTAGTAGAATGTCACTTCCTGAAATTCATATTTGGTATCATTGAATTCATAATCGAAAAAGTTCTCAACAATCGTCAGCAGTCGTTTAATATTGAAATTAACGTTTGTTTTTTCTGTCAATACACGTACTGCAGCATCTTCACTTGCCTCACCCAGATTAACGGCACCGGATAGAGTATAATAGTAACTTGTCATATTATTAGTTGCCAAAAGGACTTTATCCTCTTCAATTATGATACCTGCTACTCGATATCTGAATATATTTTTACCTGATTTAAAACCACTGTCCACTGAAATCATCTCCTTATTTACACCTATAATCATACCAGAGAAGGGCTCAAATGAAAAAACGGATATCCTTTTAAGGATATCCGTAAAGTATAATTAGTTGTTGCCCCGTGCAATAAGAATAAATCTTACCAGCTCTGCAACAGCAACAGCAGTTGCTGCGACATAAGTCATCGCTGCAGCATTCAATACCTTCTTCGCATGACGGTATTCTTTTTCATTGACGATATTAAGAGTCTGAATTTGTTTCATGGCTCTTTTAGATGCGTCAAACTCTACAGGCAATGTAACGACCTGGAACAGGACAGCAAATGCCATGAGTCCAATACCTGCCCATAGAAGCAGATCTCCAAGACCACCACCAACATTGTTCTGTGCATACGTGATGATCATGCCGGCAATGATCAGGAAGTAAGAGAAATTACTGCCCAATTGTGCAAGCGGGAAAAGTGCGGATCTGAAATTTAAGAATGCATAACCCGTAGCATGTTGTATAGCGTGTCCAACTTCGTGTGCGGCTACTGCAGTGCCTGCCACACTTGGTGTGTCATAGTTGCCTGGAGAAAGAACAAGTTTTTTGTTCTTAGGGTCATAATAATCACTTAAGAACCCTTGCCCTCTTTCAACTGAAACATCATAAATGCCGTTTTCCTTGAGAATCTCCTCTGCAACCTCTCGACCAGTCAGACCACTTGTTGAACGTACTTTAGAGTACTTGTTGAATGTGGATTTGACATTCATCTGAGCGAGCATTGGAACCACCATCAAAATTACAAAATAGATGATAATATACACTTGTATTCCAACCTCCAATAATTGTTCATACTTAGATTTTACTTTAAATTTGAATAAATAGTCAATCGTTACGCTTTGGTATCAGCTGATAAAGTAATAACAGTACAAAAACGCTCAGCCAAAAAGCGAAATACCCAATATGATCAGCATATTGAGACAGTTGACCATATACGGGATATTGGCCGTATATATAATCGATAATATCATTATGAAAAAGCCAGACGGCAGTGATATAGAAATGACTCATTTTTATTTCCAAGTGAGGCAGAAACATAAACGCCTGGACAGCCATTATGCCGTGGGAAGCAATGAGCATAAGGCCGATCCACGATATAAATCCTGTTTCCGCGAACGTGAGCAGATTCATCACTACCGCCCAGACACCGTATTTTACTAGAGTTGTAAAAGCGAGTGCATCGATGAGTCCCCACTTTTTACCTGCTAATATCAACACGATGAGGAAGCATAAAAACAGTGTTGCAGTGGGACTGTCGGGTACAAAGGGGTAAAAATACCATTCCGTGTTTGATAGCTGGCCTCCGTACCACCAATAACCGTAAACAGTTCCTATAAAATTTGAAATAAGAAGTACGATTAAAAATATTCTGTTATGCATAAGACGGATTATTGTTTCCATAAACGTTCTCCTATTAATAAAAAACCCCCTATCTCTAGGGGGTTTTCTTTATTCTACGGCAGATTCGCCGCCTTCGTTCTGAGTGCCTCCCGTTGCTTCATCTGGGGAAGTAACTTCAAGATTCGCTACGAATTCAGAAATGCTTTGAATCTCTTCTTCAGTAAGCTGATCTTCAAAGGCAGGCATTTCACCTGTACCGTTTGTTACAAATGCATTTACTGTTTCTGCATTCAAGTCAGCTTCAACCAGGTTGGGGCCTGATCCGCCTGTAAGTTCTCCGCCGTGACAACTTGTACAGTTGGAACGGATGAGTTCCTGGAAGACAGGATCTTCAGCATCTAGGTTGGAGAAGACGATTTCACCCTGCTGGTCCTGTTGCTCCCAGTCATGATACGCAACTGATTCCCAAGTAGCGTAGAAGATGATACCAACGGACAACAGCATCATGCCCGTTGTCACCGGACGTTTCTTCCAGTGACGTTCTTTGTTGTTATCAAGCCATGGTGCAAGAAGAAGTGCACCAAAAGCGATTCCTGGAATGATTATTGCACCAATCACGTTATAAGGACCGGATGCAAATGTATATTTGAGTATTTGGTACAGGAATAGGAAATACCAGTCAGGAAGTGGTATATAACCTGTATCCGTTGGGTCAGCTACACGCTCAAGCGGGGCCGGATGTGCAACTGTAAGACAGAGGAAACCGATGAGAAATACTGCACCGGTAATCCACTCTTTCAGCAGGAAATCCGGATAAAACTCCTCTGTACGACCCGGGAATTCCGAGTAGTCACGATTGAGTTTTGGTTTTTCATATTTTTGTATTCGTGAGTCGCCGACAAAAGTCAGCCCTTTTCCACGTTTCATATTAATTTACCTCCCTTGTTATTCCTATAGTGGTCCTGCAATACCTTGTTTACGTATCATAATGAAGTGAACCGCCATCAATACAAACAGGGCCGCAGGTAAGAAGAATACGTGGATGGCAAAGAAACGTGTCAACGTCTGAGCCCCGATGATCTGTTCATCACCAGCGAGCAGAGTCTTAATCCATTCACCAACGAATGGCACACTTTCTGCAATATCCAAACCAACTTTAGTGGCAAATAATGCTTTCATATCCCATGGTAGCAAGTACCCAGTGAATGCCAAACCAAGCATTACAGCGAACAAGAGTACTCCGACAACCCAGTTTAATTCACGTGGCGCTTTGTATGCCCCGGTGAAAAATACCCTTAGAGTATGTAGGAATATCATTACTACGACCAGGCTCGCACCCCAATGGTGCATACCTCTTACAATAACGCCTGCAGCAACATCATGTTGCAAGTAATAAACGGAATTCCAAGCGTTTACGATATCAGGAACATAATACATCGTAAGGAACATACCTGATAATACTTGAATTACCGTAATAAAAAACGTTAACCCTCCGAAACAATAGACGAAAGCAGAAAAGTGATAGGCAGGGTTAACATGCTCCGGCACTTCATGATCGGCGACATCTCTCCAAATTGGAGTGATATCCATGCGATCGTCTATCCAGTCATAGATTCTATTAAGCACAGTTTTCCCTCCTATACAAGTTCATTTTCAAACATTTCACCGATTGTGATGTAACCGTCAGATACACCGACTTCATACTGGTCAAGCGGACCTCGTGGAGGTGTTCCCGGGATGTTTTTCCCATTCTTCTCGTAAAGTCCATTGTGACACGGACAGAAGAATTTATTAGGATTGGCATCATCACCAGCCCACGTAACTGTACAACCCAAGTGTTTACAAATCGGTGACAGTGCAATGATATCTTCTCCGTCTCTGTAAACCCAGACGAAGTCAGTCACTTCACTTGTGTACCAGGCATCTTGCTGTTCATAAGAAAAGTCGACTTTTACCGGCTCTTCAGTAATCTCTTCGGCCTTGACACTGGTAGTGATCATGGAACCTGCAGCTTCACTTTGGAACAGTGGATCTAGCGCAAACCGGCCCATAGGCAAAATTGCACCTGCCGCCATGAATGACCCCACTCCCATCAGGGAATAGTTCAGGAACTGGCGTCGTGTTACTTTTTGCGACATAAATATTTCCCCCCTCAAACGCGCGTTCTTTTACATATTAATATAACTAGGACAGTTCAATTTTAGCCTATTAGCCGAAACCGGTCAATAAGGTATCGAAACTTTTGGGAACGGGCTTCTTCTTAATTGTGTAATAATACTTTATTTTACCGGTTCCAGATGGAAATGACTGATTTCATAACCGTTTTCACTTCATCATTAATCATTTCCATTTTCATATCATCACTCATATTTTCCAATGGTATTTCATTAAGTTTGATCTTATCCAAATCTTCCAGGTCAGCATGGATATGGGTCAGTACGATAATTCTTTTGAAACCATAACTTTTCAACTGGCTGGCATATGAGTATAAAAGAGATGTCTCTTCCCCCACTGTCATCATTGGGGGTGTAATGAGCAGACGTCCCTTAAATTGTTTTTCGAGCTGTACAGAAACAATCTGCAAAAGCTCAAGGTTACCCGCGTGGACGGGCGCTTTATCATTCATATCCATAGCTGCAAAAGGAATGACGGCAGTATCGATGAATTCTATTTCATCTTTAAGTACTTTTAAATCTTTTTGGTTATAAAGCAATTCATTCACCCGACTTTATGTTGACTGGTTCAACATTTTTGTTAACTTATTAAAAAGTGCCTGATCCTGATTATCCAGCGCCTGATCAATTTGCCTCAAGATCGCATCTTTTGAGATGGCCTGAAGCTCTGCATCCAGATTATTTTCGATTTCTTTAACGTTTTGGTAACGGGTATCCTGTTTGGGAAAAGCGAATTCCAAATAAAGAATCTCATCCTGGTTCATATTTATCTCATGAAAAATGACTTCTCCATCGATCGTCACCGTATCACCTTTTTCAAACAGAAGTGTTGGCCGGTCCGTGCCGGTTGCCGCAATCCGGAGTTTCCTTTCGATCGTTTCATCGTAAGTGAAAGAAATATTTTTAGATACAACAGGATGTGATTTCAGAAAATTTAAGATCCATACAGCAATCCGGTCTTCAAATTCATAATTATATAGAACATAATCTATGAAATCTTTCCTATAGCTGATCTTCCTCACCATCCAAACGCTCCTTCTCAAACTGCCAGTCTATGTTGGAAGGATCCAGTTCGATTAATTTGTCCAGAATCTTGGTTTTTGAAGGATGACTGATTTCAGTCAAGTATTCATAATAGTCAGTGTAAAATTCAAGAGATTCACCAATAAGTTTTGCAGCATCCTGATAGTATTTTAAAGCGGATGAATCATTTTCATTCTCTTGTTCGATTTTAGCAAGCAAATACAATGATTCTCCGGAGAGTGCATGTGGATCCAGATCATTGCGGAACGTTTCAATCTCTTCCGTACGGTCAGTTTTAAGAAGTGTTTCAAACAGCATAAGATAAGCATCGTCATAATCCTGATCCAGTGCAATTGCCTGTTTAAAGGAGTCGATTGCACTGTCTGCAGAACCGAGTCTGTAATTGATGCGCCCGAGATGGAAATAAATTAAAGGATTTGTATCATCTTGTCCCAAATATTTTTCGAGCAGTTCTTTTGCCGCATCCAGATCATGTTCGGTTTCATGTACATTCATGAGCAGTATATATGCGTTGATATAGTATGGTTCGTTATCTATTACCTTATTCAGAAGATTTTTAGCTGACTCGTAAGATTGAAGTTGGTACTCAAGCAATGCCCTTCGGTAAAAGTCATCATTCGAATAAATTTTTTCGTCTACTTTATCAAAATGGGATTTTGCCTCTTCCAACTCTATCTGGTTCATATATAATTCGGCTGCACGCAGATTAAAGTTAACACCGTTCAGTTCATCGATGCCCTGGTTTAAGAGTGCCTCGTAAAATCTCAGTGCCTCCTGAAAATCGCCTTCCTGGTAATGAATTTCAGCAAGTGCATAATCCAGTATCGGTTCATCTTCAATCGCTTTGGCTTCATGAATGAGCTTTATGGATACATCATTCATATTGAGCTGTTGAAAAACTTCAGCTTTTAACATAAGTACTGTTTTAGTTTTAGGTGCCTGGTTGGTCAGACTGAGTGCTTCATCAAGTTTTCCGTCGGCAATGTAAATATCCGTTAAATAGGCAAGCACCTCATCATCATGCTCAACATGTGAGTGGAGGTGATGGAAAATTCTTTCCGCTTCGTTAATGGCACCCGCCTGAACCAGAGTATCACCGAGAATAAAGAGCGTCTCCAGCTCCATTTCTTCACTCAGCTGCTCAAGGTTGTTCAGTACCTCAGACAACTTATCCTCTGGATATTTACCTGTTTTTAAATCATCTATAATTGAATAGATCTGATCCTGCATTTTTAAGCATCCTTCCGTAATGACTCCAAATCATTTATAAATCCTGGATATGAGATATCTATGGCTGAACTGTCATCGATGTTAATGGGTGTATTCGATACTACTGAGAATACGATGAGCATCATAATGATGCGATGATCATGATAGCCTTTTACATCAATGTCAGGTTTAGGATCGATCTCACCTGGTATAACTGTAAAGCCATCCTCTTTTTCTTCAAATTCAATACCAAATTTGGACAGCTCATCAACAACTGCACGAATTCTATCAGTTTCTTTAAATCTCAGTTCTTCTGCATCACTTACTGTACATGATTCATTGCTGTAGGCAGCAAGAAGTGCCAGAATCGGAATCTCATCAATAAGTCTAGGGATGATTTCACCTGAAATATTAAATCCGCGCAGCTCCGGTGTATAAGAAGCTGTAATGTTACCGATCGCCTCTCCATCACTTGGCAATTCTTCAATATCCACATTTGCACCCATCATTTCCAGTACTTCAAGTATACCAGAACGTGTAGGATTCAATGAAACATTCTTAATCGTAATTGTAGTGCCGGGCTTTAAAACTGCGAGTACTATCGGAAATGCTGCAGATGAAATGTCACCGGGGACGATAACTTCTGATGGTGTCAGTGCATTACCGCCTTCAATGGAAATCACACCGTCTCCGGTTTCCAGTTTTGCACCAAACTGTTTCATCATGATTTCAGAATGATTCCTTGACGGGGAAGATTCACGTACGGTTGTTGTGCCTTCAGCAAACAGTCCAGCAAGTAAGATTGCACTCTTTACCTGTGCACTTGCGACAGGCATATTATAATCAATCCCCTTTAACGGACTCGGAAAAATGTGTACCGGCGGATATTTTTCATCCTTTAATTTAATTTCGGCGCCCATTTCCAACAGTGGTTTTTGAACTCTGTCCATCGGACGTTTATTAATGGAAGCATCTCCACTGAATTCTGCATTTAACCCAAGGCCGGCAAGGAGTCCCATAATCAATCTGGAAGTCGTACCGGAGTTGCCTGTATACAAAGGCTCTTTTGGAGAATGTAAGTTCGCATGACCTTTTGACTCAACAATCCACTTGTCATCTTCTTCGGTAATCTCCGCTCCGATCGCTCTCATGATTTCCATAGTGCGATAGGTATCTTCGCTTCTTAAAGGTTGATGGATTTCTGTACGGCCGTCGGCAAGTGTGCTCAGCATAAGTGAACGGTGAGTAATTGATTTGTCACCAGGGACTTTTATTGTGCCTTCAAATGTACTGTTCAAAAGTTGTTTCATAGGCTCTCCTTCAGACTGTTTATAAATTTAGTAAGTAAATCCTGTTCAAGCTCTGTAAAACGGGCCTCACCTGTACTGTTCATGACAATGTAGCCTACCCTGTTTACACTTTGGTTCTTTTTATCTTTAGACATTAAAGAAATCATTTCGTCTGCATCGATTTCTTTTAGCATATCAATCGGATAATTCAATCCCTTGAAATACTCATAATAATGTTTCAAATCAAAAGTCTGTTCCTGATTCAATTCATTTGATATATAAAGGGCGGCGTATATACCCAATGTTACTGCAATTCCATGCGGCATTTTATATCTGTATTCTATTGCATGACCTAAAGTATGGCCAAGGTTAAGGTGTTTTCTGACATCCGCTTCATTTTCATCTCTGATGACATGATCCATCTTAGTTTCGATGCCTTTGATGATAAACGGCTCGATTTCATTGATGTCAATGCCGTTTATCGTAGTTTCCATCAACGCATCGACCGTCTGCTGGTCTCTGAGCAATGCATGTTTAATGACTTCCCCAAAGCCGCTCAGTATTTCAGACTCAGGCAACGAATCTAAAAAGTCAAGATCGTAGATGACACCTTTCGGTCTGTAAAATGCACCGATCAGATTTTTGCCATGCTTACTATTAATCGCTGTTTTGCCGCCAATTGAAGAGTCGTGGGCAAGCAGAGTCGTCGGTACATGAATATAATCCACACCTCTTAGAATACTGGATGCAGCGAAACCTCCGGCATCCCCTGCAGCACCGCCTCCAATAATGACAAGCAGACTGGTTCTTTGAATCCCTTTTTCGAGGAGAGTCTCTAAAAGAGAGCTGAAGGCATCGAAATATTTCGATGCCTCCCCCTGCTCCATCAAAATTGGTTCATCAATAAAAGATAGCTTCCCATTTTTGTGTAAGTCGTATACATTTTTATCTGCCAAATAAAACACTTGATTATAGTTTTTTATATAATCTGATATTTTGTCTCTGAGAATTCCACGAGATACGTCAATTGAATAATTGCCATCTTTATACTGAGTCATAATTTTCATGATATCAGTACTCTTTTACACGTTTCTTATAAATTTCGATAGATTCTTTGAGTTCGCTCATGTCATCATGCGGGAACTTGTCAAGAACAGCACGGGCCATTTCTATTGCAACCATGTGTTCACAAACAATGGATGCTGCAGGTACTGCACATGCATCACTGCGTTCAATTGTTGCTTTAAATTGTTCCTTGGTATTGATGTCCACACTGAGCAGTGGCTTGTACAATGTTGGGATTGGTTTCATGACCGCTTTTACCACGACCGGCATACCAGTTGTCATGCCGCCTTCGAATCCACCGAGGTTGTTTGTCCTGCGGGTATAGCCATTTTCCTCATCGTATAAAATCTCATCCTGTACTTGTGAACCTGGTGTAGAGGCGGCATCGAAACCTGCACCGAATTCTACGCCTTTGAAAGCGTTGATACTTACAACGCTGCCTGCAATTTTAGCATCAAGTTTCCGGTCATAGTGAACATGGCTGCCGAGACCTGGAATCGGATTTTCTACAATGACTTCTACAATGCCGCCAATTGAATCGCCCTTCTTTTTAGCATCGTCTATCAATTGTTCCGCCTCTTTGGTTTTTTCTTCGGAGACCATTCTTACTGAAGACTGGTCGGAAAATTCACGAATATCCTCCAGATTATACTGACCCTCGTCTTTGACGCTGCCAATTTGATTCACACGGCTTGTAACGCGTATATCCAATGCATGAAGAAGCTCTTTGCATAGTGCACCGACAGCAACACGTGCTGCTGTTTCACGTGCAGAAGAACGTTCCAGTACATTTCTCAAGTCGCGCATATTATATTTCATGCCACCGACTAGATCAGCATGTCCCGGACGGGGCTTAGTGATGACACGTTTCATGGATTCCTGCTCTTCCGGTGTAAGTGGGTCACTGCCCATGATTTTGCTCCAGTGTTTAAAGTCGTCATTAATAATTTCAATCATAATAGGGCTGCCCAGCGTTTTGGCGTGGCGGACACCGCTGCCAAACTGGAAAGTATCTTTTTCAATCTGCATGCGTCTGCCTCTGCCATAGCCGCCCTGACGTTTAAGTAATTCCTTGGTCATTCTTTCTTTATCAATTTCTAAATTTGCCGGAAATCCTTCTACGATTGCTGAAAGTTTTGGTCCATGTGATTCACCCGATGTTAAAAATCTCATTTTACGCACCTACCTATATCATGATATTAAAAAAAGCTGAGTATAGACACCCAGCTTATGCCGCTCTATTTCTAGTATATCCAGGAGCTGTTGATTAAGTCATAATCAAGTACTTCTGATTCGTCAAAGAAAAGACCGATTTCTCTTTCAGCACTTTCTGGTGAATCTGAGCCGTGGATGATGTTTTTACCAACTGTAAGACCGAAGTCTCCACGAATAGTACCAGGAGCTGCCTGTTGAGGGTTTGTTGAACCAACCACAAGACGCGCTGTATCGATAACATTTTCACCTTCAAGAACCATTGCAAAAGCCGGTCCTGAAGTAATAAAGTCCACTAATTCACCAAAGAATGGTTTTTCCTGGTGTTCTTGATAGTGAGTTTTAGCAAGGTCTTCAGATACTTGCATAAGTTTCGCACCTACAAGTTTAAAACCTTTGTTTTCTAAACGCTCTACAATTGGTCCAATAAGATTTCTTTGTACGCCATCAGGCTTAATCATTAAAAATGTCTTTTCCATTTCAAGTCTCCTTTAATTGATTTCCATACTATTCTAACATTTTCAAATTTGATATTTCAATTCAATTCAGACGATTTGCAAGTTTTTCTGCAATTTGTATCAAATAAGTGCGAATAGGTTCATTTATATTGCTGATAGATGCTTTTGCATTTTCAATATGTTCAGTGCTGATCTGTATAGATCTTTCTATTGTATCGGAGTTGAGTAGATCCTGAGTCAGGGAACCGAGTATCGTTCTGTCGGCCTGAAATGCTTTTAATTTCTCTTTGAATGCCGGATCGGCATTCCTTAGCAACAGTACCGGCAATGTGTAATGTCCATTTTCGAGGTCTGAAAATTTAGGTTTCCCCAGATTTTTCTCATCACCGATGAAATCCAGACAGTCATCGATAATCTGAAAACTCATACCTATATGGTAGCCGTACTTTAAGAGTCCTGATAATTCTTCATCTGAAACATGCGCGGCATATGAACCCATTTTAATGCTGAGCTCAATAAGAAGCGCTGTTTTTCTATAGATTTTTTTATAATAATCATCAAGTGTCTGTTCTGCATTAAACTGATGGTCAAATTGGAAGAGTTCTCCGCTGACAATGTCTTTTACCGCAAGTGAAAATGCTTCATGCAGTTTTTTATGGTTAATCGTACTCACAAGCTCCAAAGAAGTTGAAAGTAAATATGTACCAGTGTTTACTGCCTGCAGATAGCCGTGTTCATAATAAACAGTTGCCTGCCCGCGTCTCAGCTTACTGTCGTCTATGATATCATCGTGGACCAGACTTGCCATATGAATCAGTTCAAGGCTTGCGCTGGCTTTGATGACATCTCTGTGATTGTTGCTATTGCCGAGTTTACCAACGAGTAATGTAAATGTCGGACGAATCTTCTTGCCTCCGGATACGAACAAATCATAACTGCTGTCATTAACGATAGTACCGTTTGGATTGAGGCTCTCCTTAATCAGCTTATTCACTTCTTCGAAGTCTGACGCAAGAAATTCTTTATGTTTAATCAAACAGATCCCACCTATCCCAGAGGCTTGTATGCAATGTGTGTTGCAGCTGTGCCTAAAGTATGTGATAAGATTTTAACGTTGGTAAAACCTGCAGATCTAATCATGTTTTTCAGTTCAGGTTTAGTCAGGAATTTACTTGTGGATTCATATAACCACTCGTATTCTTTCGTTCTGCCGGCAATAACCCCGCCAAGTTTTGGCATTATTTTACCAAAGTAAAAATCGAATCCTTTGTTTACAATACCATTATCCGGAATGGAAGTTTCTAAAATGACAAGTACTCCCCCCGGTTTTAAAACTCTGTAAAACTCATCAATCGCCTGCTTATAATCAGCCAGGTTCCGTAGACCAAATCCAATTGTAACGAAATTGAAAGTGTCATCCTCAAAAGGGAGGTCCATCGCATTTCCCTGCAGCAGACTGATGTTCCCGTAATCTGTAACTTTGCTTTTTGCCACTTCAAGCATATTTTCGCTAAAGTCCAGTCCGGTAATATGTGCACCAGGTGCTTTTTCGGCAAGCTGTATCGTCCAGTCGCCGGTGCCGCAGCATACATCCAACACGTCATGTCCCTCTTTGACAAACATTTCCTTCATCGTTTTATTTCTCCAGGAACTGTGCTGATTCAAACTGATGATGTTATTCATAAGATCATAATCATTAGATATAGCGTTGAATATCGTTTGCACTTTTGTCTCTTTATCCATTCAATTCACCTTTACTCTTGGGTTATGTATGGGAGAGAGGTGATATCCAAATCTTTCACCTGCTCATCAATCAGTGTCTCTAATTTAGTATCCGTGTATCCACGTTCTACAAGATAAAGCATTGGTGCGTACTTCAGCCATTTCACTTCATCAGCATCAGGTATTTCGCCAGTACTTGCAAGTTGGGATTTCCTTGAGCTAAGCTGTTTAGAAATGTTCATCATATCCTCAAGCACTGAATAGCTTTCAGCCTCGGCGAGATACATGTAAAACCGGCTGAACAAATAGTCACCGGCCAGCACATGGAGCTCTCTGTCCTCATCCTCCGGTGTTTCATCCAAAATATTAAGTGCCGTATTAAAAAGAAGCACGGCATCATTTACATGGCTACCGCGGAGAATATTGCCCTTCTCAGAAAAAAAATCGAAAAAAGGATTATTATGTATATCGAGTATCCATGTGCCATTTCCCAAGTCAATTTCAAGTTCTTTCTTAAGAGCATCCATGAAAATATCACCTTATAAATTAATAGACCTAACCATGAAAGTTAGGCCTAAAGTAGTCAATTATTTTACTGCATCTTTAAGAGCTTTACCCGCTTTAAATGCTGGTACTTTAGATGCCGCAATCTCAATTTCTTCACCAGATTGTGGATTGCGTCCTTTTCTAGCAGAGCGTTCACGTACTTCGAAGTTACCGAAGCCGATAAGCTGTACTTTTTCACCTTTTTTCAAAGATTCCTGGATTGTGTTAAATACTGCGTCTACTGCAGCACCTGCTTCTTTTTTAGTAAGATCAGCATCATCGCTGACTGCATTAATCAAATCTGTTTTGTTCACCAGATCCACCTCCTTATATGACTATAATGATAAGTTGTTTTATCATTATGTTTTGACTTTAACACAGTGGTCTTAGCACTGCAACGGATTTCACCGTTTTATGAACAAAAAAAGCTTTACTGGCCGCTTTTGTGGCGACTTGTCATGAAGATTGGCTGGTTTTTTTCATCCACGGTAATCTGTGGAGAATAAATTGGAACTATTGGTGTATATTCATACAATATGTGTCTGACGTCTTCACCGGTTTCAAATTCCAGGTTATTTTCGCTGATAATTCTGCCAATGTCTTCACGGTAATCAACCACGAACTCCTGACCGCCGTTGTAATATACATTCAGGGAGGATCCGCTATATGGACTTGTAACGGTTGGATTATCGGAAAGTTTATAAAAACCGAGATCCAGTTGATAGACGTTCGGCCCAACTTCTTCACCAAGTTCTACATATTCCCCCATTGCATCCAAGCGGATTGTGAGCGAACGGATATCTCCTGTTATTCCAAGATCGGCAAGCTTAATTTGTGGGTCATTTTCCGCATCAATTATGACATATTGATATTTGCCGCCTGCTTCATAAGAATTTTCGGGTCTCTCATTTAGATAATTTGGTACCAGCATATCGAAATCGACTTGATACTTCAGATACTCTCTTTGATTTTCCTTGGTTTTTATTGGTAATAAGCCATCGGAATCTTCCTGGTACTGTTCAACAGCATTTTGTACCATCTCCACTTGAGCATCTCCTGGAATCTGATTTTCAATCTTTTCGGATTCCGGATATAAACATCCTGACATTAATATTACCGCTATGAAAAGTACAGATATCTTAAAGCTACGCATGACTGCTGCCTCCAAGTACCGGAATCATAAGCAAGAATGCAGCAATCAGAAGAATCCATGCAAATATAGAAATAATGATACTTAAAACTTTTATTTTTATGACGTATCTTGCGAGATAGATAAGTACGGCCGCAAGTGCCATTGCACCTATTGAATAAAATGATATCCACATAAGATCCATTCTAGATATATCAAACATTGTATCACTCTCTTGTCCAATCTTTATATTGCTCTTCCATCAAATCTTCCAACTTATCTGTTTCGCCGGTTTTTTCACGCATCATAAGCGCATAAAATGCTTCTTCTTCACTGATATCATTGAACAGATACTTATAAAGTACATCAGTAATAGGCATTTCCACACCATACTCTTTAGACAATTCATATGCGGCTTTCGTTGTATTTACACCTTCAACGACCATGCCCATCTCTGCCTGTGCCTCATCAATGGTTTTTCCTTCGGCGAGCATAATACCACAGCGGTAGTTTCTTGAATGCATACTTGTTGCAGTAACAATTAAATCTCCCATTCCAGCAAGACCGAGGAATGTTAATGGATTTGCACCCATTTTCGTTCCAAGACGTGCAATTTCCTGAAGCCCGCGTGTAATAATCGCTGCTTTTGCATTGTCACCAAAGTTCAGGCCATGCAAAACGCCAATAGCAAGTGCAATGATATTTTTAAGCGCACCGCCGATTTCCACCCCTGTCATGTCTTCATTTCTATATACACGGAAGTATTTATTCATGAACACATCCTGGACCGTTTGGAGACTCTTTGGGTTTCTACAAGCGGTACTTACTGTTGTAGGAGCTTTCAAGGCTACCTCTTCGGCATGACTTGGACCGCTTAATACACATACATCAACCATCGTTTCATCACTCATTTCTTCTTGGATGACGTCGGATACACGCATATGTGTGCCAAGCTCGAGTCCTTTAGCTACGTGAACGACCAATACTTTTTTATCTAATTCTTTAAGCAGTTGATTGAGCTCCTTGGAAACAGAACGGATTGCTTTTACCGGTACTGCCAAAACGATCAGTTCTGCATGATTAGCCGCCTCATTCAAGTCCGATGTAGCACGGATTCCGGCATTTAAATTAATGTTTTTTAAAAAACGGCTGTTTGTATGATCATTGTTGATTTCCGAGACCACTTCTTTGTTTCTTCCGTACATGAGTACGTTATGGCCATTATCTAAAAGCACCATTGCCAGGCTGGTGCCGAAGCTGCCTGTGCCAATTACAGAAATATTCATAGACCTGCATCCTCCTAGTTACGTTTCCTGCTTAAAATATGAATTGGTGTTCCGGTGAAATCAAATGCTTTTCTCAGCTGGTTTTCCAAATATCTGCGATAACTGAAGTGCATCAGTTCTACATCGTTAACGAACATTACAAATGTCGGCGGAGAGACGGCTACCTGTGTACCATAAAAAATGTTCAATCTCCGACCTTTGTCCGTAGGTGTTGGATTCATGCTGACACTGTCGACAATCACTTCATTAAGCGTGCTGGATTGAACGCGTTTTTTATGTGAATCATTGACAATTCCTATCAGCGGGAACAGTGTCCTCAGGCGCGATTTAGTAACTGCTGATACGAAAGTGATTGGGGCGTAGTCCAAAAACTGAAATTCATTTCTAATTTTGTCTTCAAACTTTTTCATTGTTTTCTCGTCTTTCTCAACAGCATCCCATTTGTTGACTACAATGACTATTGCCCGCCCGGCCTCATGGGCGAGACCGGCAATACGCTTATCTTGTTCGAGAATCCCCTCTTCCCCATCTATAACCACAAGGACCACGTCTGAGCGTTCTATGGCGCGGTTTGCTCTGAGGACGGAATATTTTTCAGTGGATTCATAGACTTTACCTTTTTTACGCATTCCTGCTGTATCAATTAAAGTATAGTCTTCCCCATCATACGTATATGCTGTGTCAATTGCATCCCGTGTAGTTCCGGCAATATCAGATACAATGACTCTCTCTTCTCCCAGAATTGCATTTACCAGGCTGGATTTTCCGACGTTCGGCCGGCCGATTAACGATACTTTTATAGATGTATCGGCTTCTTCTTCACGCTCCAGAGTTTTGAAATGGTTTACCGCATCATCCAATACATCTCCGAGTCCAAGTCCGTGGGAGCCCGATACTGGATAAGGATCCCCGAGCCCAAGCTGATAAAATTCATATATGTCATTTCTCATTTCAAAGTTATCTATTTTATTAACTGCAAGCACTACCGGCTTTTTGGATTTCTGCAGAATACGGGCTACAAAAAGGTCATCCTCCGTTACACCTTCTCTTCCGTTGGTAATCATTAGGATGACGTCTGCTTCAAGAATGGCGATTTCAGCCTGTAACTTGATTTGTTCCTGAAAAGGCTCATCTTTAATTTCAATACCACCTGTATCAATAACATTGAATTCGTAATTTAACCAGTCGCCTGCAGCGTAGAGCCTGTCTCTGGTCACACCGGGTGAATCTTCTACAATTGCTTTTCTTTCTCCAATAATTCGATTGAACAGTGTGGATTTCCCGACATTCGGTCTCCCTACCACTGCAATGGTTGGTTTATACATAGGTTCCCTCCTATTTTAAATTTATTTTAACACAAAAATAAAATAAAGAGCGATAGACATCGCTCTTTACTGAATTAAAATCATGTCATTTTTATAACAATTAAATATCCAAGTCTTTGAAACGGTCACCGAATACATCACCGAGTGTCGGACCTTCATCATCTGAATCGTCACGATATACTTTAGGTTGATTGTTTTGGCTTCTTGGTGCTGGTTCTGTAGTCTCTTTAATTGATAAAGAAATCTTTTCAGAATCTTCATTTAGCGAAAGGATTTTCACCTGTGTTGTCTGACCTTCTTTTAGAACATCACTTGGAACTGCAACATGCTCATGGCTGATTTCTGAAACGTGTACCAGGCCTTCAACACCCGGAGTCACTTCAACAAATGCGCCAAAATCAACGAGTCTTTTAACTGTGCCTTCCAATACGTCACCTTCAGAATTTTGTTTTACAAATTCGTCAAAGGGACTTTCCTGCGCCTTTTTAAGGGAAAGGCTGATTCTTTCCTGTTCAGGATCGACATCCAGGATTTTTACATTCACTTTGTCGCCGATATTGACTGCGTCTTCCACTTTTTCTACTCTGCTGTAGCTGAGTTCGGATATGTGTGCCAGACCGTCCACTTCACCAAGGTTAATGAAAGCACCGAATGTAGTGATGCGTACAACTTCACCTTCAACAATACTTCCAACTTCAAGTGTTTTGAGCTGTTTCTTTCTTTCGACAGCTTTTTCAGATTCAACGATGCGTTTTCTATTAAGAATAACACGGTTTTTTTCAGATTCGATGTCTTCAACTTTAACTTCCAGTTCCTGGCCATCAAACTGTTCCAAGTCTTCAATGTAAGCATCAGAGAGCAATGATGCAGGGATAAACCCTCTGACTCCAACATCTATAACAAGACCAGCTTTAACAACTTCCATCACAGTACCTGTAATAGTTTCATCATTGTCTTTTGCTGATTGAAGCGAATCATATGCATTGGACTCTTCAAGTTTTCTAATTGATAGGATAACGTTTTTACGATCCTCTTCGTCTTCAACTTTAATAACTACACCTTTGATGGAATCATCTTCGGAAACAATTTCTTCCGGGCGTTCGATTCTTTTGCTCGTAAGCTGGCTGATTGGTACGATTCCTTCAAAATCAGAGCCATCGATATGAGCTTTAATGAATTTGTCTTCTATCTTGTACACCGTACCTGTAACTGTTTCCCCTACTTCAAAACTGGAAGAAACGTTATTTTCCTCTTCAGTACCCTGAGTTGATACTTCTTCATTTACTTCGTTGGAATCCTCATTGATTGAAGAATCATTAATCTCTTCCTGGTTCTCTTCGTTCTTGATATTATCTGTCGTCATGTGCCTGCCTCCAATTACATTACTAAAAAGTATATATCTAACTTCTTATAAATGTATAGATTTGTCAAGTGATTAGTCAGAAAATAAAAGATTGTTTATATCTTCTGTAATCTTTAGTGTAACATCTTTGCGGTTCATTCCATCTTCGACGAGTGCCTTAGTATCTATAGGTTTTCCAAATACTATTGTAACACCTTTTTTACGGTCATAGCTTCCTTTAATCGCAGTCGGAACAATTTGTGCGCCGGATTTCACGGCCATAAAGCTTGCCCCCTGCTGCAGGTTTTGTAGTTTGCCGGTT
Source organism: Salinicoccus sp. HZC-1 (assembly GCF_046736035.1). Taxonomy (GTDB): domain Bacteria; phylum Bacillota; class Bacilli; order Staphylococcales; family Salinicoccaceae; genus Salinicoccus. Next base: position 1,397,757 of record NZ_CP177130.1, on the reverse strand, counting down.
TTACTTCTGCTGCCTTCCGGAAAAACGAGCATCATATTTCCCTCACCGAGCACCTCGATAGATTTCTTTAATGCCGCACGGTCACTTTTTCCACGCTCAACGGGAAGTGCATTGAGGCGGGAAATCAAATATCCCAAAACAGGTATTTTAAACAGCTCTGATTTTGCAAAGAAAGACATCTCCCGCTCTACGCTGGTTGCCACCAGAGGTGGATCATATTCAGAAATATGGTTGCTGCAAATAATAACAGGGCCGGTCTTTGGTATACGATCCTGCCCTACTACAGTTATTTTAAATCGAGTGTGATAATAACTTTTAACCAGTGTCTTAACAGTGGTATATAACATCTCTATTCTCCTTTCAACAGCTGCTGTGCCATGCGAATGATATAGTTTTCCACTTCCTCAATACTCATGTGGCTGGTATCCAGTAAAACTGCATCATCTGCTTTTTTCAGCGGCGAAATTTCTCTGGTCATATCGAGGTCATCCCGTCTGATGATCTGTTGGATGAGAGTGGACAGGTCTACATCAATGCCTCTTGCCTTGTCTTCTTCCATTCTGCGTTTTGCTCTGATTTCAGGTGAAGCTTTCATGTATATTTTAAGCTCTGCATCCGGGAGTACTGTAGTACCTATATCCCTTCCGTCCATTACAACACCTTTATCATCAGCAATAATACGCTGCATTTGGACAAGGTATGCTCTTACATTTTCAATGCTGGAAATCCCGCTTACATTTTCAGTGACTTCCGGCGAGCGGATTTCAGATGATACATCCGTACCGTTTAAATAAATAGAACGGTTTTCATCATTTGAAAATCTGATATCCACGTTATTCAGATTATCCAGTACTTCTCTGCCATTGTTCAAAACATGTAATGTCACTGCACGGTACATAGCTCCAGTATCTATATATATGTACTCCAGACGTTTCGCCACGCGTTTTGAAATGGTACTTTTTCCTGCTGCTGCAGGACCATCGATTGCAATATTAATCTTATTAGTCATATAAACCCGCCTTGTTGATTGTTCAAGTTTATTTTATCATATATTTAAGGAATCGTTTAGGAGGAAGTGGCATGAAGAATAAAATATTGGCAATTCATACAGGCGGCACGATCAGTATGTCATCAGAAGATGGACTTATTTCAGTAGGTAAAGACAATCCGGTCACTTTAGACAGCTCGGAAGAATTGGACATTATACTAAAAGAAAGTTATCCAGTGAAGAAACCGTCACCTCATATGACTCTGAACGATATGCTTGCAATACGGAAAAACATATTAGAAGAACGTGATAATTACGATGGCTTTGTCATCACTCATGGCACGGATACTTTGGAAGAAACGGCATACTTTTTGGATTTAGCCCTTGATATCAGCCAGCCTGTCATTGTTACGGGTGCAATGCGCTCATTTAATGAAATCGGTTCGGATGGTTTGTATAATTATATTTCGAGTCTGCGTACAGCCAGAGATGACGCTTCAAAAAATAGAGGGGTATTGGTCGTATTTAACGATGAAATTCATACAGCAAGGAATGTCACAAAGACACACACGTCAAACATCGCAACTTTTCAAAGCCCAAACCACGGCCCCATAGGCTTTTTAACGAAAGATTCTATACAGTACCATCATCAAATATCCCATCAGGATCAATTTGACAAAGTGGATTTAACGCGTAAAGTCGGATTGATCAAAGCACACGCTGATCTGGACGGGACATTTTTCAATGCGCTTATAGAGGCGGAATACGATGGACTGGTGCTTGAAGCGCTAGGCCAGGGGAATATACCACCAAGCGCCCTGGAAGGGCTTCAGAAAGTCTTGGACGCAGGAATTGACACCGTTATGGTATCCCGTTCGTTCAATGGCATCGTAGGCAGCTATTATGATTATGAAGGCGGCGGTCATGACCTCGCATCCAGGGGTGTGATTTTTTCAAATGGTCTCAATGGTCAAAAAGCACGCATTAAGTTATTGCTGGCACTAAGCAATGGACTCGAGAGCACTGATTTAAAAGAAATATTCAAGCATTAATACAAAAACCTGGCGGGAATCCTTACACAGGCCCGCCAGGTTTTATTGGTTTATTTTTCATGCTTACGCAAAATATCTTCTGCAATCAGTCCACCGTGAAATCTGCCGTTTTCTATAAATATAGTGTTGGCATCATTACCGGCAGCAATAACACCGGCAATATATAAGTTTTCTATATTGGTTTCCATTGTTTCAGGATCATGCAGAGGGGCTGTGCCGAATTCATTTTCATTGATTCTTATTCCGAATGATTGAAGGAATCTGTAATCCGGATGGTATCCTATCATCGCAAATACATGATCATTTGGTATTTCAAACACTTCTCCGTCTTTTTCCAGGACGACGCTGCTGTCTTTAATATCTTTAACATCGGTACCAAAATGCATCTCTATCTTATCGTGTTTTACCAAAGAATCGAATTGAGGAAGGATCCATGGTTTTACACTTTTTGAATAAGCATTTTGACGATAGACTACTGTAACGTTGCTGCCGGCTTTTTCCAGTTCCATTGCAGCGTCAACACTTGAATTTTTACCGCCGATGACCAGCACATCCTGTTTAAAGAAAGGATGTGCTTCTTTGAAGTAGTGGAAAACTTTCTCTTTATGTTCGCCCGGTACATCCAATCCGTTGGGTTGTCCATAATACCCTGTAGCGATGATTAAGTTTTTACAGCTATAAGTATCTTTTGATGTTTCCAGTATAAAGCCGTCTTCACTTCTCCGTCCGGATGTCACTTCTTCATAAGTATTGATGTTTAAATTAAAGTGTTTTACCACTTCACGGTAATAGACAAGTGCCTGATTACGTTTAGGTTTATGTGCTTCGGTTATAAATGGGAATTCACCGATAGACAATTTCTCACTTGAGGAAAAAAAAGTCTGGTGTGTCGGATAATTGTAAATTGCCTCAACAACATTCCCTTTTTCTATAATAAGATGTTCAAGTCCGCGGTTTTTAAGTTCAATGGCTGCAGATAAACCGCACGGCCCCGCACCAATGATAATCGTTTCGCTGTATTCCATGGTTAGCACCTTTCTATTCCGGAATGATGAGCTCCTGACCGACAGTCAGTGAGTCAGGGCTGACGCCATTTGCCTCCATGATTTTATTAACATTTTCACTACTGCCGCTGCCGTAATAACGGATGGCAATTCTGTAAAGGTTATCTTCAGGACTCACTACGTGAGATGATGCTCCTGCCGAACTTTCTTCGGAAGCCTCTTCATTTCCAGCCGGTTCCTCGGTTTGCTCTTCCGTTTGTTCTTCCGTTTGTTCTTCTGCAGATTCCTCTTCTGTTGACGGCTGTTCCGCAGTATCATCTTCAGAAGGCGTCTCTACTTCGCTCGTACTTGATTCAGCCCCTTCACCAGACTCTTCATTTTCGATTGCGGCAGATGCAGCTTCTTCCAGTTCCGCCTGTTCTTCTTCAGAATAATTGAAAGAAAGCTCTCCTGTGCTCAAATCCTCTCCGGAATTTGATTCTGAATCAGAAGTTTCTTCACGGGATTCAGCCACTTCTTTTTCCATCTCGGCTTTTTGTGCTTCGAGTTCTTCATTGGCTGCTTCGTCCGTTTCTTCCCCAGCGGTTTCTTCAGTACTTTCTTCTTCATTGTCGCCGGCAATCTGAGCCCCTTCTTCACCGGATGGCCAGAAGTTGCTGATAATCATGACGAATAAAATAATCGTCACCGGCAGAATGATTACTCCACCGATGATAGTCGGCAGAAGTCTCTTTTTCTTTTCATCTTCTTTTTCGATCGTATCTTTGTTATCGGGGGCTTTTCTTTTTCTTTTGAGCTCAGCTATTTTTGCTTTGGAAACTTTCAATTCATCTTTAAATTGTTTATTGTATGATGAAAATTTACCTGCAAAAAACACTTTCCCTTTTTCGAAGTTTTCCCGATTGAAGTAGTCAGATAGTTTTTTACTGATTCCGGCAAACGGGGACGCTTTAGTTTCATCAGATTTTGAATCAGCAGTTTCTTTTTGTTTTCCCTTCTCTTTTTCAAGCTTCGCCCGATGACGGTCTGAGCGTTTCATTGGCTGCTTTTGCTCGTCTTCCGGCGGACTGCTTTTCGCTTCATCGACATCTTTAGAAGCACGTTTATGTTCGATATCTTTATAAAAATCGTCCTTCATTGACATTCTCCTCAAAGTAAAATAATTCTTATTCAATTATATTACGTTTCCAATCCATTTTAAAGTGTTAATAAACTGAAGCATACGCCATTAGTCGTATTGTACACTATACAAGCCGAATATAATTGAAAAATATCCAGATTAACCGTAAAATGATTATGAGGAAATGGTGAGAGGTGAAAAAATGAGTGAGAAAAAATATACAATAGTTGATCAGGATACATGTATAGCCTGTGGTGCCTGCGGTGCAGCAGCACCTGATATATACGATTATGATGATGATGGCATTGCTTATGTAATATTGGACGATAACAAAGGTATTACACCGGTGCCTGAAGAACTTCTCGAAGATATGGAAGATGCATTTGATGGATGTCCTACCGATTCAATAAAAGTTGAAGAGGAACCGTTTGATGGGGACCCACTCAAATTCGAATAAATTGATTGTAACAAAAGATGCGCAGCCATGCCGGCTGCGCATCTTTTTATCTCATCAGATTTTCTAGTTTTGGAATGAGTTTAGTGTATATAAGGTATGCGACTAAACATACGATGATTCCCTTGATGATATTGAACGGAATAATACCCGCTGTGACTACAGCCCGTATATTCGCGATTAGATCAGTGTGATCGATGATCAATCCATACATCGGAAGCAGTACGAAATAATTAAGCACTGCCATCATGATCGTCAATGTCAAAGTGCCGATTACAAATCCTGCAATTAATGACTTTTTGGTTTTGGATCTTATATACATAAAGTAAATTGGCAATAATAATGAAAATGCTGCAAGTAAATTGGCAAGCGGTCCAATGGGCTCGCTGGCCATTAACAGTCCATATAAGACGATTTTCAAAATTATAATCAAGGAGCCTGCGATTCCTCCTAATAATATGAATCCGATAAATGCAGGGATATCAGATAAATCCACCGTTAAAAATGGGGGAATGAATGGAATAGGAAATTGCAGGAGCATCAGTATAAAAGACAAAGCTGCAAGTATACTGATCAAAATCAACTTTTGTAACTTACTTTGTCTCATATCCTCATCTCTCTTCATTAATTTTTGGCAGGACAATACGGAATGTTGTACCTTTTCCGAATTCACTTTCGAGTTCTATAGTTCCTTTGTGCCGGTGTATAATACTGCGCACGATATAGAGTCCGAGCCCCGTGCCGTGTTTACCGCGTGTTCTGGATTCATCCACTTTATAGAATCTTTCAAATATGCGTCTCTGGTGTTCAGGAAGAATTCCTGTTCCAGTGTCACTGACTTCAATAATAATGAATCTCCCTGCTTCAGTAACATTAATGCTGATTTCATCTCCTTCGGAGGTATAGCGGATTGCATTATCGAGCAGATTCGTCAGCACTTGATTAATTTTATCATAATCAAAGCTGAAAATGAGGGTGGAATCGCTTGTTTTCACATTGAAATAAATCTCATTTTCCTGCATTTCATGACGGAACCTTGCTGTCAGCTTCTCAAGCAGATCACCGAAGTCGTTTTCTTGAATATTGAAAAAGCCGGAACCGCTGTCCATTCTGGCAATGGTGATCAGCTCATTGACCATCGTGTTCATACGATCGGATTCATCTTTTATAATACCAACCATTTCTTTGACCTCCGTTGGATCCGTTACGATGTCATCCATGAGCGCTTCAGAATAGCCGCTTAACATTACCATTGGAGTTTTTAATTCATGTGAGACATTAGCTATGAATTCAGATCTCATTTTTTCAGTATTTACTTCTTCTGTGATATCCCTAATTAAAAGGATTACGCCAAATAACTCATTGTCCTGTTCAACAGGCGTGTATGAGAACTGCATGTGTCTGTCTTTAATTTCCACGCGTTCAACAGTCGATGTCCGATGCTCGGCAATTTCTTTTATATCATTTTGAAAGTGAATAAATGTGTCCTGCTGTCCTTTTAAGTAATCATACAGATAGTTCCCTTTTTGATTGGAATATATGAGTTTTACATCACTGTCAAAGTAAAGTACGCCCTCGTTGATGGAGGTGAAAATCTGTTCTCTTAAATTCTTTTCATGAACGATCTGATCGATATTATTTTGAATGTCATTGTTCATTTTATTGAAAGCAAGTGTAAGCTCACCAATTTCATCCCTGCTCTTCGTCTCAATTGTATTGTACTTCCCTTTAGCCGTCTTAAACGCTGCATTTTTCAAGTTGATCAACGGTCTTGTAATTCTGCTGATTAAAAAGAAAGCGAAAAAGGTCGTGATAAGGAACAATACCAGAGCACTGGCGGTAATAATCATAGTGACAGCAGTCATCGACTCGTTTATATCTTTAAGGTCACGGTATTTAATAAGTGCCATATCATTCTCAAAATAATCGCTCAGATTGGAGACTCTGACCATGTATTCATGGCCTGCAATATCATTCAATATAAAAGTATTTCCTTCGCCTTCTCCTTCAAGAATTCTTGAAAAGATTTCCCGGTCGGTGGATGACTGCTGTGAAATCATCTGTCCGTCCCGGTAAATGATGAGGTTCTCTTCACGGAGTAAGGTAGAGTTTAAATCTTCGATGTCATGTCTGCTTAAAACAATCTCCTCAGCCCGGGAAATTTCCTCCTCGAGCAGAGTTTCTGTGGAATTAAGCATGTAGTTGCGGAAATACATGCTGAGAATCACCGACAATATAATTAAAACTGTAGTTACTATCAAAATGATAGTCAACCACAGTTTAGTTACAACGCTGTTTAATACCTTCACTATTCATTGACCTCGAATTTATAGCCAATGCCCCACACAGTATGGATCATTTCACTTGCTTCAGGTGAAACTTTGTTGAGTTTCTCCCGGAGTCGCTTTACATGTGTATCCACTGTACGGAGATCACCGTAAAAGTCATAGTGCCATACTTCTTTTAGAAGTTCTTCCCGGTCAAAGACTTTATCGGGGCTTTTTGCTAAAAAGAGCAGAAGTTCGTACTCTTTTGGTGTCAGATTCACTTTAACATTATTTGCAAGCACTCTATGTGCATCATTATCAATTACCAGATGATCGTAGACGATGACATCTTTAGCTGTTGAATCCGCTTCGATAAATGTCGTCTCAGAAGAGCGGCGAAGTATTGCTTTCACTCTCAAAACGACTTCTCTTGGAGAGAATGGTTTGACGATATAATCATCTGCCCCGACTTCAAATCCTTCCACCCGATTGTTCTCTTCGCCTTTTGCAGTGAGCATGATGATCGGTGTGGATTTATGGTTTCTCAGACGTTTGGCTACTTCTATGCCATCCATTTTCGGCATCATGAGGTCGAGAAGGATACAGTGGAAATCCTGCTCGATGGCAAGATCCAATGCATCTTCCCCATTATCGGCCTCTGTAATTTCATAGCCTTCACGTACTAGGTACATATTGAGTAATTTTCTGATACGTTCTTCGTCATCCACGATTAGAATATTTTCAGCCATACAAACCCTCTTTTCATATTATGCGTACGAATGCAGGCCTGCAACCAGCATATTGATAGCAATGAGGTTGAAAATGATGAGCAGGAATCCGATGATTGCCAGCCATGCCGACTTCTCACCTTCATACCCTCTGTTGAGCCTCAAGTGCAGGAATATCGTATAGAACATAAACGTAATGAACGCCCATGTCTCTTTGGGGTCCCAGCCCCAGAATCTGCTCCAGGCCATCTGTGCCCATATAGCAGCAAAGAATATACCGCCGAGTGCAAATATAGGGAAACCTATGATTACAGAACGGTAGCCAATCTCGTCCATGAGATTGAGGTCAGCTTTATCTGTCAATGGTTTAATCAATGCCGTGATACGTTTTCTAATTATTAATCTTATAATACCGTAAACAATAAGACCAGCCAAGACAGACCATATTACGGTATTCAGTTTCTGGGAATCAATTAACGGAGGAAGATTGATTCCACTGTGGAAGTGATCAGCCTCTTCGTAATTATTATCACCGGCATGTTCAACTGGTACTGCACCTTCAAAGTTGACTAAGCTTGGCAAATGATATTCAGCAATTTGGGTCTGTTCTTGCTTGTCATTGTAGATGAAATCATCCTGATATCCAATTACAGACTCCATTACAACTGTCATAACGATGAATGTGATGACTATTACTATACCTGCCATGATTGATTCCAGGAATCGCGCACGCCACGATTTCTCGGTAGCCGGCACTGCTTTCAATAAGTATATTAATCCAGCTACTGCACTCATCGAAAGTATACCATAAGCGAGTGTGACTGTAATAACATGAATAGCCAGCCAGCTGCTCTGAAGTGCCGGGATGAGCGGTTCCACTTCACGGGAGAACATGCTGCCGTACGCTATAAGCAGCAGAGATACAGGAATGGCGAACAAACCGAATACCTGTGTTCTGAAATATTGATAAGTAATCAAGAAACCTGCAATCATCATAATTGCAAACATAGTAATAAATTCATACATGTTTGAAACAGGCGCATGTCCCTGTGCAATCCATCTTAGTATGAAATAACCGAGCTGCATTATAAATGCTGCAATTATCATGATGATTGAAATTTTACCTGGTTTCTTCGATTTAGATTTAATGCTGGCTGCAAGTGGCAGCAATGCAACAAGATGTATTATAAACGCCGAATACAGCAAAGTGCTGCTTATGGACACAAGTTGAGATTCCATTTTAATGCTCCTTATCTTCTGCTTTGTCTTCTATTTCCAATCTGTCAGATACCGGAGTGAATGAATGTTCCTCTAGTATTTGATTCAGTTCTTTCCTCATACCAAAATAGTTCTTGTTAGTATGAGCTGCAAGTGTAAAGCCGTTTTCCAGATTAATCCAGATACGTCTGTGGTTAATATAAGAACTGATAAAGACTCCGATCAGGAAGATGACAAAGCCGCCTGCAACCAGAGGTATTGTCAGATCTTTTTTAAGCGTAAGTACACTTGCCATATGCTGTTCAGCTTCGACGAAACGGATGCTGTATTCATTATCGGATGTAATATCTGTACTGTTCATAATTTGAAGCAGGCTGAGTTCACTTTCTTCGCCATCGGCCACTTCAAATACGAAAGCCGGATTACTGGGAACAGGTGTTTTTGAAACAAGAGTTCCATTATCCGCTATTTCTAGAAAATCCGGTGCATAGGCTCTCATATTTATTTCAACATTTTCATTTATTTGGTATGACTGATCCGGATCATCCAGATTAACAGTGAAGTTCTCACCTACCGCATTGCCATTTGCATCTTCCAGTCTGAAAGTCATCGCTTTCATCTGCGAATCATCATAGCTTGATTGGTAGAGTTCATATGAACCAAAGCGGTAAGGGTGGTTTACCCTGATGCTGTGAGTGTCTATTTCTTTCAGGTCTGGTTTTGCACCGACAACTTCTGAACTTTCGTTTTCGTAGACAGTGATATCCGTCTGGAAATTGCTTACTATATTATTTCCCTGACTCAGGGCTTTATCAAAAACTTGTCCTGACTCTTCATTATAAGTATCGAGTATGAACCCTTCGTTCTTCACGTAATACTCGCCGCCTGTGGTTGGGAGATCCGTCGTTTCACCTTCGTTGAGATAGACAATCTCGTCCACATACATCCCTGGGAAAAATCTGAGCATGCTGCCGATAAGAAGTATAATAAGACCGGTGTGGTTGATATAAGGGCCCCACCTTGAAAGTATGCCTTTTTCAAGTAAGTAATTATCTCCGTCCTGCCGGACTTTATATCTCTTGCCCTTAAGCTGGCTGATTACTTTTTCTGCATTTTCTGTGATGTCTTTATGCGTGAACAGGCGTTGTCTTCTGAAAAATGACTCATGCTTTTTAACGCGCTGGTTTTTCAGTGATTTAAACAGCGGTACTCCCCTGTCAATACTTGCAGATATGATTGACAGTGCAAGCATACCGTTCAACAGTACGAACCACCATGAGGAGTATAGATTATGGAAACCTAATGAGTAGTACAAGTACCCGAGAGTACCATAATTCTCCTGATAATAGTCCGCCGGGTCGACACCCATAGGGATGAAATATTCCTGCGGAAATATTGTGCCTATCGCCGCGGCAACCACAATTGCCAAAATGATTGAGACGCCGACTTTTACGGAAGTGAAGAAAATCCAAATTTTGTCAAAGATACTCTTTGACTTTACTTTGGACCTCACTGCACTGCCGTCATACCTCATGACGTCTTTTATCTTTTTCTTATCGTAATCACTGTTGATCATTTTTCCGCAGGACTGACACAACTGGGTGCCCGGAGGGTTTACATGACCACAGGACTCACATTTGATTTCTTTTAATTCCATCGTTCACTCATCCTATTCTGTGGCATCTTCGATGAATGCCAGGATATCCTCGTGTGTAAGCTGGTATTCCTGTTTTTTGACTACAGTACCGTCTTTGTTGACTGCAATCGTTGTTGGAAGTGGTCCGATGCTGTAGGCTTCGGTAACATCTCTCGACTGATCCAGCGCTATTGGAAATTTCAGATCCGATTCAAGTCCGGAGATGAATTGTTTAATCTGCTGTTCATTCTCTGCCACATTCACTGCTACGATTTCATAATCATCATTGCCGTATTCTGTATAGATGTCATTCATATCAGGCATTTCCTCACGGCATGGTTTACACCATGTTCCCCAGAAATTAAGAATCACACCTTTGCCATCGTCGGTCAGTTCAGAAAGCCTTATCTGTTCACCTTCCATGGTGGTAAGCTGAAAATCGACCGCCTCATCCCCCACTGCAACAGTTTTGTTATCAGAGGTCAAGTTAAACCATAATGTTACACCGATCAATACAGCGACAGTGGTGATGATGCTTATCCTTAATATATTGCGTGTTCCGCGCTTCATAATTTCACCTGCCTGTACGTTCATTCATAGATTTCATTATATCATCTAATAAATTTGTCCTGTATGACAGTATTATGACAATTGGACTGATATTACTCGTCTTTCGCATTCGCAATCAGTTTCTTAACTTCATATGGTTTAAGGAATCTGTATTCCCCTTCGGCAAGTCCGTCAAGTGTGAGGAAATCATATCTTATTCTAGTGAGTTTAATGACTTTTAGACCAAAATGCTCAAACATCCTTCTTACCTGGCGGTTCCGGCCTTCATGAATGGTAAGTTCGAGAATCATCTGCCTGTCCTTTTTATCACGGATGACTTTTACCCCGGCGGGTGACGTTTTACCATCTTCCAGAGTAATACCATTGCGCATTTCCTTCTGTTGGTCGCGCTTCAATATGCCGTCTATTTTGACACGGTATGTTTTTTGCATTTCATATTTAGGATGAGTCATATACTGTGTGAATTCTCCGTCGTTGGTCATGATCAGGATGCCTGAAGTATCGTAATCGAGTCTGCCCACAGGATAGAGTCTCACATCCATCTGTCTAAATACATCTGTTACTGCCCCTCTGTTACGGTCGTCTTCGACAGTGGAAATTTCACCGGTAGGCTTATAGTATAGAATATGAACTTTTTGTTCAGTTGCTATCGGTACACCATCCACTTCTATCTCATCTGTGCTGCTTACCTTCGAACCGAGTTCAAAAACTATTACTCCGTTCACTGCCACCCGTCCATCGACGATGAGTTGCTCTGCTTTTCTTCTAGAAGTTACCCCACTGTTTGCAATTGCTTTTTGTAATCTTATTTCTTCCATTATTCATCCTCCTCTATACTATTGAAAAATAAGTCCATTTCTTCCTGTTCCAATATATCTTTTTGGCTTGGTAAATCCTCTAAAGATTTAAGACCGAATATTTGCAGGAAATAGTCTGTGGTAATAAAGTGTACGGCGCGAGCATCCTGCATATGCTTTTTGGAAATCAATCCTTTGCCAAGTAATGTAGAAACAGGGCCGTCAGAGGCAACGCCTCTTAACATTTCTATATCCCCTCGTGAAACCGGCTGGTTATAGGCGACAATCGAGAGTACTTCTAGTGAAGCCTGAGACAATTTTGATGCAGGTTTGTCATCCAGTATTCTGCGAATGTATTTTTCCATATCCACCGTCGTCTGCAAGAAAAAGCGATCACCATGTCTTTGAATCATCAAATTGGGCCGGTCATATTTATTAACCTCGTTGTCCAATTGTTCCATTGTAACCGGGACATGCATAATCAACTGTTCTTCACTCAGGCCAACATCGCCTGCTACATATAGAAGGCCTTCAATAATATCAATCTTTTCCATGCTTACTACAGCCTTTCAATTTCAAAATTACCCTGGACTTCCAGATGAAGCGCAAGCTCCCTTGATTTTACCAGGTCCAGTATAGTTATAAACACTGCAACAACCAACGATTTCGATTCGTTGAAACTAAAAATTTCTGTGAATTTAAGTTTCCGCCTGTCGGCAAACCTGTTCCTCAAATATCCTTCTGCCTCTTCGCGCGAAACCGGTTCCCTCTGAATCGTTACATTCACAGGACGGTCTATGGAAACTCTTGAACGGACTTTCTGATATGCCGACAGAAGATCAGACAGTGAAATATCCACTTCATTGTCGTCAATATCCTCTTCTTCAAATTCCTGCGGCGCTTTTATAAAAATCCTTTCATTTTCAGACTTAAGGAGTTGGAGCTGTTCAGCATATTGTTTATAATTCTGATATTCCAACAACTGTTCCATAAGCGCTTCACGCGGATCTTCATATTCTTCTTCCATGTATGCGGGCTCAGGCAGGAGCATATGACTTTTTATTTTTAAAAGTTCACTTGCCATGACCAAATATTCACTCGCAACATTTATCTCAAGTTCTTTCATTTGATCGATGTATTCCATATACTGTTTTGTAAGAGTCTTCATTGGAATATCATAAATATCAATTTCAAGTTCCTTGATTAAATGTAGAAGTAAATCAAGAGGGCCTTCAAATATATCCAATTTTACATTATATACATCCATAAAAATACCTCTATCTTAGGAGTTGTCTTATTTTGAAACAATCTGATCTTCTAGAATTCTATAACGAACTCATTATAAAGCAAGATTACTTTGAATGCCATGAAATCATGGAAGAAGCATGGAAAAGGAAAAATCCCAGAACAAAAGAAGATCCGGAAGTATTTCTGATATTGATGGCCGTGGGAGAATATCATTACAGACGACAGAACGTGGCTGGTGCCAAAAAATCATACAGTAAGGCTTTGAAAATATATGAGGACAATCCGTTCAGCCTCGAAAACCTAGGTATGGAAGAATCGCTCATAAGTGCCATGATTTCACGCATGGAAAATATGTCTTCAGCTAAATTTAAACCATTACACTTCCCGCTTACGAGGCACATACTCCGCCGGCTTCATGAAACGTATATACACGTTTTGTCCTATGACGGTTTCCTCAATTGGATCCGGGAGCATCAGGTAACAGATGAATTCATAATCAACAAACATTTGTTAAGGGACAGGAGCCAGGTTGTACAGGAACGGGAAGCTGCACTCAAAAAAAGAAAACATCATTAATGATGTTTTCTATACTATAAATATCCAGTACACAAAGCCCCATATCAACGCAAATAAAATCAGAAATATGACAACAGAGTATCTGTTCTTCATATTATTTTAGCTCCTTCAACAAGCTTTCACCGTGAGTCTGGTATTCAATTTTAAAGTTTTCGGCAATTGTGGCCGCTACGTCACTGAAAGTATCCGAGTTGCGGATTTTACCATATGACATTTCCCGGCCGCCTTTAATTAATAATGGGACACTCTCTCTTGTATGGTCTGTTCCGGTAAACGTTGGATCGTTACCGTGATCGGCTGTAATGACCAATAAGTCATCATCTTTTAGTTTAGAAACGATTTCGGGCAGGCGGTCATCAAATGCTTTCAATGCATCACTGTAACCTTCCGGATTACGTCTGTGACCATATAAAGCATCGAAATCCACAAGATTTAGAAATGAGATTCCATTAAAGTCAGTATCCATCACTTCCAGAAGCTTATCTACACCGTCTTCATTGTTTTTACTGCGTACGGCATCAGTGATGCCTGAGCTGGTAAAGATATCATCAATTTTGCCGATTGCAATTACATCGTTGCCATTGTCTTCGAGTGCATTCAGCACTGTTTGGCCGAATGGTTCCAACGCATAGTCATGGCGGTTTTCTGTACGCGTGAAATCCTCTTTAGAATCCCCTACATAAGGTCTGGCAATAATACGACCGACAAGGAATTCCGGATCCGTTGTCATCGCGCGTACTTTTTCACAGATTTCATAAAGTTCCTCCAGCGGAATTATTTCTTCATGAGCCGCTATCTGAAGTACAGGGTCATTAGATGTATAGACGATGAGATCCCCTGTTTTCATCTGGTGCTCTCCGTACTCCTTAATGATTTCCGTACCGCTTGCAGGTTTGTTGCCCACGATGTCTCTGCCTGTTGCTTCACGGATTTTATCCAGCAGTTCTTCAGGAAAACCATCCGGATAAACTTTAAAAGGTTCTTTAATATTCAAACCGGCGATTTCCCAATGTCCTGTCATCGTGTCTTTTCCCTGCGAAACCTCATCCATTTTACTATAGAACGCTTCCGGTTTATCAATGCAGTCCACACCAGGGAGATCATCTATACACCCCAGCCCGAAATTTTCCAGGTTGGGGAGTGCAACTGGATGGGATTCCAGTGTGTGCTTCAATGTATGAGCCCCCACATCTCCAAATTCTTTTGCGTCATGCTGTTCACCGATTCCTACTGAATCAAGGACGATGAGATGAATTCTGTTAAACATTTATATCTCCTACTTTCTCGGATGGAATTGCGTATACATTTCTCTGATTTTAACTGCTGATATCTGAGTATAAATCTGAGTTGTGCTGATATCAGAATGTCCAAGCATTTCCTGTACAGCTCTCAGATCTGCTCCATTTTCAATCAGATGGGTAGCAAACGAATGTCTGAAAGTATGCGGTGTAATATTTTTACCTATACCGCTCAGCATTTCATATTTTTTAATTGTTTTCCACAAACCCTGTCTGGTAAATCCTTTACCCCTGTTTGTAATGAATAAAGCATCTGCATTTTCATCTTTTAGAAGCACCAGTCTTTCGTTTGCTATGTAGCTGGTGAGAAGCGCCCCCACATGATCAGTCATTGGCACAATACGTTCTTTGCTGCCTTTCCCTCTTACACGGATAAAACCCATATCGACATTTAAATCTGTCGTTCTTATGTCAATTACTTCACTGACCCTCAGCCCTGAAGCATATAACAGTTCCATTATTGCCCGATCTCTAATACCGGCAGTGGAACCGTCTGGTGTCTTTAAAAGTGTTTCCATTTCTTCAACTGTCAAATAAACAGGTAATTTCTTATCCTCTTTGACTGAATGCAGTCTTAGGGCCGGATTGCTGGGGGCAACGTTCTCATTCAGTAAAAACTGATGATAGTTTCTTAATGTCGATTGCATTCGAGTAATCGTTTTAGCGCTCTTTCCGTTTTCTTTTAATAACTTAAGAAAAGAAATAATCAACTCTGTATCTACAGCATTATAATTAGAAACAGATCTGTCTTCCAGAAAGTTTCGATACTGTTTTAAATCCTGCCGATAAGAACTGATCGAAGCTTGGCTCAGTCCTTTTTCCACACTCAAAAAAAGCAAATATTCATCTATATTTCTTTCAAAATCCATCAGTTACTCCTTTTCTTGGCATTGTTTGCAAACACCATGGAAAGTGAGACGATGATCCAGTACTTTGAAATTGTAATCTTTTTCTACGATTTTTTCTGCCTCTATCAGCAAGTCTTCTTCGATTTCTTCAACCGAACCGCATTCCATACAGACAAGGTGATGGTGGAAGTGATTGGCACCCTCTTTCCTGAGATCATAACGGCTGACCCCATCGCCGAAGTTTATTTTATCGAGAATTTTAAGATCACTCAGCAGTTCGAGCGTACGATATACAGTTGCCAGTCCAATTTCCGGATACTTGTCCTTTACTTTCATAAAGACATCCTCGGCACTTAAATGGTCCTTTTCGTTCTCAAGCAGAACCCGGACAGTCACTTCCCTTTGGGGCGTAAGTTTGTATCTGGCTTGCTGAAGTACTTCTTTGATTCTCTCAATCCTGTTTTCCACGTGTTCACCTACTTTGTTTGATAATCACAAACATTATATCGAATTTATCACTATTTTAAAAGTCTTATTTATAATCATTATAAATTATGCTTCTCAATTACATGTTGAATTGCAATGATAGTTTTTGAGTCCCTGACAGAGCCATCCGATAATTTTTGTCTGAGATTCTGGAGCGGTATTTTTACAACATCTAAAAATTCATCATCATCCAACTTTTGATTTTTCATTTTTATATCTTTCGCTTCATAGAGATAGACGAGCTCATTTGAAAAACCTGGTGAAACATAAAATTCATGCAGTTTCTCAAGATTATCCGTCACAGCTCCGATTTCTTCTTCCAGTTCACGTCTGGCAGACTCCTCCGGCAAATCACCTTTTTCAATCTTGCCGGCAGGCACTTCCAGTAAAAATTCATCAGGGGCAATACGGTATTGTCTTACAAAGTACATGAGGTCATCATATACTGCAACGAGACAGACGGCACCATTATGATATACGATTTCTCTTTTTGATTTTTCTCCATTGGGTAATAAAACAGTATCATGATCCACTTGAATCACTCTGCCGTCAAATACTCTGTCAGAGTGGATGACTTTCTCTTTCAAATGATCATAATTGTTGTTCTCTGTCATGATTAACTTCCTTTCCACTATAGGCCTCAGCATGTGACTTTTTGAATAAACATGATATCATATATATCGTCTGTTCCAGCGAGCATAATATGTAAACTATGCCTTTATGAATATGTTCCCATATTCTCTTCTGTGAAGCAATTAGTTTAATGGAGTAATTTTTGCACATTACTGCAAGATTATCCTTTCAATTGCTATAATTAGAATGAGCATGTTGAAAAGATTATTTAAAAAGGACTGATTTTAATGAGAAACTTAAAAATTAAAGATGGATTTTCCCTCTCAGAACTTTCTTTGGGATGTATGAATCTTCCGCTTGATAACAAAGTTGAAGCTGAAAAAATAATTGAATCCGCATTAAATGCCGGAATCACTTATTTTGATACAGCGGACCTTTATCAATTCGGGGAAAACGAAAAACTAGTAGGAGAAATTTTAAGCAAATATCGCAGTCAGTATGATTTTACCCTCGGTACAAAAGTCGGGAATCAGTTTGATGAAAAAAAACAGGAGAAGATTGCATGGAATCCAACAGCATCTTACATTAAGGAAGCAGTCAAAGATTCACTCCATCGGCTCAGAGTCGATCAAATCGACCTATATCAACTGCACGGCGGTACCATTGAAGATGATAAAGACGAAACAATCAGTGCTTTTGAAGATTTGAAACAGGACGGCATAATTAAAAGTTACGGAATTTCGTCCATCCGGATGAATGTCATTGATTATTACAAACAACATAGTTCAATCGCAACTCTGATGATGCAATTCAATCCAATTGATAACAGACCGCTTGAAGTAGTCGAAGACCTTAATGACATTCAGGTGCTTGCACGCGGTCCGGTGATGAAAGGACTGCTGAGTGAAAAATCTTTAAAAGTATTGGATGAAAAATTTGATGATGGTGTACTTGACTATTCAAATGAACAGTTGAAAGAAACTATCGAATCCCTTCTATCCATTAATACAGATTTAACGGCTCTGTCATATGAGTTTCTAAGAAAGAACGATGCAGTGATTGTTAATGGTGTGAGCAGCGTAGAACAGTTAAATTCGAATTTGAAAAGCTATGACAAAGCCGGTGATTTAACAGATGAAGAATACAGCAGAATATTAAATGCAGTAAAAACTTTGCAGTATGGAGAGCATAGAATATGAAATCGATGATCAAATGGTTGATTACAGCCATATCATCTTTAATTGTTTTATTGGTTTCACTCGGATACTTTGCTTCGAGTCAGATCTTGTTTTTCAAGTTAAGAGATGTGGAAGTAATCAAAAGGCGTGAAACGCGTGCAAAGCGCCTAAACATGGAAGAATTTCAGAAATTAAAACAGGATGATGTGCTGATACCTTCAAGATTTGATTACAGTATCAATGCTGTTTTCGTCCATCCCAATGAAACGGATAAATGGATTGTATTGTGTCACGGCGTAACAGAGAATAAAATAAGCTCTATAAAATATTTAAATATGTTTGTAGAAATGGGATATAACACCGTGATTTATGATGCCAGACGCCACGGAAACACAGGCGGCCTACATTCCACTTATGGATTTTATGAAAAATATGATCTGGAGACGGTCGTCGATTATTTATTCGATCATTACGGTCCGGATATAGAAGTCGGTATTCATGGTGAATCAATGGGTGCTGCCACAATGATCCTGTATGCCGGCGAGTTATCGAACAGAGCTAAATTTTATATATCGGATGCGTCCTTCTCTACTTTAGGCGACGAGTTGACTAACATATTCAGTCAATATACCAAAATAGCATCTCCGCTTGTTTTACTCTTTACGAACATTTTCTTTAGAATAAGAAGCAGGTTCTCTCTCTTTAAAGTATCACCTATCCGTGTGATAGAAAGGATTGAACAGCCAGTACTTTTCATCCATTCGAAACCGGATAAGTTCATTCCGTATGAACAGAGTAAAAAACTGTATCATAAGAAAAAGCCACCAAAGGTGGCCTGGTATCCTGAACGGGGCGGACATGTCGAAAGCTATAACAGGAATCCCAAGAAATACAGGGAAGTTGTAGATTCATTTATAAAGAAATACGCGGAATGGTAATTTCGAGATAATCATGGGCGATGAATACATTTTCATTTAGCCTCCCCTTGATTATCTCCATATCTTCTTCGTCATACCGATTACTTATATGACTGAATAAAATCTTTTGATACTGGATCTGTGAAAAGTTTTGAAGCACATTTTGTATTTCTGAATGGAAATACATGTGTGCTTTTTCTATTTCTCCATCCAAATATGTGGCTTCATGCACAATTAGATCAGAGCCGTCAATAAGAGAAAGATAGTCCGGCTGTGTAATGACTCTCGTATCTCCATGCACAGCTACCTTTCTTCCAGGCACCGGTGCACTCAAAAAGTTTTTAGTATTATAGGTTTTTCCATCATGCCAAAAAGTAACTGAATCCTTAATTTCCTTATATAATGGGCCAGGTTTAATGCCGATGGATTTCAACTTATCGGTATTTAATTTACCCAGTTTTTCCGGTTCATTGAATACGTACATGTAACTATCAATTGTATGCTCGAGCAAATATGTGTCTATGGTGAATCCTTCGACTTCATACTGGTCATTATGAGATACTTCTATATATTGAATTGGATAGTTCAAATGAGAATTGCTGGTTTTTAAAGTAAGATCAATCCACTCCTTTAATCCTGGCGGCCCATAGACTGTTAACGGGATATCTTCGCCGCCCTGATGGGCACGGGAAGACAGGAATCCAGGCAAACCATATAAATGGTCACCATGGAGGTGTGTGATGAAGACGTGTTTAATTTTGGATGGCCGTACAGTCGTGTGTAAAATACGATGCTGCAGACCTTCCGAAGCATCAATAAGAAAATATTGATTTATTTCCTCCACTGCATCTAAGACATAACTCTGTGTATTTCTGGTTCTTGAAGGTATACCCGCTCCAGAACCAAGCACTGTAAATTTCATATAATCACCTATCTATAATGGTTGCTTCATTATATCATATTAAAGAGTTGTATTTTCTAGTGTACAGTGGAATAATAAAATCAGGAAAAATTTGATCAAAGGACTTGTTGGAAATGATTACACAACCATTTAAAGTAGCCATTGCACTCTTTGGTGCAACCGGCGATTTATCAAGAAGAAAACTATTGCCTTCTATGTTTCATTTATTTCAGGAAGGATCTTTAAAAGATGATTTTGCAATAATTGCCGTAGGCAGACGGGATTTTTCGGACGATGATTTTAGAAAAACTGCAGAAGAATCCATCAGTGCCAACAAGAAATTAGAAAACCTGGATGGTCTGGAAACATTTCTTGAGCACGTATTTTACGTGAAGTTGGACATTGCAGACAGCAACACTTATAAAGTGCTAAACGATAAATTTGAATCTCTTGAAGCTGAATTCGATACCGGTAATAACAGATTGTTCTATTTAGCAATGCCACCTCAGTATTTTACAGTGATTACAGATAATTTAAGAGAATCCGGGGTAACAGATACATCCGGATTCAGACGTCTGATCATTGAGAAACCATTTGGCAAAGATTACGATAGCGCGCTGGCACTTAATAATCAAATAACGAAAACGTTTGATGAACATGAAATCTACCGTATTGACCATTATTTAGGAAAAGAAATGGTCCAGAATATAGAAGTGATCAGATTCAGTAACAGTCTGTTTGAACCACTGTGGAACAATCATTATATTTCCAATATACAAATAACCTCATCTGAATCACTCGGCGTTCTTGACCGTGGAGAATATTACGAAAAAAGCGGTGCAGTGAGGGATATGTTCCAAAACCATATGCTCCAGATTGTTTCTCTGCTCGGAATGGAGCCGCCGATCAGCCTGAACAGTGATGATATCCGTGATGAAAAGATAAAAGTATTAAAAAGCCTTCGGAGACTCGGAGAAAAAGAGGTTAAAAAACATTTTGTTCGGGGACAGTACGATGAAGGTCTTGTTGAGGGGAAAGCAGCCTCAAAATATAGAGACGAGGAAAATGTTGCAGAAGATTCAAATACTCCAACATTCATCGCTTCCAGACTTTATATCGATAATTTCAGATGGGCCGGCGTTCCTTTTTATGTACGTACAGGCAAACGCATGAAAGATAAAGAAACTAAAATTGTCGTTGAATTTAAAGAAGTGCCCAGAAACTTGTATTATCAGGCTGAAGAAGATGATGTCCTTGCTAAAAACCTGCTGGTGATCCGTATTCAGCCGGATGAGAGTATTACACTTCATTTAAATGTGAAAGACTATGCCGGTGAAAAAGATACGAAGGAAATTAAACTTTCGTATACTGTCGCCAAACAGGATCTTGCCCGTACTGTAGATGCATATGAAAATCTTATTTATGATTGTTTAAATGGCGATTCCACAAACTTTACACACCAGGAAGAACTGATGAATGCGTGGGCATTTGTAGACCCTGTTAATAAAGTCTGGGAAAACGATGCCGCTTCATTCCCCAACTACCAATCCGGTTCCAGCGGTCCGATAAAGAGCAATCTGTTGCTTTCACGTGATGGTTTTAAATGGTGGGATGTATGATGAATGAAATGAGGATATCATGGAAACAGTAAATTTCGTAGAAAAATTCATCGTATATATTGAAGATCATTTGAGAGATACGATTGATTATGATAAAGTGTTGAACAATTTAGGTGTTGAACAGAAATCTTTCATGACGATCTTTACATCTTTAGTGGGCATGACACCTTATGAATACCAGCAAAAGCGTAAGATGACCGAAATCGCTTATGAATTATATACCGGTCACAGAAGAATTATAGATATCGCCAAATATTATGGTTACCGCAACATTGAAGCGTTTAAAAGTAACTACTATGATGTGTTTGGGATTTCTCCATATGAAACAGAGAAGCATTTTAGGTCCCTGGATCTTCTTGAACGTATTTCTTTTGAAGTGGTGCCGGTGGATAAACCACGTTATCCTGCAAGGAGAAAGTATCTGGAAAGCCTTAGAATTGTAGGTGCAGCAGAACGGTTCCCGATTTCTGATTATAATGCAGAGGGTAAATACCGATTCCTGGATTATTTGAACAGAAATGGAATTATTGATGAGCTGCTCAGATATAATAATGGCCGGATAAAGGGTGTTATAATGCATGAGAGATATGTGGACAATGAAATGGAGCTTCTGATCGGAGTTTCTTCTACTCTTATGTCACCATTTGAAGAAACGTATACTGAATCCAGCGACTTCGCAATATTTGAGTCCCAGGGATCGGCGCCAAAAACAATTGAGGATATTTACAGCTATATATTCAGAAGATGGCGTTTTAAAGAAAACAGCGAACTGAACTGTAATTTCTCTTTGGAAGTTTTAAAGAGTACGTTTGATATCGGGTCGCCGGATACTAAAGTTCAAGTATGGCAGGCTTTATATATTGATTAATCAAAAAGCAGTGCCCGGGAGGAATCCCGGGCACTGCTTTTTTGGTCACTTAAACCATTCTGTATGGAATACGCCCTCTTTATCAAGTCTTTCATAAGTATGCGCACCAAAGTAATCACGTTGAGCCTGAATCATGTTACTGGAGACCCGGCTTTGTTTCATGCTGTCGAAGTATGAGACCGCACTTAGGAATGCCGGCATCGGAATTTCATTTTCAATTGCATATCCTGCGACCTTACGCAGGCTATGTTGATTGTTTGTTACAATTTCTTTAAAGAAGTCATCCAATATCAGGTTAGTTAAATCTGGGCTGTTTGAATATGCATGATTTATTTTTTCAAGGAAGTGTGCACGAATGATGCATCCTTTACGCCAAATCATAGAGATTTCTCCAAGTTGCAGATTCCATTGATAAATATCGCTTGCTTCCTTGAGCAGTCTGAACCCCTGGGAATAGCACATCAGTTTGCTGATATAGAGTGCATTTTTAAGGTCTTCAAGGACAGCTTCTTTATCTGTCTCAACAGTGCCCATCTCGCTTGGATAGGCTTCACTGATCAGAGCACGCTCATCTATCAGGCTGGACAGACATCTGACAAATACACTGTCTGTGATCAGAGATAATGGAATGCCGAGTTTCAGTCCTTCGATCCCTGTCCATTTACCTGTCCCCTTCTGCCCCGCTTTATCAAGGATGAGATCAAGAACATAATGGCCTTCTTCATTTTTGAATTTTAATATTTCAGCTGTGATTTCTATCAGGTAACTGTTAAGTTCTCCCTTATTCCAATCAGAAAATACATCGCTCATCTCGTCATTGGACATTTTCAGCGCATGTTTCATAAAGAAGTAACTTTCAGCAATGAGTTCCATATCAGCATACTCGATACCATTATGGATCATCTTGACGTAATGGCCGCTGCCGTCATCGCCGATATAAGTCACGCAGGGCTTACCGTCATCTGCTTTTGCAGCGATTTTTTCAAAAATATTCTTAACATTATCATATGCCTGTTTTTGACCGCCGGGCATTAAAGAAGGACCGTTCAAAGCCCCCTCTTCCCCACCGCTGACACCCATGCCGATGTAGTTTATTCCTTTTTCTGTAAGTTCAATATTCCTGCGTCTTGTATTCTCATACTGCTCATTACCACCATCGATAAGTGTATCTCCAGCCTCAAGCAGAGGAGCAACTTTTTCAATCGTCTGGTCGGTAACTTCACCTGCTTTAACGAGCATCAGAATATTTTTCGGCTTTTTTAAATCATTGATGAACGATTCCAGAGAATCTGCAATATCGACGCCTTCCTGCTTTAGTTCATTCAGCCGGTTCTTTCGGACATCGTCGAAGAAGTCATAAGTGATCACTTTAAAGCCGTTGCGCGACATGTTTTTTGCTATATTCGTTCCCATTACCCCGAGTCCGATGACTCCAATATCATAAATCATATATTTACCTCTTTTCTCTTTGGACTTTAATGATTTCTACAATGAGTTCTGTAATTTTGCCGAGTTCTTCAATAGGTATTTTCTCATTTGTTGTATGGATGTTTTCATATCCGAGTCCAAGAATTGCCGTATCAATTCCTTTACCTGCAAATACATTACCATCACTTCCTCCGCCAAGGCTGATCAGATTCACTTTTCTGCCAATATTTTCGATTGCTTTGGATACAGTAGTAACGACCTCAGCGTCATCCTCCGCATGAAGGGCGGCATACATGACTTTAGTCACTACTTCAGCTTTGCCACCCAGCTCTTTGGCTGCAGATTCAAAAGCTTTTTTCATATGTTCAGTTTGAGCGTGCATTTTATTCTCATCGAGGCTGCGTGCTTCAGCAAGGACGTTAACGTAGTCTGTAACTACATTTGTAGGGCCGCCGCCTGTAAACCGTCCGATATTGGCGGTTGTTTCTGCATCGATACGTCCGAGCTTCATCTGGCTGATCGCTTTGGACGCGATATTTATCGCACTTACCCCCTCTTCCGGTGCAACACCGGCGTGTGCTGTACGGCCGTGAATATGCGCTTCAATTTTGCTTTGGGTCGGTGCAGTTGTCACCACTGTTCCAACTTTACCTGTAGAATCCACAGCATAGCCGAATTTACTCTTCAATTTAGAAGTATCAAAAGCTTTCGCACCAACCAGACCGGATTCTTCTCCCACTGTAATGACAAATTCCACATCTCCGTGGGATGTGCCGGCCTCGGATAATGAGCGGATTGCTTCAATTATTGCTGCAATGCCTGCTTTATCATCCGAGCCTAAAATTGTAGTCCCGTCACTGACGATGTAATCCCCTTCAATAGATGGTTTGATACCTGCGCCGGGAACTACGGTATCCATATGTACTGTAAAATAAACGGGTTCAGCTTCACTGTCATCCCCTTTTAGGCGTACGAAGATATTGCCTGCACCGTAACCTGTTTCTTCCTGTGTATTATCTTCGTATACCTCAACATCCATATCATTAAAAATATTCAACAGATAATCTGCGATTTTTCTTTCGTTGCCTGTTTCTGAATCCACTTGTACCATTTCCATGAATTGGTTAATCAATCTTTCTCTATTCATCGGGTATTCCTCCATTACATTAGTTGATTGTCGTAGTAGTGTATATTATAATAAAAAGAGCAAAATTTTAAGGATGATAGTATGAACAACAGAAAAGTTCAAAAAATAGTAATCTGGTTTATGATCTTATTGATCGTTGTCTCAGGTCTGCTGTTTGGTGTAAGCATGCTTACTACAATTTAATCAAATTAAAGAGGTCCCTCGGGGGACCTCTTTTTTTCTTATACTTCTTCGCCGTACTCTTCGAACCATGCCTGCAGGTTAGTGATGACACTCATTGTTTCATGGCCTTCGATTTCATGTCTTTCGATCATGTCTACAATTTTACCATCTTTAAATAATGCAAATGACGGTGAGGAAGGCAGGAAGTCAGTCGCTTTTTCGCGGACATGCTCTGTAGCTTCTTTATCCTGTCCTGCAAACACTGTTAACAGTTGAGAGGGCAGTTTATCATAGTTTAGTGCATGTTTTGCAGCCGGTCGCGCAATACCTCCGGCACACCCGCAAACTGAGTTGACCATAACAAGGGAAGTCCCCTCTTTATTTAAATGCTCATCCACCATTTCAGGTGTTGTTAATTCTTTATAGCCCGATTCGCGCATTTCGTTTCTTGCCTGACTTACGACATCATTCATGTACATATTGAAATCCATATTCATTACAAAAACTCCTTTATGAAAAATAAGCCTCTGAAACAAGGGTTATTAAGTCTACTTTGTTTTAATTCTATATCGAATAATCATTTTTGTAAAGTTTAGTAAACTGACGTATGCTCATTGGAATAACTTTCAATACGCGTTTTGACAGCTTTCAGAAACTCACCTGCAACCAGGCCATCAAGCACCCGGTGATCAATGGACAGACAAAGGTTGACCATGTGTCTTACTGCGATCATATCATCTACGATTACCGGACGTTTAACAATGGATTCCACCTGCAGGATTGCAGCCTGTGGGTGGTTGATGATACCCATGGACTGTACAGACCCAAATGCACCGGTATTATTGAGTGTAAATGTGCCGCCTTCCATATGTTTCTGTGTCAGCTGATGATTTCGTCCAAGCTTTGCAAGTTCACTGACTTGTTTTGCGGTGCCTTTGATAGACAGATCGTCTGCATTTCTGATAACCGGAACATAAAGTTTATCATCCCCGGCAACGGCAATCGAAATGTTGATGTCTTTATTGACCACAATCTTATCTCCCTGCCATGAGCTGTTGAGCATTGGAAACTCTTTCAATGTTTCGGCAACTGCTTTTACAAAGAAACTGAAAAACGTCAGATTATAGCCTTCATTTTCTTTAAATGCCGCTTTATGCTTATTTCTGACATTTACAAGGTTTGTAGCATCGACTTCCATCATAATCCAGGCGTGCGGAATTTCCTGTGTGGATTGAACCATTTTGTTAGCAATCGCCTTACGTACGCCATTAACCGGAATTTCTTCGCCTGCAACAGGCTGTTGGGCCGGCTGAACTGAAACAGAGTCCTGTGAGGAAGCACTCTTAGATGTTTCCTGTTTCGGTGATTCTGTTCTGGATGGACCTTCTTCGATCACTTTGAGAATATCCTTTTTAGTGATCCTTCCTTCAAACCCCGTGCCGGTTACATTTTCAAGGTTGATGTTGTTTTCGCCGGCCAGTCTCATGACCACCGGTGAAATCCGAGCGCCTTTAGGTGCCTGGACTTTGTTCGGCCCTGTCGTTTTTTCCGGCTGAGTTGCTTCCGGAATTGCTGCATTTTTTTCTTCCTGAACAGGTGCTTCTTCAGTCTGGCTGCTGCCATCCGTTTCCATTAAGCAGATCGGAGTGCCGACCGAAACCGTATCTCCTTCGTTCACTAACAGCTCTTTAATTGTACCGTCGAATACGGATGGCACTTCAGCTGTTACTTTATCTGTGATGACTTCACACAGTGCGTCATACTCTTCAATGGTATCACCGGGTTGAACCAACCATTTTTCAATAGTGCCTTCTGTAACACTTTCTCCGAGTTTGGGCATCAATACTTCTTCCATAAACCTATCCCCCTTTTAATGCTCTGCAAGTTCTTTCATTTTCATTTCGATTTTTTCCGGGTTGACCATGAAGAAATCCTCCATCGGCGGAGAATAAGGCATAGATGGTACATCCGGTCCTGCAAGTCTCATAATTGGCGCATCAAGGTCATATAAGCAGTTCTCTCCAATAATGGCAGATACTTCACTCATTACACTGCCTTCGAGGTTATCTTCTGTCACAAGCAGTACTTTACCTGTTTTGGATGCCGCTTTTATGATACTCTCTTTATCCAGTGGGTAGACAGTCCTTAAATCAAGGACTTCCGCTTCATACCCATCTTTGGACAGGTGCTCGGCTGCCTGCAGCGCATAGTTGACGCATAAACCGTAAGTGATCACTGTAATGTCATCACCTTCGCGTTTTACATCCGCTTTGCCAATCGGGACAGTGTAGTCACCTTCGGGCACTTCCTCTTTAAGTAAACGATATGCTTTTTTATGCTCGAAGAACAGAACAGGATCATTATCCCTGATCGCAGAGATGAGCAGTCCTTTAGCATCCGCCGGTGTAGATGGTATGACCACTTTGAGTCCGGGAGTCGATGTGAACACTGTCTCTATCGACTGTGAATGATAAAGTGCTCCGTGAATCCCGCCGCCAAAAGGTGAACGGATAACCATTGGGCAATTCCAGTCGCCATTGGACCGGTATCTGATTTTAGCAGCTTCGTTAAGTATCTGATTTGTCGCCGGCAGAATGTATTCGGCAAACTGAATTTCAGCTACAGGACGTTTCCCCATCATCGCTGCACCGATACTGGTACCGACAATATTGGATTCTGCCAGAGGTGTGTCGAGGCACCTGAGTTCCCCATACTTTTCCTGCAGACCTTCGGTCACTTTGAAGACCCCGCCTTTTTTACCAACATCTTCACCGAGAACAAAGACATTATCGTCCTGGCCCATTTCATAGTCAAGCGCTTCTTTGATCGCCTGCAAATAGGATATTTTAGCCATGGTTAGCCTCCTCGTACACATTCGTCAGCGCTTCTTCGGCAGCTGGGTAAGGTGCTTTTTCCGCAATCTTGGTTGCTTCGGTTATTTTTTGCTTAAGTTCTGCCTCCAGCTCCCGGAACCAGGCTTCTTCCGCCACTTTATGTTCAAACATGTATTCTTTGAATTTGATGAGGCAGTCTTCCTCTTTTATATCTTCACGTTCGGTCTTTTCACGGTAGGAATCATCATCATCGGAAGAGTGTGCAGTGAGTCTTGTGGACATTGCTTCGATCAATGTGCCGCCCTCACCTTTTACTGCGCGTTCCCTGGCCTCTTTCACCGCTTTATAAACAGCGATTGGATCATTGCCGTCGATGTGTTCACCATGCATGCCATATCCGATTGCACGATCTGAAAGTTTATCCGCGCCGTATTGAAGATTCGCAGGTACACTGATTGCATATTTGTTATTTTCGATTATACAAATAAACGGCAGGTTGTGCACACCCACAAAGTTCAAGCCTTCGTGAAAATCCCCCTGGTTGGACGAACCTTCCCCAAGTGTCGTTACAGCAACACGCTCTTCATTATCCATTTTGAACTTGAAGCTTGCGCCTACTGCATGGAGTACCTGTGTTGCCACACAGGATCCTTGAGTTAATATATTATTTTCTTTTTTACTGAAATGAGAAGGCATCTGCTTACCGCCGCTGGAAATATCGCCCTGCTTGGCAAAAGCGGAAAGCATCGTTTCTTCCGGTGTCATTCCAAAATGGGTCACAAGTGCTAAGTCCCTGTAATAAGGGCTGATGACATCTATTTCTTTATTTAAAGCATATCCTGCGCCTACCTGTGTCGCCTCCTGACCCTGGCAGGAAATAACGAAAGGCAGTTTTCCCGCCCTGTTCAACAGCCACATTCTTTCATCAAGTTTTCTGGCAAGAAGCATTGTGCGGTACATTTCTTTAAGATCTTCTGCATCGAGACCTACTTCTTTAAAATCCATCAAGCGATTGTCCTCCTTAAACATGAATTGCTATTCCATCTGCGTCGAGGCCGAGTTCCATCAATACTTCCCCTATAGAAGGATGCGCATGGACAGACATGCCCAGTTCCAGGGATGAAGCATCCAAGAATTTTGCAAATGCTGCTTCATTTATCAGTTCGGTTGCACCCGGGCCGATGATGGAAACACCGAGAATATCTTTAGTAGCAGGATCCACTATCAGTTTGCCGAAGCCTTTTTCGCCTCCGGCAATCACAGCTTTGCCGATCGCTGCAAGCGGTACTTTATGTACTTTATATTCTCTGCCTTCTTCTTTCAATTCTTTTTCAGTATAGCCTACCGAAGCGGTTTCCGGCGATGTATATATACATTTTGGCACTGTTCTGTAGTCGAGCGGCAATGGATTGTTATCTGTAATATGTTCTACGGCAATCAGGGCTTCTTTTGTTGCAACATGCGCAAGCTGCAGATTGCCGATTACATCTCCGACGGCATAGATATTTTTATCTTTCGTCTGATAATATTCATCTGTGACAATAAAGCCTTTTTCCATCTGGATTTTAGTGTTTGAAAGTCCAATATCTTCAACGTTTGGGGTTCGTCCGATTGAAACCAGTACTTTATCAAACGTTGTACTTTCTCCACCGATATCAAAAGTGATGGATGAGCCTGATTTCTGTACAGATTCATCACTGAGTGAGATGTCGACTTTAAATTCAATCCCCTTTTCTTCCAGAGATTTTTTAAGATGGTTTGCAACATCCTTATCTTCCGCAGGAAGTACTTGGTTGCCGGCTTCTATCACAGTTACACCAGATCCTAAATCAGCCAGCAGGCTGGCAAACTCAAGTCCAATTACCCCGCCGCCAATTATGGCCAATTTTTCCGGGATTTCATTGAGTGTCATCATGTCATCGCTGGAAAGAACTATTTCTCCATCGAATGGTAGAAATGGCAGAGGTCTTGGGTATGAACCTGTTGCAATCAGTACGTTATGATTTACCAATATTTCACTTTCTGCTTCATCATCCTCAGGGTTTTCAACAGCGACTGTTCCTGCCATAGGTGAAAAAATAGAAGGCCCCAATATACGACCGTATCCATCAAATACATCTATTTTATTTTTTTTCATAAGTTGTTTGATGCCACTGTGCATGCGCTCGACGACTTCATTTTTACGGTTGAGTATTTTTTCCATTGAAATGGAAGGATTAAAAGATTCTATACCATATTTTTCAGCATTTTTCATCGTGTTTACCACTTCAGCAGATTTCAGCATACTTTTCGTTGGTATACACCCTTTATGCAGGCATGTTCCACCAAGATTGCTTTTTTCCACAATTGCAGTTTTCAAACCAAGCTGGCTGGCTTTAATTGCAGCCACATAGCCTGCCGTTCCTCCACCGAGAACTACTAGATCATATTCATGGGCCATTCATTTCACTCCTATACGTAGGTTTTCATACTTTCTTCGCCGCTGATTACACGATATGCACCTTCAGCCAATGCTTCCATCTCTTCTTCTCCCGGATAATCAGTCACCGGTGCGATAAATGAAATATAAGGCTTTATCAAGTCGAGGAGATACTTGCTGTATGCAAGTCCTCCGGTAAAAATGATCTGATCCACTTCCCCTTTTAGTATTGCGGAACGGGATCCGATTTCCTTACTGATTTGAACTGCCAGTGCTTCGAATATCGATTTGGCATTTTCATCACCTGCGAGGGCAAGTTTTTCCAATTCAAGCGCATCCTGTGTATCTGCAAGTGACATAAACCCGCCTTCTTTGGTGATGATCTCAAACACCGTTTCATAATCCAGTTCATGATCAATGACATATTTTACGAATGCGCCGTTAGGAAGCGAACCGGTTCTGTTTGGACTCATGGGTCCTTCCCCCGAAAGACCGTCATTAACATCAATGACCCGTCCCTTCCTATGGGCACCCACTGTAATTCCGCCGCCCATATGGCATATGATAACATTAGTTTCTTCATATTTTTTATTAATCGATTCGGAATACTTCCTGGCTACAGCTTTTTGGTTCAGTGCATGAAAAACGGATTTTCTTTCTATTCCTTTTAAGCCGGTCATACGGACTTCATCTATAAGTTCATCGATAACTACCGGATCAGTAATTACTGCCTGGCAGCCATACTTCCTTCTGAATCTGTCAGCAATAAGTGCACTCATATTTGAAGCGTGTCTGCCGTACCTGTTTTCCAGAAGGTCATCGACCATCGCTTGATTAATATTGTAAGTACCGCCTTCAATAGGTTTGAGCAAACCTCCGCGTGCACTGACAATATCGATATTGGATGGGTCGAATTTCTGTTTTTCAAGAAACTCAAGTATCGCTTCCAGCCGGTACTCGATTTGTTCCGGCAAAGGTTTTACAGTTTCACTTGCAGGATGCTTGAGCGTTTGATTGACCAGACTGTTGGAATTCTTATATAAGGCAGCTTTGGTAGATGTACTCCCTAAGTTGATAACGAGAATGTTATATTGCATCAGTGACGGTTACCTCCTGCTGAGGGTTGTTATTTCATTTTGAGAAAATGTGCTTTTAACCCGCATCATGCTTTCAATGCGTTCTTCCGCGAGTCTGTCGGCAGCAACTGCAGGTGTTACTCCATCACGTTTGGCAATATTGAAGATTTTATCCATCTGCTCATAAATGCCTTCTACTTTAGCCTTGGCGCGTTCTTTGTTGTATCCTTGCAGTTCGTCCGCAACGTTGATGACGCCCCCACAGTTAACAACATAGTCAGGTGCGTATACGATGCCGCGTTCTTCGAGCATTTCACCGTGTTTATCTGCTTCAAGAAGTTGGTTATTGGCACTGCCGCATATTGCTTTCACTTTTAATTCAGGAATCGTCTCATCATTTAAAACCCCGCCGAGTGCACATGGTGCAAAAATATCTGCTTCCACGTCGTAAATATCTTCTATTCCAACGGATTCGGCTCCAAAGTCATTTACAGCACGGTCAATTGCGGCCTGGTTTATATCAGTAACAATAAGTTTTGCACCTTCATCGTGCAAATGTTTACAAAGACTGTAAGAGACGTTCCCCACTCCTTGTACTGCAATCTTTTTACCTTCCAGAGAGTCATTGCCGAATGCTTCTTTAGCCGTCCGCTTCATCGCCATGTACACGCCAAATGCTGTCATTGGACTTGGATTCCCACCAGAACCATATGATTCACTCATTCCACAGACATACGGTGTTTCCTGATAAATAAGATCCATATCAGCAACTGTAGTGCCCACGTCTTCAGCAGTAATATATCTGCCGTTCAAGCTGTTGACGTATCTGCCGAGTGCTCTGAAGAACGCTTCGGATTTATCCTTTTGAGCATCTCCAATAACTACCGTCTTTCCACCGCCCAGGTTAAGGCCGGCTGCAGCATTTTTATAAGTCATTCCACGTGCAAGACGAAGTACATCTTCAATTGCTTCCTCTTCAGTCTCATAGTTCCACATTCTGCATCCGCCGAGTGCCGGTCCGAGTGTCGTATCGTGAATACAGATAATCGCCTTCAATCCGCTTGCTTCATCGTGACAGAATACCAATTGTTCATAATCCAGATCTACCATTTTTTCAAATATCATTTTAAGCACTCCCGTTGTTAATTTTGTGAAATCTTCATTGCCAGTCTAATTGAGTTGTACTTATCTTCCGCACTGTCTGCTCTTGATGTTAATACTATTGGTACACTTGCGCCAGTAATAACCGATGCAACCCTGGCACCTGCCGAATAAACGAGCGACTTGTATAATACATTGCCCGCTTCAATGTTGGGGGCGATAAGTATATCTGCGTCTCCTGCGACATCAGATTCTAAATTTTTATGTTCAGCTGCTTCTTTTGATATAGCGAGGTCATATTGTAATGGACCATCGATTAGAATATTTAAAGAAGTAATTTCATCCATCTTTGTTATTGTATCAGCATCTGTTGTCGAAGGCATTTTATTGTTCACTTTTTCTACTGCTGACAATAAAGCCACCCTGGGTTTTTCAATTCCCAGTTTATGACCGCATTCTACAATGTTTTGAATGATTGCCATCTTCTGATTTATATCAGGAGCAATGTTCATCGCTGCATCACTAAGCAGCACGGCTTTGTGATAATTGGGTAAGTCAAAAAGTGCAACATGGCTCAGCATCGTTCCTTGAACCAATCCGTGTGACTTATTTAAAACTTCCCTTAAAATTGTCGAGGTTGAAATCAGCCCCTTCATGAGAATATCTGCTTTACCTTCTGCCACCAGTCCAGCAGCAATGGCTGCAGCCTGTTCATCGCCGGCAGAATGATGAATAACCAGACGGTCATTATTGATGAATTCTTCATCAAAAGTTTTGAGCATTTCTTCCAGGTTGAATCTGTCATCCACCAGGTGAAAGGTCATGTTCGTCTCTTTATATAGACGAAGAACAGGTTTGAGTACATCCATATCGGCAGCTTTGCAAATTGAAAGCGTTGTCATTTCATGATTATACTCTTCGAATATTTCATTAAATTTCACTTTGTTACCTCCCCACATATTTTATTATACATATCCCTTAATCAAAATACATGATTTTAGCTGAACATGGAAAATTCAGAAGTTTTTAAATAATACTTTATTTTAAAGTATCATCAGGTTGATGTATAATATGGGATATCTATAAAAACTGGGTGGTTTCATGAAAAAAATTATTGCATTGATAATACTCATCGTTCCCGTCTTCCTGGCAGGATTGGGAATTAAATATATGAGAGACAGTATGTTCGGTGTCGTCAATGATCCATTTACATTAACAGTCGTTCAATTTGTCGTCGGTTTGGGACTGACAATTTTCGGCGTATGGTTCATTGGTGGATATGTATTACATCGTGAACGGAAAAATAAGAGAGTACAGGAACGTTTTGCAGAACAGATTCGTAAAAAACAATCAAATCAGGAAAATGAATAAGAGATGGACATCAGTCCATCTCTTATTCATTGCTTTTGATGAGTGTTTTTGCATTTTCAAGAGCTGCATCAGAGACGTCAGAACCACTCAGCATCCTCGCAATTTCATAAACATGTTCTTTTTTATCTAAATATTTAGCGAGTGATACCGTCCGTTCGTCTTTTGTCTGCTTGGATACATATAAGTGATTGTCTGCAATCGCTGCAGCTTGCGGCAGATGGGAGATGATGAGCACCTGTCTTGCTTTAGATAGTAATTTCATCTTCTCGGACATTCGTGTCGCAACAGAACCGCTTACTCCGGTATCGATTTCATCAAGTATTAGCAATGAATGTTGATCGAATTCTGTAAATATTGTCCGTATCGCGAGCATTACTCTGGAAATTTCTCCTCCTGAAGCAATGCTGTTCATAGGTTTTAAAGGTTCTCCCTTGTTCGGTGAGAAAAGGAAATTAACATCTGAATATCCTCTTCGGTTAAATGTCCCCTCTTTGACTTCGATTTCAAAGTCAGCATATTGCATATCCAAATCCTGCAGTTCTTTTCTAATACGGTTTTCAAGAAAATGTTTTCGTTCTATTCTATAGTTTTGCAGATAGCTGGCCAGTTTTTCCATTTTATCAAATGCTTCCGACTTTTGACGCTCCAGCTTTTCAAATGACTGGGCGATATTTTCCAGCTGCATGATATCTTCATTCAGGGATTCTCTAAGCTCAATCAGTTCATCAGTTGTTTTGTTGTACTTTCGCTTCAGATTGTTGATGGATGCCAAACGCATCTGCTTGTTGTTAAAAGTTTCTTCATCATAATCGATATTGGATAAATCCCCCGAAACTTTACTGTCCAGCTCATTCAAAAGATGATAGGACCCTAAAATTGTCTCTGAAAAATCCGTATAGGTCTCGTCAAACTTACTCAATGTGTCTATGGATTTATGAATTTCATACAACATCACTTGAGGAGAATACTCCGAGTCTAATTGAGAACGCATCAGAGAGAGAGTGTCATGGATTTTTTCGTAGTTATTAAAGTAGCTGATATCCTCTTCAAGCTGCTCCTCTTCCCCAGGTGTGAGCTCCATAGCCAAGAGTTCATCATACTGGTGTTTATAAAGTTCAAGCTGTTGCATGCGATTGCGGTCCTTGTACTCCAAATCATGGATTTTTTCCTCAAGCGCCTTGTATTTTCTGTAGGCCTCTTTATAATGTTGATATTTTTCCTCTTCATGAATACCGATAAAACGATCCAAGTATTCAATATGCATTTTATATTCCAGAGCTTCATTCTGCGAAGATTGAGAATGAATACTTATAACTTCATTCATAATCTTTCTGAGTGCGCCTAAAGTAATCATATGAGAGTTGATTTTGATGATACTCTTCCTGTTTTGCATAATTTCACGTCTGACGATGTAAAGTTCTTCTTCAGGAATATCATTTTCGGCCAAAAGTTTTTTCACTCCTTTGGATTCCGGAAAATCAAATATCCCCTCTATCACAGCACCTTCTGTTTCAAATCTTATATCTTCCACTGAAGCTCTTTTTCCATACAGATAACGGACCGCTTCAATAATCATGGATTTTCCGGCACCGGATTCACCGGAAATGACAGTTAACCCGTCATTAAATTCAAGTTCAATATTTTTAAGTACTGCGAAGTTTTTAATATTTAAACGAATGAGCAAAGTTAACACTCCAATTAAATCAGATTAAAGATACGATCCTTGATATCCATTTGTGCCTCTTCATCCCTGCAGATTAAAAGACAGGTGTCATCCCCGCAAATTGTGCCGATGACTTCATCCCAGTCCAACTGGTCAATTATAGCGCCGATGGATTGCGCATTACCAGGAAGCGTCTTAAGTACAAGCAGATTACCTGTATAGTCCAGCTTAACAAAACTATCCATAAGATATCTGCCGAGTTTTTCCATCGGATGGAACTTCCTGTCTTTTGGCAGACTGTAAACATAGGATCCGCTTGGTGTGGGAACTTTGATTAATTGCAGCTCTTTAATGTCTCTGGATACCGTTGCCTGGGTAACATTAAAGTTATATGCATTTAATTTCTCCACCAGGTCTTCCTGTGTTTCGACCTTTCCATTTGTAATGATTTCTCTAATTTTAATCTGCCTGATTGACTTGTTTGACATGGGCTGTCCTCCTCGATTCCCGTTGTATATTTATTCATATAATATCATAAAGCTTATGAATATAACACAAAAAAAGGCTTCAACCATAAACAATCGGTTGAATGCCTTTATAATCAATTGATTTCATTTCTGGATTCCCATGGTTCAGATGTAATAAATATTCAATATTGCCTTTCCCGCCCTTAATTGGCGAACGGTCCAGAGCAAGAGATCCAAGTCCCAACTCTGTACATTCATCAATCACTCTCGTTATTACAGCTTCGTGGGTTTCGAGTGAATGAATAATACCATCTGCTTCCCGCTCTTCCAAATAGGATTCGAACTGCGGTTTTATCAGTGCAACGATATTATATTCATGGTCAAATAAATCTACGATGTGTCTTAATATAGGAACAATGGATGTGAATGACACATCTATTGTAAACACTTCGGGCAGTTCCGGAAAATCATTCAACTCTGTGCTTTTAAAATTGGTTTGTTCCATGACAGTAACCCTTGTATCCGTTCTCAGTCTGTAATCCAGCTGATTTGTACCGACATCGACGGCATAGACACGGCTGGCACCATTTTTCAGTGCACAATCAGTAAATCCGCCTGTGGAACTTCCAATATCTACAACAACTCTGTCTTTGACACTTAAATCAAAAACTTCCAATGCATGCTTGAGTTTAATACCGCCCCTTGAAACAAACGGACGGATGTTTTTAAAGCGGACATTCGCTTTGGCAGTTTCGATGACTTCCGAAGATTTATATACAGGAGTATTATTATTTAATACTTTACCCGCCATTATAATTCTACGGACATCTTCCAATGTACCAAAATTAAATTCCTGATAAACATATTCATCAATTCTTAATTTCTTTTTCATTCGTCTGCTCCAACAAAGTTTTTGACTGCAGAATGATATTCTCGGTAGATATACCGATATCTTTAAGCAGCTGGTTTACATCACCATGTTCAACATATTCGTTATCAATACCAATACGTTTAATTGGATTCGTAAAACGATGATCTGCCATAAAGGAAGCGATCATACTGCCCAGACCGCCGGTAAGCATGGATTCCTCCACCGAAACTATCGGTATATTCTGAATGCCGAGCGTACGGAGCATCTCTTTATCGAGCGGCTTGATGAACCTTGCATTGATCACTTTAGCACTTATACCGGTCTCTTTAAGTGCAACAGCAGCATCAATTGCCAGATCTAAAGTTGGACCGAACGAAATAATTGCGATATCTTCACCGGAAACGACCTCTTCCCACTCTCCGAGTGCCAAAGGTTTCCTCTCCGCGTTTAAATCCAGTCCTTTTACATTACCTCTTGGATAGCGTATTGCAATCGGGCCTTCATGACTGATTGCCAAATCAATCATCTGTTTCGCTTCCACTTCATCTTTTGGCATCATGAGTGTCATGTTAGGGAGTGGTGAGATAAAACTGATATCAAACACACCCTGATGGGTTTCACCATCTGCTCCCACTAATCCACTTCTGTCGATGCCCAGGAATACATTTAAATTTTGTCTGTCAACATCATGGAGCAGCTGATCAAAGCCGCGTTGAAGGAAAGTAGAATAGATCGCCAGATACGGGCGCATACCATTTGCTGCAAGCCCGCCGGCCATCGTTACGGCATGCTGTTCTGCGATTCCAACATCGAAGAACTGTTCAGGAAGCTCATTTTGGAACTTCGTCAGCTTGCTTCCTACTGGCATTGCAGGTGTCAAAGCGACCACCCGTTTATCTTCTTTAGCATGCTGGAGAACAGCATTTGACATAAACTCACTCCATGAAGGTGTTGTTTTACTGCCCAGCACTTCACCAGTATCGATCTTATAAGGGCCGAGACCATGCCATTTTCCAAGCTTGTCATCTTCTGCAGGATGATAACCTTTACCTTTTTTAGTAATTACATGAACGACGACAGGGCCATTGTAATCTTTAGAAGATTTAATTGCCTGAGCGAGATCTTCAAAATCATGGCCATCTACCGGTCCGATATATTTAATGCCAAGTTCCTCGAAAAATATACCGTTCACTACTAAATACTTCATGCTGTCTTTAATGCGGTCTGCCATATCGCGTAGTTTTGAACCTACTTGCGGCAGACGGTTGATAAAATCTTCAATATCATGTTTTACACGGTTGTACTGAGAATTTGTGCGCATCCTGCCCAGCATATTATGCATCGCTCCAACGTTAGGTGCGATACTCATCTCGTTGTCGTTAAGGATAATAGTCATATTTGTTCTGTCAGAACCGATATGGTTGAGAGCTTCAAGCGCCATACCACCTGTTAATGCACCGTCTCCGATTACAGGGACTACATGATAACCTTCACCCTGGATATCCCGGGCCTTAGCCATGCCCATTGCAGCTGAAAGAGAAGTGGATGAATGTCCAGCTTCCCAGACATCATGCTCAGATTCCCGCATTTTAGGAAATCCGCACAGTCCTTTATATTGTCTCAGTGTGTCGAAAGCACTAATACGTCCTGTTAAAATTTTATGAATATATGCCTGATGTCCGACATCAAATATAAATTTATCTGTTGGAGAATCGAAATATTTATGCAGTGCAATTGACAACTCTACTACACCGAGGTTGGCACCGATATGGCCGCCTGTCTCGGAACATGACTGGATAAGGAATTCTCTGATGTCTTGTGCCAGTTCTTTAAGTTCTTCATCACTTTTACCTTTCAAAAATGATGGATTTTCTATACTATACAGGTTCATATAGCAACCACCTTTGAATTTACTAATGCCAATTATACCACTATTGGAGTATAGTAAAAAACAAAAAATGATAATTCATTATTATGAATTATCACTGTTCTCTTATTGCAAACATTTGCAATATGCTATGAAGTTCATCGGTATCAAGTGTTGAAGCCAGATTTGCCAGTATTTCTTCCGCATATTTCCTTAATAAATCCAATTGATCTTTTGCGCCATCAAGACCATATGTACTGACATATGTAACTTTTTCTTTGCGGGCGTCACTTCCTGCCATCTTCCCTGTGACGGACATATCACCTTCAACGTCCAGGATATCATCCCTGATTTGGAATAAAATACCTAAGAGCTCGGCAAACTTCAGGAGCTGAACTTTTTCTTCCTCCGCCACGCTTGCAATAATTAAGGCAGATTCTATCGGTGCACTGATGAGTTTGCCTGTTTTATGACGATGAATCATTTCCAGGTCATCGATGGTAATTTTTTTGCCTTCGGCATCGATATCGAGCATTTGACCGCCAATCATCCCTGATTGTCCGGCAGCACGGGAAATCACCTGCACAAGCTGGATACGAATATCAGCAGGGAGAGTTTCATCCGTGGATAAAACATTAAAACTTTCAGTGAGCAGATTGTCACCGGCTAAAATTGCCGCAGCCTCACCATATACTTTATGGTTTGTCAGCTTGCCCCGCCTGTAATCATCATCATCCATAGCCGGGAGATCATCATGAATTAATGAATAAGTATGAATCATCTCTATTGCACTTGCTGCCGACAGACCCATATTAGGATCCATTCCAAGCGATTTCAGTGTAGCAAAAACTAAATAAGGTCGAAATCTTTTCCCGCCCGCCTCTATAGAATAGATGCTTGCGTCTTTAATGATTTCTGAAACATTCCCGGATTTGAGATGGTGCAGAATAAGAGCTTCCGCTTTAACATTGTACTGCTTCAAGTCCTTATTCATCCCCATCTTCCTTCCGGTTTAAAGTTTCCACTTTAAGCTCAGCATCTTTTAAGATTTTATCGCATTCTGAAGACAGTTCCACACCTCTTTGATACAGCTTTAGGGAATCTTCGAGTGATACTTCATCTTCATCCAGCTGTCGGACAATTTTTTCAAGTGTCTGCATTTTCTCTTCAAAAGTCTCTGTTTTATTCTCTGTCACTATTTTTCACCTCTGTTACTTTAGACGTAATTCTACCGTCACCTAAAGTGGTTTCTATTTCATCACCAGTATCAAGCTCTTCGGATTGACGGACAATACTGCCGTTTTTAGTTGTAAATGAATACCCTCTAAGCAGGATGTTGGTCGGACTGAGTGAGTTCAGAAGCTCGATTGTAGAGGACAGCTCTTTTTTTCTGTCCCTTATTTTATCTGTCATCTCATCATCCAGACGAGTTTTTGTCTCGTTGAGTATTTCTTTATATCTGCCTATCATAGGCGTGGGACTTTTGTATTCGATTTTATCTTTAATACCAGCATGCTGATATCTCTTTTCCCTGAGTATTACATTCATTCTGGTATCAAGATTTGTTTTGAGTGTTGCGAGTTTTTCCGTCTGCTGATCATACAGCAATTCGGGATTTTTAAGTTTATAATAATTGGACAGGGCTTCTAACCGTTTTTTGTGCATGTCTATTCTTTTGGAAATGCTGCGCATCATGAAAGTATCAGATTGTTGCAGCCTCTCTGCAATATCCCTCACATTAGGTACAGCAACTTCTGCTGCTGCAGTTGGTGTTGCCGCCCGTATATCAGAAACGAAATCGACAAGTGTTGTATCCGTCTCGTGACCGATACCCGTTATGACCGGCGTTTTCATATTAAAAACTTTCAAAGAGACATCTTTTTCATTAAATGTCCACAGATCTTCAATCGATCCGCCGCCACGCGCCAGTATAATGACATCACTATTTAATTTATCTGCATACTCCAGACTGTCAATGACAGCCTGCTTGCTGCCACGCCCCTGCATCAGAGTATTGATCATTGATACTTTAACGAGTGGGTATCGTCGGCGTAAAGTCGTAATCATATCACGGTATGCTGCACTTGTTTCAGAACTGATAATTGTAATTGAACCTGGATAAGCGGGTATTGCTTTTTTATGATCAGCATCAAAATAACCCTTTTCAGCCAGTTCTTTCTTATCTTTTTCAAGCTGCTCAAATAAAAGACCGACACCGTCGATCTCCATGGAATCTGCATAGATCTGATACTGGCCGCTGGATTCGAAAATACTGATTCTGCCCTGGATGAGCACACTCTGTCCCTCTTCGGGCTCAAATTTTAAGCCATTAGCGCTCCTGGAGAACATAATGGCCCGAATCACAGCATTACCATCTTTTAAAGCAAAGAAGATATGGCCGCTGGTATGTTTTTTTACGTTGGATAATTCACCTTTGATAAAGACCCGTGTCAAATACGGGTCCTGATCGAATTTATATTTGAGATACTTGGTCAGGGCACCTACAGATAAATACTTACTGTTCTCCATGTGGATTTTCATCCGTTTCTTTAATGAAGTTTTTAAGGACTCCGTTGATAAAACGGTAGCTGTCTTTTTCACCATAAGATTTTGCCAAAAGTACAGCCTCATTGATGACAACTCTTTCAGGGGAGTCGCCGTCCAATAACTCACTTATGGCAGTTCTTAAAATATTGCGTTCTACTTTTGGTATGCGCTCCAGAGTATAATTGTTCAAGTGAGCACTGATGTCAGCATTCACTTTCTCGCTGTTGGAAAAATAAAAGTCAACAATCCTTTTAATATACTCATGCGTATCATACATATCATAGAATGCAGTGTTTTCCAGATCGACCACGTCATGGTCCCTTTGGAATATTATTTGGAATATTTTTTTTCGCTGCTCGTGTCTGTTCATTAATAACACCTATCTAAATTCTTATTTAATATTTACGATGTGTACATTGACTTCCTTAACTTCGTGCCCAGTCATATTTCTAATCGCCTGGCTGACATTTTTCTGAATGTTTTCAGCAGTTTCATGAACTTTGCCTTTTGCATCTAGAGTTACATAAATTGAAATCAATACCTCATTATCCTGAGTTTCAACTTTAACCCCGCGGCCCCTGTATTTCTTACCGATCTTTTCAAAGTTGCCGCTGGCAAAATTATTTTGCAATGAATGAACGCCTTTTGTTTCAGTAACTGCAATACTTGCAATTACCTCCAGTACTTCAGAAGAAATTTCTATCAATCCTAAGTTTGATTTAACATCCTGGATTCTCATGTTCATCACCCCGTCAGTTCATTATATCATGATTTTGTATCAAATTAGAAACAACTTGTAGCTTAAATGATTATTTCTTTTAGTACTAAATGATATGAGGATCACGTGTATCGTTAATGTAAATTCAAAACCTGTTTTTTCACTGAAAATATGAAAAAACAGGTTTTGAATTGGATTATTTCATTACATCGTGTTCCTGAAGAAAGTTTGTATTGTAATCA
Source organism: Salinicoccus sp. HZC-1 (assembly GCF_046736035.1). Taxonomy (GTDB): domain Bacteria; phylum Bacillota; class Bacilli; order Staphylococcales; family Salinicoccaceae; genus Salinicoccus. The sequence goes on along the minus strand of NZ_CP177130.1, from coordinate 1,355,498 downwards.
TTTGCTCTAAACGCTTCATTTTCAAGTAAATTGGAGTGAAATGCAATTGTAGTATCTATACCGCCGATTTTAAATTCACCAAGGGCTCTCTTTGCTGTCATGATCGCTTCCTCCCGTGTATCACCGTAAGTAATTAATTTAGCGATCATTGAGTCATAATAAGGCGGGATTTTGTAGCCGGCATAGCAAGCTGTATCCATTCTCACACCATAACCGCCCGGAACAATGAAATCTGTGATCGTTCCTGCTGAAGGCATGAAGTTTTTATATGGATTCTCCGCATTGACTCTAAACTCGATAGCATGTCCTTTTATCTTTATGTCTTCCTGTTTATATGGAATGGCTTCGCGCATCGCGACTTTTATCTGCATTTTGACAAGGTCGATTCCTGTAATCATTTCAGTCACGGGATGTTCTACTTGAATTCTCGTATTCATCTCCATGAAATAAAACTGATCATCATTTAGATCATAGATGAATTCAATTGTACCCGCGCCAATGTAATCGATGCTTTTTGCAGCTCTTACTGCTGTATTACCCATTTCAACACGCTTTTCCTCAGATAATGTAGGACTTGGTGCTTCTTCAACAAGTTTTTGCATGCGGCGCTGTACAGTACAGTCACGTTCTCCTAAATGAATGACATTGCCGTGGTAATCACCCAGTACCTGGATTTCGATATGTCTGAAGTTCTCGATATATTTTTCTATATAAAGACTTTTATTGCCAAAAGCACTTTCCGCTTCCTGCTGGGTCATTTTATAGTTCTGAACAAGTTCTTCCTCTGTACGGGCAACACGGATTCCTTTTCCGCCGCCGCCGTAACTTGCTTTGATGATGACCGGATAGCCGATACTTTCTGCAATCTGTTTTGCATCTTCAATGGAGGCGACAACGCCTTCACTTCCCGGCACTGTCGGCACCCCTGCTTTTTTCATCGTGTCTTTTGCAACATCTTTGACACCCATAAGGGAAATCGTTTCATGCATAGGGCCGATGAAAATAAGATTGGATGCTTCACACATTTCAGCAAAGTCACTGTTTTCCGCCAGGAAGCCGTATCCTGGATGGATTGCATCACAGCCAGTTTTTTTAGCAATGGTGATAATGCTGATCATATCTAAGTAACTGTCTTTGGACAGCTTTGGTCCTACGCAATAAGATTCAGTAGCGATTTTCCGGTGAAGGCTGTCTGCATCCGCTTCTGAATAAATACTTACAGAATCGATACCCAGTTCTGTACAGGCCCTAATGATTCTTACTGCGATTTCCCCACGGTTTGCGATAAGTATTTTCTTAATCATCGTACTCTGAACAACGGTTGGTCGTACTCAACCATTTCTCCATCTTCAACAAGAATTTCTGTAATTTCACCGGAAGTTTCAGCTTGTATCTCATTAAAGAGTTTCATCGCTTCGAGTATGCAGACCACGGTCGCGTTATCCACTGTATCTCCGACCCGGACGTATGCGTCCGCTTCGGGAGACGACGCTTTGTAGAAAGTGCCAACCATTGGCGCTTTGATTACTTTGCCTTCCGGTTCCTGTGCACCCGTTTCTGTATGCTGTGCCACAGGCTGCTGCATAGGTGTGTGGGCAGTCTGTACAGACTGTACTGTATTGCCCGGGTCTCTTTTCAATTTAATATCAACATCGCCATCTTTATATGACAGTTCAGTTAATGCTGCGTTTTCCATCTTTTCAATTAGTTCATCGATATATTCCAGATTCATGTTTTACTTCTCCTTAACAATTAAAAATTACTGTCTTACATTTTACGCAAGTGGTCATACCAATTCAAGCAAAAAATAAAAGCAGATTAAAATCTGCTTTTATTTTTAGGCGCGGGACACATATGAACCCTCTTCAGTATTGACAACAAGCATGTCTCCCTGGTTGACAAAAAGAGGCACCTGAAGCACAAGGCCGGTTTCCAGTGTCGCTGATTTTGAAGCACCGCTGGCAGTGTCCCCTTTTATGCCGGGTTCAGTCTCAGTAACTTCGAGTTCGACTGTTTTCGGAAGCTCCACTCCGATTGTTTCGCCTTCATACATCATGATTGTAACGGTCATGTTTTCTTTGAGATACTTCAGTTCATCTTCAAGCGCAGATGCCTGGAGTTCAATCTGTTCATAGGTGTTATTATCCATAAACACATGGCTGTCGCCATCTGCATAAAGATATTGCATCTTATTATTGTCGATCTGGGCTCTGCCCACTTTCTCCCCTGCACGGAAAGTCTTTTCCTGGATTGCACCTGTACGTAGATTTCTGAGTTTACTTCTTACAAAAGCCGCACCTTTGCCGGGCTTGACGTGCTGGAAATCGACTACTCTCCAAATACTGCCCTCTACTTCGACTGTTAGTCCTGTTTTAAAATCATTTACTGAAATCATAAATTTTCCTCCTCGGCATTCCGAACTATTTCATATTATATGATAAATAGTTCTTTGCTGCTATGTGATAATTTTTCAAGGCCATTTTCTGTGACAAGACAATCATCTTCGATACGGACACCGCCGAGATCATCTACATATATCCCCGGTTCAACTGTGACTACCATGTCACTCGCCAACTTTACATTACTTGACTTCGAAAGTGCAGGCATTTCGTGCACTTCAAGCCCCAGACCGTGTCCAAGAGAATGGCCGAAGTTTACGCCGTATCCATTCTCTTCTATAATACCACGTGCAATTTTATCGGCTTCCTCGCCAGTCATGCCCGGTTTAATTTCATCCAGTGACTTGAGCTGGGATTTTAATACGATATCGTGGATTTTTTCCATTTCATCGGAAACGGAGCCTACGCCGAATGAGCGTGTGATGTCTGAAGCATAACCCTGATAGTACGCACCAAAATCAAGTGTTACCATTTCACCGGACTCGATGATTTTCTCAGAAGCCGTCCCATGCGGCAGTGCCCCACGATAACCGCTTGCAACTATCATATCAAAACTTGAACCTTCTGCACCAAGTTTACGCATGTAGTTTTCCACTTCATTTCTCACTTCAAGTTCACTCATGCCGGGTTTAATGTATTTAAGTATATACTCATACGCCTCATCCGCAATATTACATGCTCTTTTTATCAGGTCCACTTCATCTGCAGTTTTATACATGCGGATCTTTTCAATTTCACCTGTAAGCGGTACGAGATCGAACGTACTGTCAAGTCTGTCGAAAGTATTGAAGTTTACGTGTTCCCCTTCGAAACCAACGCTTTCACAGGATTTGGATTCCAGGAATTCCATGATAAAATCAAGGAGTCCTTTATCCTGAAGCACAAATTCAAAATCCTTTGCCTGCTCTCTGCCCTGCGCTTTGTACCTGAAATCAGAGATAAGATATCTGTTGTCCTTCGTCATGACCACGGCTCCGCTGGAGCCTGTAAAACCAGTCAGGTAACGTCGATTGTAGTCACTCATGATAAGTACCGCATCAAGATTCTTCTCTTCCAGCAGTGCATTGACTTTTTCAAACTTAATCATTATTCATCCACCTTTCAAATATATTCTACATTAAATCGTTATAGATTTCAGTAGTATTCAATTTAATATTATTTCATAACATGATAGAATAATAAAATGATGTACAGGAGAAATTATACATGAAACGATTAACTTATATACTATTACCTATTGTTTTACTATCAGCATGTGGAGGGCCTTCGTCAGAAGAACAGCTGTCTGCTGCTGAAGACCGAAAAGAAGAACTTCAGGGATTGCTGCAGACCGAGGAAGTGAATGTTCAAAAAAACACTCTTCGACTGGATGCTTTAGAAGAAGATATTTCTAAAATGCAGTCTGTAATTGGCAATTCAGACATTGATGAGTACGTTTCAATCGTCGGGGAATATTCAAATACTTTGGAAAAAGAATTGAAAAAACTCGATTCACTTGTAAAAAAAGCTAAAAGCGAGCAGGATCTGTCTATTATAAGTGAAGATATAGACGATATCAGTTCAAAGATAACAGAGGCAATGAGTGGCTACGAAAACTCTGTTGAAAGTGTTGAACTCAATGATTATCTAAAAAGGCAGCATAGTTCACTGCAGCTGGCCAATGACGAGATAAAGAGTGCATTGCATTCTGTTAAGAATGGTGCGGAGGCCGGGTCAATGGATGCTGTCAATGAAGGTATAGAACAGTTCAACAGTGCCAGTGAATATTACTGAATAGAAAGAAGCGTATCTTATGGATAAACCTATTGTAGGGGGGCAGGCCGTCGTAGAAGGCGTAATGTTCCAGTCGCAAAACCAGATGGTGACTGCCATCCGCAGAAATAATGACGACATAGAGTATTTTGAAATGGAACGCCCACAGAAAAAATGGGTGCAGAAACTTAAGAAGATTCCGCTTTTAAGGGGTAATATTGCGATTTTAGAATCCAGCATCTATGGAATGAAGCATTTGGAATTTGCAACAGACCGATATGAACGCAATCCTGAAGATGATGTTCATATCGAAGAGGAGAAACAGGCTGCAAGTTCAACTAAAATTCTTTTATCAACAATCATTGTTGGCATACTGTCGTTTCTCATCGGCAAGTTTTTATTTACATTGATACCGGTATTTATCGCTGAATTCTTCTCGGGAATCATTACCTCCCATTTCGGCCAGGTGCTGCTCGAATCTATATTTAAACTTATACTGTTGCTGGCCTATATATTCTTCATTTCAATGACACCGATGATAAAAAGGCTGTTCCAATACCATGGTGCAGAACATAAAGTGATCAATACTTTCGAAAATGATGAAGATTTAACAGTTGAAAATGTTCAGGGACAGTCGAGACTTCATTACAGATGCGGAAGCTCATTTATACTCTTTACAGTAATCGTAGGTTTCGTCGTCTATATGTTTGTACCTGTAGAACCATTTTACGTAAGGATTTTAAATAGGATTGCACTGATACCGGTTGTTATCGGATTGTCTTTTGAGTTTTTACAGCTGACGAATAAACTGAGAGATATACCTGTGTTGAAATGGCTGGGCATGCCTGGCTTACTACTGCAGTATTTAACGACAAAAACGCCTGATGACAAACAAGTGGAAGTAGCTATCCATTCGTTTAATAAACTTGTAAGGAGAGACTGATTTTGAAGAAGATATTGTTATATATAGTGCTGATCATTGCTGCAATCGGATTACTCACAAACCTGGATTACTTTGTGAATATGATTGTAAGCTCACTTATTTTTCTTCTTGTTGTAGGGTTAATCCTTTATGGGATATATTATTTCTTTATCCTTACACCAAGCCAGAGAAAATATAAGAAAGCACTGAGGAAATCAAAACGTAAATATAAACAGAAAAGCAGAAAATAAGAGAAGCCAGACAATGTCTGGCTTCTCTTATTTTCTGAAGTTCCATTCATCAGAAGCGTATTTAATTTTTATTTCTTCAAGTCTTTTCAAATCTTTTCCGGTAAGTTCATAACGCTTTGTTTTCATATTAAGCCCGTTTTCAAAACCTTCTTTAAATGCGGGATAAAGCATATCTACAGTGAATTGGTTTTCACTGATATCATTGATAGCAACTGCTTTTTCCTTGAACGCTGTTTTCATTTTCTCTTTAAAACGTTCGTTCTGATACTTGAACATATCAAAGAGATGATCGATGTCCACATCGAGAAGGATGGACCCATGCTGCATGATTACACCATTCTGCCTTGTTTGTGCACTGCCGGCAATTTTCCTGCCCTCTACGACCAGCTCATACCAGCTGGGTGTATCAAAGCACACGCTGCTTCTGATATTGGTTAATTCTTTTCTTTCGCTTTTGGTTTGTGGGATGCTGAAATGCGCATCCAGACCGAGATTTTTAAATCCCTCGAGCAGACCACTGGAGATGATTCTGTAACTCTCTGTGACGGATTCAGGCATCCCTTCGTAACTTTCAGGCAGAACAACACTGTAAGTGAGCTCTTTGTCGTGCAACACCCCTCTGCCGCCTGTCGCACGACGGACCATTTCATAACCGTAGGATTCTACACGCTCTAAATCAATTTCTTTTTTTACTTTTTGAAAATAGCCTAAAGATAAGGTTGGGGTTTCCCATTCGTAAAGCCTGAGCACAGCCGGAAGCTCCCCGTCTCTTACTTTTTCCATTAACAGTTCATCCAAAGCCATATTATAGACCGCGTCATTTTTATAACTTGCTATGTAATTCCACACTCTTTCAGACACTGCATATCTCTCCCTTGTCATTTTCTCTTTAAAAGTATACCAAAAATCTCTATAATATACTTATGTGAAATTTTAAGGAGAGATGAGTTTTGGAAAATTGGATGATCATCCTGTTAGCTGCTGTTATTGTAATACTTCTTCTCGTACTGAATGGGTACCGTAATATGCGTAATGTAAAAGCTTTGCCGGAAGAAGAATTTAAAAAGGATTTAAGAAGAGTTCAATTAATTGATCTAAGAGAAAAAGAAAAATTTGAATATGGTCATATTATGGGAGCGAGAAATATCCCGATGATGAACTTTTCAATGAAAATGAGCTCATTGAGAAAAGATCAGCCGATCTATTTATACGATCATAACGGCAGACTCTCAATCAGAGCAGCAAAAATGCTTAAGAAAAAGGGTTATAAAGATATTTATATGCTGAAAAACGGCATCAGCAAATGGACTGGAAAAATTAAATCTAAATCAAAATAGCAATAAAAAAAGGACCCCACGGTCCTTTTTTTATTGCTATTTTTCTTCCAAAATCTCTTCACGCTCGAATTTGAGCACTGGTTTTCTTGCAGCCTGAGTTTCATCCAATCGTCCGATAACTGTAGTATGCGGAGCTTCCAGTACGATATCCGGATTTTCTTCAGCTTCTTTTGAAATTTGAATCAGTGTATCAACAAATCCATCCAATGTTTCTTTAGATTCAGTTTCAGTCGGTTCAATCATCATGCACTCCTCAACATTAAGAGGGAAATAGATTGTTGGCGGATGATAGCCAAAATCGAGCAGACGTTTTGCCATATCCAGCGTACGTACACCCATTTTTTTCTGTCTGGAACCGCTGATGACAAATTCGTGCTTACAGTGCTGTTTATATGGGAGTTCGAATGTACCTTCAAGTCTTCTCATCATATAGTTTGCATTGAGCACTGCATTTTCGGAAACTTCCTTAAGACCATCCGGTCCCATTGTACGGATATAAGTGTATGCACGAAGGAAGATGCCAAAGTTACCGAAGAACGGCTTAACACGTCCGATACTGTCAGGTACATCGTGTTCTACACGGAAAGAGTCATCTTCGTTTTTGACAACCAATGGTTTCGGCAAGAACTTGGCAAGCTCAGCTTTAACACCGATCGGTCCAGACCCTGGTCCTCCGCCACCATGTGGTCCAGTGAAGGTTTTATGCAAGTTAAGGTGAACAGCATCGAAGCCCATGTCTCCCGGTCTTACTTTAGCCATGATTGCATTCAAGTTTGCGCCGTCATAGTAAAGCTTGCCACCGACTCCATGTACAATGTCGCGGATTTCAATGATATCCTCTTCGAATAGACCAAGTGTGTTCGGGTTCGTCAGCATGATTGCCGCTGTGTCATCCCCCACCAAAGTTTTTAAGTGGTCGATATCAACAAGACCTTTTTCATTGGATTTGACTGTGACAGCATCAAACCCGGCCACTACTGCACTTGCAGGATTGGTACCATGCGCAGAGTCAGGAACAATTACTTTTGTACGGTTATAATCGCCATTCGCTTCGTGGAATGCCTTGATCATCAACAGTGCGGTCCATTCACCCTGTGCGCCTGCTGCAGGCTGTAAAGTGATTTCATCCATACCAGTGATTGCTTTTAAATGCTCCTGCATATCATAGGCAACTTCGAGTGATCCCTGGATTGCCTTATCATTCTGCTCAGGATGACTGTTTGCGAAACCAGGCATCCTGGCTACTTTTTCATTGATTTTTGGATTGTATTTCATCGTACATGAACCGAGTGGATAGAATCCTGAATCTACACCATGGTTTTTATTGGATAGTTCTGTATAGTGTCTCATCAAATCAAGTTCACTGATTTCCGGTAACTCAGCTTTAGTTTGACGAATGAATTTTGAATCAATGATATCGGATAATTCTTGTTTTTCTACTTCCAGATCTGGAAGTGAGTATGCGAATCGATCTTCTGTGCTTCTTTCGAAAATCAAAGGACTGGATCCCTTAAGCATTATATTCACCCAACCTTTCAACAAATGAATCAATTTCATCTTTAGTGCGTAGTTCTGTTACTGCGATGAGCATATGATTTTCAAAGTTATCATCTACTCTGCCGAGATTGAATCCACCGATGAAGCCATCGTTGTATAGGATATCATTAATTTCATCTACATTTTTAGAAAGTTTAACAGCGAATTCATTAAATGATTGTCCCTCCAACACTTCGAATCCTTTGGATTTCAATTGATTTTTCATGTAATACGTATTCTGAATATTGTTCTCCGCCATTGTCACGGCACCTTTTTTACCAAGAGCGCTCATTGCAACAGAGGAAGCAAGTGCGTTGAGTGCCTGGTTGGAACAAATATTACTCGTCGCCTTTTCACGTCTGATGTGCTGTTCACGTGCTTGCAGTGTCAGCACGAAACCGCGGTTGCCTTCGTCATCCTGAGTCTGGCCGACAAGCCTTCCCGGCATTTTACGCATAAGTTTCTTTGTTGCCGCGAAGTAACCACAGTGCGGGCCGCCAAATTGCGTTGGAATACCAAACACCTGAGTGTCACCAGTTACGATATCAGCATCGAATTCACCCGGTGGTGTTAAAATGCTGAGTGCAAGAGGATTACTGTTTACAACGAACAAACCTTTATTTTTATGGACAATTTTTTCTATTGATTCGAGATCTTCCACTGAACCGAGGAAGTTCGGATACTGGACCATAACTGCGGCTGTATCTTCATCAGAAGCCGCATCCAGTTTTTCAAGATCAGTGTAGGAACCATTCAATTCCACTTCAACAACTTCGATGCCCTGAGCTTTACAGTATGTCTTCAGTACTTCGATTGCCTGGTAATGAACACCCTTGGAAACAACTACTTTCTTTTTGCCAGTCTTTCCGGCAGACATTGTCGCTGCTTCGGCAAACGCAGTGGGGCCATCATACATTGATGAGTTTGCAACATCCATTGCTGTAAGTTCAGAAATCATTGTCTGGAATTCAAAAATAGCCTGAAGCTCACCCTGGGAGATTTCCGGCTGGTATGGGGTATATGCTGTGTAAAATTCAGAACGGGAAATTACATGGTCTACTACAGTAGGGATATAATGGTCATAAACACCTGCACCTAAAAAAGATACATGTGTTTCTGTAGTGATATTTTTATTTGAAATACTTGTTAATTCGCGAAGCAGTGAAGTTTCACTCTTCTTTGGTTTGATATCTAATTCACCTTTAAACCGGACATTTTCCGGGATGTCACTGAATAGATCAGAAATATCTGAAACACCAATTGTATCGAGCATTTCCTTTTTGTCTTTTTCTGTTAACGGTAAGTAACGATGACTCAATTCATACACTCCTTCTCAAAATTAATTTTTATGGAATGGCGTTTTAACAAACTTTGCCTTTACTTCCTTATTTCTTATGATTACATTGAACTCTTTATCAAGTTCATAGAAATCAGTGTCAACAAGAGCTAAACCAATGGAGCGTTTAGTCAGTGGAGACTGTGTACCACTTGTCACGTACCCGACTTTGTTGCCTTCTGAAGCAGTGATTTCATAATCAGTCCGTGCAATTCCTCTTTCAAGGAGTTCGAATCCACCAAGTTTTCTCGGTGCACCGTTCTCTTTTTGTTCTTTAAGCACTTCTTTACCTACAAAGTCCTCTTTATCGACTTTAACTGCAAAGCCCATTTTTGCCTCGATTGGTGTAATATCTTCTGAGAGATCCTGTCCGTGGAGTGGCAGACCCGCTTCTAATCTCAATGTATCACGGGAACCGAGTCCACATGGTTCAGCACCGCCGTCGAGGAAAAGTTTCCACAGTTTTAAAGTGTCCTCTGCAGGGCAGTAGATTTCAAAGCCATCTTCCCCGGTATATCCACTTTGTGAAAGAATTACATTGGAACCTTCGATGTTGACATCTCTTTTAAAGCGGAACATCTTCATGTCACTGATATCTTCCTCTACGTGCTTTTGTACCAATGCACGGGCATCAGGTCCCTGGATAGCAATCTGACCATAGTCTTTGGAAACATTTTCGACAGTGGCATCAAAACCTTCGATTGCTTTAAGCACATCATAATCTATATCTGTGTTGCCGGCGTTGACTACCAGCAAATAATCGTTTTCCTCGACTCTATAGATGACTAGATCGTCGATTACTCCGCCCCGGTCATTACAAAGCATTGTATACTGTGCTTTTGTATCTGTAAGTTTTGTTACATCATTTGTTAAAGCATAATTTAAAAACTCTACAGATTCTTTACCGGAAACCCTGATTTCACCCATATGACTGACTTCAAACATACCAACAGACTCTCTCACAGCACGGTGTTCTTCCTTGATGCTTGAGAATTGGACTGGCAATGCCCATCCAGAAAAGTCAATTACTTTTGTACCTGATTCCTGGTAGTAATCATACAATGGTGTCTTTTTTAATTCAGACATGATTTTCCTCCTTTAAATTAAAAACAGGACAGCCTGTTTAAGCTGCCCTGTTGAATTGTCTTCAGGATTGCGTCCCAATGCTTTACTTTTGCCTGAGAGATTCACCTTTAACGGCTTGCTCCTTCGGCGACGATAACTCGTTCTCTCGAGCATTGTTCAATCGCAAAATATTCAATTATTAATTCGCCTTAATTATAACCATAGGGGGAAATAAATAGCAAGCTAATTTAATTAATAATATAAGCCCTATAAGCGGGTGTATTCTAAAATGGTATTTATAGTTTCTTCCAGCCCCCGGGCTGTATCGACTTCCAGATCAGCTGCATTTTTATATCTTTCAATCCTGCTGTCATAGAGCGCTCTGACCTGGCTTTTAGACTGGCTTGCAAGCGGCCTTGTTTTGTCCCCTGAAATCCGTGCATATAAAACATCGAATGCAGCATTGAGGAAGATGACTTTTCTATCTGTATTTCTAATTATTTCATATGAATCATCGTATGTAATGATACCGCCTCCAGTGGAGATGATACCATCGCTGCCGCAGGCTTCTGTCAATACCTGATGTTCATATTTTCTGAAACCGGGTTCACCCTCTTCATCAAATATTTCAGGAATTGTTTTACCGCATAAAATATTTATCTCTGTATCAAGTTCCAAAACTTCCAAATTCAATTTTTCACCCAGTGCACGTGCCACTGTACTTTTGCCGCTTCCCATAAAGCCTATAAGAATCATTCTTCTTCTCTCCTATTCCATCAGCTCACGAATTTTATTCTGATAAATTTCTATAAAATTCATGCGTATCTCCAATGTAATCATCATCTCATTATAGTGTTGATAGTATAAACCTATCAAATAAATAAGAATGATGTATATAGAAAAGCTGAAAAAGCCTTCATTTTTTGAATACCATCGTTTCATAGAACTCACCATTTTCAGTTTCGATAATCAATTCTACCTCCTCTTTTCCGTCTTTAATTTCGAATTTTTCAACACCAAACATTACGGTGACAAATCCCCTGCCGTCCACACTTCTGATAATCCTATCGTTGGATTTCCGGTAGCTTATGCGTCCTTTATCATTCTCAAAACTAACAAAGGATGCTGTTGAAGGAACCAGAATCTTATCGCTTTCTTTATAGACATCTGTAATATCCAGAACGAAAAAATCCACTTCAAAATCGTGGGTATAACCATCCAGGGTTTTAAAATAGGATAATGCTGCCGGCATCGCCGACATTATAAGTGCTGCAATGGACAATGAGGCAAGTGCTTCGATATAGGTGAATCCGCCATTCTTATTTGATGGATACGCAAAGTTCCATATTTTCTTTATCACATATCGAATCCCCTTTCATAATATAATCCTCATGTTTGAAATCATCCGGTGCATCATGCTTTAAAATTTCTATATAAAGTGACCTGCTGAATTCGAGTGTATTGTCAGCATGTGCCACTGTCGTTTTGATCATCATCAATGCAGGTACTAGGATGCCGATAATAATAGAAAATATCAGCATTGCCAGGACCGCATCCAACATCATGAATCCATCATCTTTCAATTCTGAACCTCCCCTTTTGTATTTGGAAAATGAAACTGACATGCTCACCCATACAGTCAAATCTGATCGTTCCAAACGCGTCGGTGTCCCCACTTGATTTATACATAAACCGGGAGAGGCCCCCCTGTATAATCTTGCATTTATTTAGAGTATATACTTCGAGTGTTGAACCAGATCCATTTTTAATTACTATGCGATGGCCCACTCTGTCGAGTTCTACCAGATGGGCTTCTTTTTTATTCAACGCATTGGTTTGTGCAACCTGAAAAAAGAATGCTATATTATCCACTTCCTGCTCAACCAGATTTTCATGATTTTCAGGTATGGCATTGGCAGTGATTAAAAGAAGGGTGCTGACGATGGCCAGCGTCAGCATTACCTCCATCATTGTAAATCCGCTATTCCGACTTTGCTGCCTGGCCATTTACAATCACTATCCCGGTACCGTTTGCACAAGTCACCTGGTCGTCCGTTAAATAATCAGGAACCAACGTACTCACAGATGCAGGTGCAGTGCCTTCGTTCAGTGTATATGCCTGGATTTGACTTTGCACCATCTTCACCTGTGCATCACAGCCGGTATCCTGAACATTGGCACTCTGAGCAGCAATATTTGGAATGATTAAAATAATAAGCACCGAGATGACGAGCAGCACGAGGAGCATTTCAATCAGTGTAAATCCCTCTTCATTTTTGTTGTTGAATTTTTTATGCATAAGTTTCTTTATCATTTGTAATTCCTCCTAATTGATAGTAGCCATCATTTGAAAAATCGGTAAGACAATCACCAGATATAAGCAAATGATGAGTAATCCAAGTATTAAAAATATGACGGGCTGAATTTTTCTGGTTGCATTTTCAATTTTCATGATCATGCGTTCAAGCGTATATTCGCTGAAAAGTATGAGTTCATTTCCTACGGTGCTGTTTTGCTCGCCATGGCTGACGAACACGGATAATTTCGCATCGAGCATTTTAACTTTTTCAATTGCTGCTGACAGTGTTTCCCCCTGCATCAATCTCTCTTCAATCAGTGCAGACGAGTATTTCAGATATTCATTTAAAGTCTGGTGATTGAACAAATCGAGAATTTCCTTAACTTCAAGGCCGTTGTTTATGAAATAGCCAAACTCTCTCGAAAACCTGTATGTCTGATAAGCTTTAAAATAAAATCGCACCATAGGGATGGAGAGTAAAATTTTGCATTTCTTATTTACGTTTTTCATCATCATGATGCTGGAAACTATTAAAGCGAACACAATTAATAAAATGACGCCCAAAAACACAAGGCGCGGCAGCAGCTGTAAAAAGTGCGTGAGTATCGTTACCATACCTTGTGAGCTTGTCCCCATTGCGCTGTAAAGTGAGTTGAACTGGGGGATGACTGTATAGTTGAGAATGACAAGCATTATGATGAATATGGAAATCAGCACAAGTGGATACTGGACAGCTTTAATTAACTTTTTGGAAGTATTCTGTATATGTTCAAGATAAGAAGCGGACTCTCTTAAATTCATAAGCATTTCACCGTGGATTTCAGCAAAAGAAATTTGGATGATGATCGCATTTTTATATCCCAGCCTTTTTAAAATGCTGCTGAGGCTTGCACCCTGATCGACCAGGTCCAGGCAGTCTTTTTTATCTTTTTCCTTCAATACATCATACTGTTCCAGCAGAAATACAAGTGCATGGTGCATCGTAAAGCCATTTTCAAGCAAATCAGCGAGTTTATTTAAAAAGTGAGAATCATATTTTCCCAGCCTATTTGAATTTATTTTTAAACGTCTCGAGTTCATCTTCTGTTATCATCCCTCCTTTATAGAGTGAATCAAGTTGCATTGGCAGAGTGAACACATCAAAAATACTGTCAATCAAGTAGTTTTTTATCTGGGTATTATCCATAAATTCATAGATGATGTAACTCCCTTTTTTTGTGTGGATGATTCTCTGGTTGATGATTAAAGAAATACTTTGAATCATTTCCTCGACATATAATCCGTAGTCCTTTAGCCGGCTCAAAGTGCTCAGAGCGGATTTACTGTGGAAAGTACTCAGTACCAGATGACCGGACAAACTTGCCCTGAGAAGTTCGGAAGCAATTTGTGCATCCCGTATTTCACCGAACATGATGACATCAGGGTCGCATCTTAACACTCCTTTTAATAAAGGCCCGTAATCCATATTCGCCTTCTCATTAATCTCCACCTGCACCATGCCGTCCAGTTCGTATTCAACTGGATCTTCAATACTGATGATCTGTCTTTTATTCTCAGAAATAATATCCGCCATCAAACGGTACATCAAAGTGGTCTTCCCGGATCCGGTCGGCCCCGTAAAGAGTATCAGTCCCTGCATACGTTCCATATAATTTTTTAGAAATTCATATTTTTCCTTTGTGTGGAATAGTTCATTCGATTGTCTGTCTCCCATAGGATTGAGAATTCTTATGACGATGATTTCATTCATCAATGAAATCGGCAGTGTGCTTACCCGCACACCTATTTTTAAGTCATCGACTTCAAACTTTGTTCTGCCGCTTTGCGGTATTTTATGTTCGTTAATGTCCAATTCAGCTGTGAATTTTAAATAGTTGATCAGTTTTCGGTACACTTCAATGGTCACCTCTGTCAAAGGCACCATTTCTCCTCTTCTTCTCACTCTGACGAGACCAGTATTACTCTCAAGTGTTAAATGAATGTCAGTTGCATTTTGACGCATTGCGTCCTTGAAAATCTCATTCAGTATTGTTTTCAATAAAAACACCTCCTACCCTATATATAGGTGAAAAAGGACGATTTGCTCTTTTCAGAAATAAATAATCAGATTTTCTATTTTTGTATATGTTTTTCATGTATAATGATGATTAATGGAAATAGATTACAAAACAATTGTCTTATTTAGTATTTACTTTAATCACTTCTTTATTTATAATTGATTATGATATGTTTTAGTAACGATGAAAGGACTGTTCCTATGGATAAGGTATTTAAGACACTTGGATTCTGGACTGCAATGTTTGCGATCCTGTTCTATGTCGGAGATATGATGATGATGACATTATTCTTCATCGCCCAAACAGGTTTCTTTATTTTATTGGGGTATATGAAATTAACTGAAAGAATGTATATGTATGTATTTGCTGCATACCTGGTCCTTTTCTTTGTAGGATTTACATACTACACGACATTCCTGTTAGAACCGAGTTTCGGATAAGATAAAAAGACAGGCAGATTCAATTGAATCTGCCTGTCTTTTATTTTCTGCTTTTTTTCTGTTTTGTTAGCCTCTGACAAATGGATTAGTATTTTTCTCTTCTCCAATGGTCGTTGAAGGTCCGTGCCCCGGATAAACATCTGTATCTTCATCCAACGCATACAGTGTTTCCCTGATGGACTTGATCAGATCGGGGTGATTGCTCATATAAAGATCTGTTCTGCCAATTCCGCCGCTGAATAATACATCTCCTGAAACAACAAAATCTCCGAATAGGAAGCTCATACTTCCCGGTGAGTGTCCGGGGGTATGATATACTTCGAATTCAAAACTGCCAAGCTGCATCGGACCTTCTTTTAAAATTTTCGGTTCAACTGTTGAAGATATTGGTTCCATCCCCATATTTTTATACTTGCCGGAGCCATTTTTATCAGGATCGGCCAGCCATTCGGTTTCTTCTTTTCCAACCCAGGTGTCTATCTGATAAGCTGCTGCCGTTTCTTCCAATGCGCCTATGTGATCAAAGTGCGCATGAGTAAGAAGTATTCCCTCTACAGGCAGGCCAATCTCCTCTATTTCCTGTTTAATGACCTCGGCGTCACTTGACGGGTCAATAATGAGCAATCCGGTACCATTGTTTAAAATGTAACAGTTTGTCTCCAGCATCCCCAAAGGCAATGTCTTAATATTCATTCTCACCACTCCTTAAAATCTACTCGACAAAGTCGTGTTTTAATTATACAATATATATGAGGTTAAAGAGAAATATTGGGAGGTTGAACGAAATGCCATTCATCGATACAGGACAATTATTTGAAATCGGTGGCATTACCATTCATATTGGAATCAATGCCTTATCACTATTAATGTTAATGGTCTTCATTGTTGGTATTTGGGCACTAGTTGCTTCAATTAAAAACAGAAACCTGTTGGCTGTACTGTTTAGTGTTGCCACTGTAGCTACTTTTGGATTCTTTGCAATCGCTACAATCTTTACATACGGTTATCCTGACCTGGGACACTAGGCAGACAATCGTTATATGAAAATTAAAAACAGGCCCTCATTCAGAGGGCCTGTTTTTTTGATTAATTATAAAGTGTTTTCGGCGATTTCAATTTGTTCTTTAACTGCTTTAGTACCTGTACCCCCTGTACTGTTTCTTCTGTCCACAACTACTTTAGGTGTCAGTACTTCATAAATATCCTCTTCAATTGCTTCATGTTCTGTTTGAAACTCTTCCAATGATAGATCTTTAAGATATTTATGCGTATTTATGCATTTCAAAACAACTTTCCCGACTACTTCGTGGGCATTTCTAAATGGTACTCCTTTTTGTACCAGGTAGTCCGCCAGTTCTGTAGCATTCGAAAAATCTTCTTCTACCGTTTTCTCAAGTACGTCTTCATTGATTGTCATTGTGTCCAGCATGCCATTCATAATTTTGAGTGATCCGGTCACTGTAGTAATGGCATCAAACAAGCCTTCTTTGTCTTCCTGCATATCTTTATTGTATGTCAGAGGCAATCCTTTTAATAACATCAGCATGCTCGTTAAAGCACCGGTGGTACGTGCACTTTTACCACGGATCAATTCAGCCATATCCGGGTTTTTCTTCTGCGGCATCATTGAACTGCCTGTAGTAAACTGATCGGACAATTGTATGAAATTCGCTTCCTCACTCATCCAGAAAATAATTTCTTCTGATAATCTGGAAAGGTGAACCATCACCAAACTTATATTTGATAAAGTTTCGATGATATAATCACGATCGCTCACAGCATCCATGCTGTTTTGGTATAAATCAGAGAACCCGAGTAAATTTTTTGTTTCTTCCCTATCAATGTTAAAGGTTGTGCCACTGATCGCCCCTGCGCCCAGTGGGGATAAATCTATCCGTTTTAAAGAATCCTGAAAACGCTCTTTATCTCTTTTAAGCATCCAAAAATAAACCATGATGTGGTGCGAAAATAGAACAGGCTGTGCGCGCTGCAAATGCGTGTATCCAGGCATGACAACATGAATGTTCCCTTTTGCCAGCCCAAGAATCGTTTTTTGCATTAACTCTATGCTTTCGATTATTTCATGCACTCTGCCTTTAACAAAGAGATGCATATCTGTTGCAACCTGGTCATTCCTACTGCGGCCTGTATGCAGTTTTCCGCCGGTCTCACCTATTTTTTCAATCAGCGCATGTTCAATGTTCATATGAATATCTTCATGCTTAACAGAAAATTCGAGATCACCATTTTTATAATCCTGTAAAACAGCCTTCAGGCCATCTGTGATTTCGTCCTTTTCCTCTTTGGTAATAATATCTTGTTTAGCCAGCATCGTCGCGTGCGCTATACTTCCGGCAACATCCATCTCAATCAAAGCATTATCAAAATGGATGGACGCATTGAACTCGTCCACCCATTCGATTGCTTCGCCCTGAAATCTGCCTCCCCATGCTTTACTAGTCATAGAGAGTGACTCCGCTGTCCAGCATAGATTTAACTTTAGTCGGTAATCCAAATATTTCAATGAAGCCCACAGAGGCATCCTGGTTAAATGCATCTTCTTTTGTATAAGTCGCCAGTTTTTCATTGTACAGGCTGTTTTCAGAACGTCTGCCTGTAACAGTCACATTCCCTTTATACAGGGATACCCTTACTTCACCTGTAACGGTTTGCTGCATGTCTTTAAGCATTCCTCTTAATGAATCGGAAAGTGGAGAGAACCAAAGCCCGTTATAGACCTGTTCAGTAAATTTCTGTTCAATAACAGGTTTAAAGTGCGCAATATCTTTTGTTAATGTAATTGTCTCAAGGTCGTGTTTGGCAGTCAGAATCACTTTGGCTCCGGGTGTTTCATATATCTCACGTGATTTTATACCGACAAGTCTGTTTTCAACATGATCGATTCTGCCGATGCCATGCTCACCTGCAATGTCATTTAATTTAATAATAAGGTCATCAAGTTCGTAACTTACGCCGTTGATGGATTTAGGAAGTCCTTCTTCGAAAGTGATTAATAGTTCTTCAGCTTCATCCGGCGCATCCTGAACATTTTTAGTTAAATCATATGCATCTTCAGGCGGTGTATTCCAAGGATCTTCCAGTACGCCGCATTCGTTACTTCTGCCCCATAAGTTCTGGTCTATGGAATATGGTGAATTTAAATTGACTGGAATCGGAATATTTTTTTCTTTTGCATAATCAATTTCTTCTTCCCTGCTCCAAGTCCATTCACGAACAGGTGCAAGTACTTTTAATGAAGGATCAAGACCTTTGATTGCAACCTCGAAACGCACCTGGTCATTTCCTTTGCCAGTACATCCATGTGCAACGAAGTCTGCATTGGAATGATGTGCAATTTCCACAAGTTTTTTAGAAATCAACGGTCTGCTCAGTGCTGAAACAAGCGGGTATTTCCCTTCATACATTGCATTGCCATAAATTGCGTATGCAACATATTCATCTGCAAACTCTTTAGTTGTATCGATGACATGGGATTCACTCGCTCCCATATCAAGTGCCTTCTGATGCACAAGATCCAGGTCTTTCCCTTCCCCTACATCCAGACATACTGCAACAACTTCATAACCTTTATCGATAAACCATTGAATAGTCACACTTGTATCTAGACCACCTGAATACGCTAATACCACTTTTTCCTTCATATCCATTCACCTCTATAATTAATTTAATGATTTAAATACTACCATTATAAACATGCTTAATCAAGCATATTTATTCATATTTATGTATTTTTTTATATTTTACAAATAATTTAAGGTTAACTATACTGTATTTAACAAAGAGAGGAGAGCTGTAAATGAGATATGTTTTTATTACCGGAACGACAAGAGGACTCGGTCAGTCTCTTTTGGAAGCTTTTAAAGAAGACCGTATAATAAGCATTTCCCGCCGGGAAGTGGAGACAGATGTTGATATATATAAAGAACATCATATTGATTTTCTGGATGAAACTGCTATGGAAGATGACATCCCGGAAATTTTTAGTTCCATTTCACCTGAAAAAGAGGATGAAATCTACCTTATCAATAATGCAGGTACTGTGAATCCGGTTAAATCAGTAGAAAATATGGACGTGAAAGGATATCTGGATAACTATAAAGTGAATGTGCTTGCACCTGCACTGTTTATAAAGGGATTTATCAAGGCGTTTAAAGATTTACAATCAGAAAAGAGAATATTAACAGTATCCAGCGGTGCTGCTGTCAATCCCATGGAGGGCTGGGCAGCCTACTGCACTTCTAAAGCAGCAATAAATATGCTGAGTGGTGTAACCCGGCTGGAAACAGGCGATTTTGAATATCCTATACTTTCCGCAACGTTCAGACCGGGGGTCATCGATACAGATATGCAGAAAACGATAAGAAGTTCAGATCCTGATGAGTTTCCAAATATCGATAAATTTAAAAGTTATAAATCAGATCAGCGTCTGCTGGCGCCGGATCATGTGGCATCTGTGCTGAAACAAATAATAACCTCTGAGCGCTACAGCGAAACAGCTAATTACGACATAAATGATTATATGTAAGAAGAGAACCCTTTGTTAAGGGTTCTCTTCTTACATCAAGTATTGTTTAACTAGTCTGGCGGCACCATACATTCCCGCGTCATTTCCTAGTTCGGCCATAACGATTTCCATGTCTCCTGCCGCCGGAGGAAATGTGAGAGGTGTATAATATTTTCTGATTTTATCAGTCAAATAATTTCCAGCTTCGCTTACGCCGCCTCCGAATATGAAATACCCTGGATTTGTAATTACGGATATATTACTCATTGCAATTGCCAGGTAACGTGCAGCTTCTTCCACTACGAATTCCCCCAGTTTATCTCCTGCAATCGCTGCTTCTACAATTGATTTGGAAGTCACTGTTTCATCTTTGATTTCCGTTGCCAAAACTGTATCTTTGAAATCCTTTTCGTAATGGAACACGGCCAGGTTTACCATGCCTGTCGCAGATGCAACTGTTTCAAGGCATCCTTTTTTGCCGCAATTACAGTGAAAACGTTCGTCGAAATCCACTGTTATGTGGCCGACTTCACCACCTGAACCGCCAATACCATGTATAAGCCTGCCATCCGAGATGACACCGCCGCCTACTCCGGTTCCAAGGGTTATCATCACTACTTCGCTGTGACCGTGTCCTGCGCCTTTAAACTGCTCTCCAAGGGCAGCGACATTCGCATCGTTATCCACGATGGTTTTTACACCGCTTATTTCTTCAAAAATTGAAGAAACAGGACTTTTTCCTTCTATATTGAGGTTTATACAGCCATTTAATATACCATTTGTGAAATTGACAGGGCCAGGCATACCCAGTCCGACACCGTGACAGTCTTCCATTTTAAATCCCATTTTTTCAATCCTGGATCTAAATGATGCATGCACATTGGTTAAGATATTCTGTCCTTCATTTGAAATATCAGTGTTAATTTCCCATTTTTCAAGCAGAGAAAGTGCTTCATCAAAGATACCGAGTTTGCATGTCGTACCACCAATATCCGCTGCGAGTATTACATTCATGTTCTAACCCCTTTTTCTCAATATTAAAAGTGCTTCAGTGAATTCGTCTTTGGTGATGAGCCCGTGTTTGTACAGCTCTTTTACTTCCATCTCCATAAGGCTAAGTTTATTCTTCTCATCTCTGTCATACACATAAATGCCAAATCTTCTAAGTAAAGCGTTTATGTGAGTTAAATCCTTATTCATTACTATGTTCCTTTACCAATAGCTTCAGTCCTTCATCTTTAATGTTCTGTGTATCCAGATGGCTTAGAACTTCTCCCATTTCATCATACTCTCTTTGCTTCCTTAATTGAATCAGCTGATATTTTGCAGCCTGCTCATTTTCTGGATTTATCTGATAGCTCTTGTCATGGTATTTTTCTGCCTGTTCATAGTCTCCTGCATGAGCCGACAATATTCCTAATGCATGATAAGTGGTTGCTGTGTCATTCCCGGATCTCAATGCTTCATTTACGATATTCAATGCCTCTTCATACTCGCCTTTTTCAATATGTTCAAGTGCCATATCATCAAATGGCTGACTGGAATCTTTTGAAATCATTACAAAATACGATATAACCGATAATACGATCAATGCAGCGAACGCTCCAAAAAACCATTTTGAATTAAAGCGTCTGGGATTATAAATGATGCCAAGAAGCACACCGGATAACAGCCCCCCGATATGTGCAAAATGATTTATATTTGCGAATAGCTGGGAAAATACAGATACCACGATAAAAATTACAGCAATTTGTATTAACAATTTTGCATTTATACGTCCGTGTATGAGCAGATGAACAATGATGATACCCAGTAATCCGTATACCGCCCCACTCGCTCCAAGTGAAATGCCTTCAATGACAAACATCATTGAAAAAAGGCTTGATAAGATTCCGGTTAAACAATACGCAATAAGCAAATGGAATTTCCCGTATAAACTTTCCGTAAATTTACCCAATATATACAGTGCAAAGATATTAAACAGAAAATGATCGATGGTCACATGCAAAAAGGAACTGGTTAACAGCCTGTAATAATCACCGGCTACAACATTGAAATGACTTAAAGCCAATCCATTTGTTAATATATATGAATCAAAAAATCTGACAGCTACAAAATTGAACAGGAATATTACCAGATTGATGCTGATTAAAAGATATGTCATCGGCGTAAATTTAATCATATATTTTTCAAAAGGATGCGGACCCATCAGCCTTCTTTGATAATATCCATCATCTCTGGCCTTTTTATACTCCATGTCCATTTTGAAGAAAGGATTGCGGATGATCTGTTTCATATCGGCTATGCCTCTATGTACGATTTTCAAACCATTTTCTTTTCGTTTTTTGCGGACTATACTCTCAGCCATATGAATGCAGTGTATGGTATTTACATTAAAACCTGCATGCTTGGAAATCATATCTCTACTATCAAACAAGCTGTCCGAAGTATGGTTCATTTCTTCTTCAGTTAAATAAAAATCATTTAGACACATGATAGAACTTTCTTTTGGATTTTTCAGCCAGATTGTCCCATTGTTCCTGTCATAGTTAAAAAAGGAGTAACCGGTATATCTGACAAGTTCATAAGCTGTGTGCCACTTACTTCTCATCTGTGAGCCTCCTGCTTTTTGCACCGATGGTTCTATCAGGTGTTATAAGTACATCAACCGGCACATCGTGATCTTCAGTAATCACTTCACCGATTTGTTCCTCGAACAATAATGAAGCTTTCAATCCTTTGTAGTCTTTCAGAAAGCGATCATAGAACCCGCCACCGTATCCTATTCTATATCCTGCCTCAGAGTATATCAGACCAGGAACGACAATTAATTCCACCTGATTATTAATATCTTCACAGCTGGATGGAACACGTAAGTTCTTCTCATCAATTATTATATCTTCAAAAGAAACGAACCTGCAGAAATTCATTTCCTTCGATTTATAATCGCATACAGGAGTGTAAACTTCACGTCCCTCTTCCTTCATCCATGCAATAATACCGTCAGTATCAAGCTCATGAGGCATTGCAAGGACGATGCCAATGGATTTTATATCGTGTTCTTTTATAAATTCTAGAAATTTTTCTTTAAGAATTTCCTCTTTTTCATTCTTGTATGTCTTATCCAAAGATGACAGTGTCGATATCATATTTTTACGCAAAGATTTTTTATCCAAAATATTACCTCTTTTCATCCTGTTAGGGACCGTCAATAATTATGTGTAAATGAATGCATACCTTTTCTTATAGTGTGTGTTACTCGCTAAACATTTCAGTTAGTTCGGCCCGTGCTTGGTCAAAACCGATGTGACACCGTGTCGCAAACTGCTGGTTGTAAGTTTCGAATTGAGTGACGAGAAAACGATCAAGCGATGCTTCGTTCGGAAACTGCTCCTTGCGCTTACTGTACCGTTTGATTCTCTTATTGAATGACTCAATCAGGTTTGTGGAGTAAATGCTCCTCCTGATTGCTTCAAGGAAATCATAAAAGGTGAACAGATCCGGATTGGCTTTCAATGATTGCGTGACTTTGGCGTAGGACTTTTTCCACTTCTCTATAAACGCATCCAAAGCCTGTTCAGCGTCTGCTTTGTCCGTGGCGCGATACAAGGACTTCAGGTCCTCACAGATTTCCTTGCGGTCCGATACACGGACCCTGTGGGAAATGTTGCGCGCAACATGAATAAAACACGTCTGGTATCTGGCTTTTGGAAAGACCGAGTGAATACTGTCTTTGATGCCTGTGAGTCCATCCGATATGAAAAGCAGCACTTCTTCGACACCCCGCGCTTGGATGTCTTCGATCAATTCTTTCCACACATAGGCGGATTCCGTTGGAGCGACCGTATATGCCAGGACTTCCTTTGAGCCATCTTCACGGATGCCGACAGCGATATAGACAGCTTCTTTCGAAACCGTCTCTCTTTTGACGGGCAGGAACGTCGCATCCAGATACACACAGACATACCAATTGGACAGGGAACGCTGACGAAAGGCCTCGACTTCTTCTGCGACCGCTTTAGTCATGTTCGAAATCGTTTGGGGGGTATAGTGATGCCCATACATGCGCTCGATCAGATGCGAAATCTCAGACATTGTCACCCCTTTTTGAAACATATGGATGACAAAGGACTCCAACGTGTCATTGGACCGCTTATAGGGGGCGACGGTCTGTTGTTTGAAATCGCCATTCCGATCCCGGGGGATATCAATCTGTAGATCCCCATATTCGGTATGTAGGGTACGGGCGTACGCACCGTTTCTGGAATTTCCCGAATTGAAGCCGACGCGATCATATTTTTCATAGTCCAGGAACGCAGTCAGCTCGGTTTTAAGCAATGTATTCACCGCCGTTTCCAGGTGACTGCGGAAGATTTCGGATACGTCTTCCTTTTTCACTAGAGCTTGAATGATATCTGATGTAAAATGATTCATAAGGGGAGACCTCTTTTCTTGGGATTTGGTGTGGTAACTTGATTCTACAAGAAAAGGGCTCCCTTTTTCTATTTATTCATTTACACAAACTATTTTACGCTCTCTCCTGTTATTATAGCATTCATAATTCATTACCAATAATATATATTATATTATTTACATGTCCAAAGAGAAAAGTCCAGTCCTCATAGATAAAAATGAATATAAAAAAACTCTGGGAATTCCAGAGTTTTGTAAAACTATCTTTGCGCAACCTTCTCATACTTTTCACCTGTTATTACAAAGTATACATGTTCAGCTATATTTTTGACGTGGTCGCCAATACGTTCAAGATATTTAGCAGTTAACTGACTCTGTCCTGTCACAAACACATCCGATTCCTCAATAATATCCGATGTTGTTATCTGAACAAACAGAGAGTCAATATCTTTATCGCGTTCAATAATCTCGATACATAAATCCGTATCCTTGTTCTCATAGGCCGTTTTAACATCTTCAAGCATCAGCAATGCGAGGTGTTCCATTGTAGAGAGTCGAAGCAGCAGTTTTTCATTAGTGATTTTAACTCTTTTCCTTACTTCTCCGACATTGCTGATATTATCACTTATACGTTCTAAATCGTCGGCAATTTTGATGCTGGAAATGATGAGTCTTAAATCTCTAGCAACCGGCTGTTGGGTTGTGATCAGGTTAATCACCTGTGTGTTAATCTCGTACTCCATACGGTTGATGTCTCTATCCCCTTTTACCAATTCCCTTGCACGTTCTGTATCCTCATCAGACAAAACCTGAATACTGCCTTGAAGACGCCTGTAGCACTCGATTCCGAGTTTTACAACATCTTTGTAGAGAGTGTCCATCTCTCCAGCGAATTTTTCACGATACCCCATTTAGCCGAACCTTCCGGAAACGTAATCTTCAGTTCGTTTATCTTTAGGGTTTTCAAATATTACTTTCGTATCATCATGCTCCACCACATAACCTTGATAGAAGAACGCAGTCTTGTCGGAAATACGTGCAGCCTGCTGCATGTTGTGAGTCACAACAATAATGCTGTATTTTTCTTTCAGTTCCTGCATGAGATCCTCTATCTTAGTAGTTGAAATCGGATCAAGGGCACTTGTCGGCTCGTCCATTAAAATTACATCCGGTTCTATAGCAAGTGCTCTTGCGATACAAATACGCTGCTGCTGACCACCGGAAAGACCATAAGCATTTGCATGAAGACGATCTTTAACTTCATCCCAGATTGCAGCGCCCCGTAAACTCTCCTCAACAATCTGATCAAGAATTTTCTTTTTACGGATACCATGGACGCGTGCTCCATATGCAACGTTGTCATAGATTGATTTAGGGAAAGGGTTAGGTTTTTGGAACACCATGCCCACCTTGGTTCTCAGTTCTTCAACCGTAATGGATTTGTCGAAAATATTTTGGTCACGATATATAATATCGCCTTCTGTACGAACAACAGGAACGAGCTCCACCATTCTGTTCAATGATTTTATGAATGTTGATTTACCGCATCCTGATGGACCGATGATTGCAGAAACTTCATTTTCACCAAAAGCAAGGTTAATATTTTGAAGTGCGTGATTGTCCCCGTACCAAAGGTTGAAATCTTTAGTATGAAAAACAGATTTGGAAGACTGCACAATACCTGTATTTGAATCTTTCTTTTCTAATTCCGAATTAATAGTTGCATTCATATCCAATTCCTCTTTCATTTTTACATTTGCCATATTAAAAACCTCCAATTAAAACCTTTTAGAATACTTGTTGCGAATATAAATTGCTGCGGAGTTCATTAAAAATAAGATGAGTAGAAGAATGATGATTCCTGCTGCTGTTAAATACTGGAATTCTTCCTGAGGCATCTTAACCCAGTTGTATATCTGCATTGGCAATGCCTGGAAAGAATCAAATACGCTGTCAGGCGTAACCAGCAGTGATACTGGAACGCCAATTACAACCAAGGGTGCCGTTTCACCGATTGCCCTGGATAAAGCTAATATAATACCTGTTATAATGCCGGGAATTGCCGCCGGTAATATAATTCTAGAAACAGTCTGCCATTTCGTCGCACCCATACCGGTCGATGCTTCACGTACGGAATTAGGAACGGCCCGTATAGCTTCCTGGGAAGCAACTACGATTACCGGCATAATCATTAAGGCCAACGTCAATCCTGCTGCTAAAACTGAGTTGCCGAGTGCTAATTGTCTTACGAAAATTGTTAAACCGAGTAAACCGAAAACGACTGATGGAACACCGGCAAGATTTGAGATATTTATTTTGATGAAATTTGTTATTTTATTCTTCACTGCATATTCTTCAAGATACAATGCTGTACCAACGGAAAGAATGATTGCTACAGGTGCTGTTACAGCCATCAGCCAGAGTGACCCGATAATTGCGCCGTAAATACCTGCATTCTCTGGGCGGCTGGAACTGAAACTAGTCAGGAAGTCCAATGTTAAATGATCCCAGCCGTCCAATACTGTATCCACGATCAAAGTGACTAGTACAACAAGTCCTACTAAAGTACAAAGAAGGAATAAGAATCTCATGGCTTTGTTTAACAATAGACGGCCGCCTAAAGATTTGGCGACTTCATCTTTATTTATAAGCTGCATACTTAGTATTCCTCCTGAAATCTTTTAGTAATCCATTGTGCTGCAAGGTTCATGATCAATGTGAACAGGAACAGTGTCATACCTACAGCGTACAAACTGTAGTACAGGTCCGTACCAAATGCTGCATCACCTGAAGTGACCTGGACGATGAAGCCAGTCATTGTCTGCAATGATGTAGCTAAATCAAAATCGGCACCCGGTGTGCTGCCGGCTGCGATTGAAACGATCATCGTTTCGCCGATTGCCCGTGAAATCCCCAAAACGAATGATGCAATAATACCGGATGCAGCAGCAGGCAAAAGAATCTTGAAAACTGTTTCCAGACGGGTCGCCCCAAGTCCAAGAGAACCTTCTCTTGTAACAGCGGGAACAGAGCTTAGTGCATCTTCACTTAAACTGGCAATCATGGGCACAATCATTATCCCTACAACTATACCTGGCGAAATTGCATTATAGAGACTGACTTCAGGAAACCATTGTCGGATCATCGGTGTTACAAAAGTAATTGCGAATGTACCGTAAACAACTGTAGGAATACCGGCTAAAATTTCTAAAACCGGTTTAATTGCTCTTCGGATCCGGTCAGTTGCATATTCGCTCAGATAAATGGCTGCCCCTAATCCAACGGGAACCGCAACAATTGTGGCAATGACTACAATTTTAAGTGTCCCCATGATCAATGCAATAATCCCAAAAGTAGGATCTGAACTAAATGCCTTCCATTCAGTAGCAGTAAAAAATTCAATTGGGGATACTCTGGTAAAGAAGATAAATGTTTCTGAAAGTAAAGTATATAAAATCCCTAGAGTAGTAAGAATAGAAACAGATGTAATGATGAAGAGTATGATTGGAACTGCTTTTTCTATAAATTTAGTGCTTTTATTATTTTTATTATTTTGAACCATTTCACGTATATTATATTCACTCATAATAGACCTCACTTAAAATACTTTAAAAATGGACGGGATACCCGTCCATTTAAATTTGTTGTAACTTTATGGTAACTGGTCGATCTGTTCCTGATAGTCTTCCTCAGGAAGGGCTACATAACCGACTTCTTCTGCTGCTGTAGCAGCATTTTCAAGTGTAAATTCCATAAATGTTCTGAATGCTTCATTGTTTTCAAGGGATTCGTTTTTACCATAAACAAACAATGGACGGGATAAAGGATACTCGTAACTCTGTACTGTCTCATCCGTAGGTTCAATAGCTTCTTCGCTATCAGGGCCTTGGATAGGTACAGCTTTCAAAGTGTCCTTGTTGTTTAAATAGAAACTATATCCGAAGAAGCCAATTGAGCTCGGATCTGAAGTTACGGAAGTAACGACTTGGTTTGTATCTGCGATAAGCTCAGCCTGAACATCTTCATCGTTCATGACTTCTTCTTTGAAGAAATCATGTGTTCCGTGAGATTGGTCTGGACCGTAAGCCGTGATTTCTTCATCCGGGAAGCCTTCACGTACATCACTCCAAGTCTCCGCTTCACCACTGTAAATAGAGTAAAGCTCATCGAATGTCAAGCTGTCGACGAAGTCATTTTCCTGACTGACTGCTACAGTTAAACCGTCAGTACCAACTAGAAATTCAGTGTATTCGATTCCCGCTTCTTCCAAAGCAGAAGCTTCTTCTTCTTTAATGTCACGGGAAGCGTTCTGGAAATCTGTTTCACCTGCAGTGAATCTTTCGAAACCTGCTCCAGTACCGGAAACACCGATTTCAGCTGCCATACCGTACTCCGCATTAAATTCTTCGTTAATTATTTCCATGATAGGAAATACAGTAGAAGAACCGTCACCGTTAATAGTCCCGCTTAATTCGCCTGAACCTTCTTCAGAACCTGATTCTCCACTTTCAGCACTTTCATCTGAACTTTCACTGCCTTCTGCTTCGGTCGGATCTTCTGCGTTACCCTCGCCACAAGCTGCGAGAACAAGCATCAGACTCATTAACAGTGCTGCAAGAAACATACTCTTTTTCATTCTTCAATTCCTCCAGTAGATATATGTGATTTTCGCTTACATATATACTTTAAACGTTGAATGTAAATTTGAAATGAATGGTTTGTAAAGATTATGTAAAGGCACAAAAAAACCACCCAAAAATGGGTGGTTTCCTCTAATAGCTTCCATATACCAGCTTAGGATAAAATTCACTTAACCTGTATTCATACTCAGGGACTTCCTCTTCACCGTGCGTCACTTCAAAATATTTATTGATGACATCCCTGCCCAGATACTGAGCCGGGAAGAATGGTATCGTGTTCGGCATATACGGGAAAATCACTGAAAAAGCCATCTCAGGATCATCATAAGGTGCATAGCCTACATAAGTCTGATTAAGGACTTCATCGCCTTCTCTGAACGCCTGGGCAGTTCCTGTTTTACCCGCCGCTTTAGGTTCGAGTTCATGATAGGCATCCCAGCCCGTTCCATATCTGTCCGTCGCTTCATCATGGGTGTTGAATGCATCGTAGAATCCTGACTGAATCTGAGTGAGCTGTTCCTGTGTATAATCCACATTGTTTAATACTTTGCCATTAAACGACTGCAGTACAGGCCCGGAAGCATTCGAATCACTGCCTCTTACTTCTTTGCCTAAATGGAGCTGAACTCTCTGACCATCATTGGCAATCGTCGATACATACTGTGACAATTGAAGCGCCGAATAAGTATCATATTGACCAATCGCAAGGTCTAAATAGTTCCCTGGATTATATTTTAATTCGGGGCTGAGTCCGGTTGCTTCATTTGGCAGATCAATACCAGTAGATACGCCTAAACCAAATTGGTTCAGCCCATTTCTTAATTTGTGCCCGGCGCCTTCTATATCATTCGGCAGGGACATCCCATCATAATAATTCAGCCCGGCCATTCTAAGGGCGATTTTATACATATAGACGTTGGATGAAACCATCAGAGCTTCCTGATCATCCACATTGACGCCGCCTTCTCTGTTGAAGAAAGAACTCTTGCCAGGAGTGCCGGCGAAATTGAGCGGTTCATCAAGAATATGTTCACCGGCTTCAATTACATCATTTTGATATCCTGTCGTAACTGTTGCACCTTTTATTGATGACCCGACAACATAAGTTGATGTCAGTGCACCATAATGGTAATCGACAATTTCTCCTTCGTCATTTATTTGTTTACCTACCATAGCGAGCAAATCACCATTGTTCGGATCCTGAACGACCAAAACTACAGTATCCAGATATTCCGGAATGATCGTATAATCTATATCTCCATTTTGTTCACTGCGTTCAGCCGCATCTTCTGCCAGCTTTCTTAATGAAGATAAATGGTGTTCGGCCAGTTTTTCCAATTCGAGCTGTAGCTCAATATCGATTGTTAAGTATAAATCATCTCCGGCCACTCCAGGGCTTATTACTTCCTGATTGATGATTTCACCAGATTTGTCTGTAGAATATTTAACCTGTTCCTTCTCTCCCCGAAGCACATTTTCGTATTGGAATTCCAAGTAGGTTTTTCCTACTCTGTCGTTTCTTGAGTAACCCCTGGCCGTATAGTACTCAAGTAATTCTCTTGGCAGCCCTTCCTCGGAGGAGGAAACCTCACCAAACATGGTTTTTAATGTGTCATCATGAGGATAATGCCTATGCCAGTCCATTCCGGTGGTGATGCCCTCAAGCTCTTCGAGTGATTCATTAACTTTGGCGAATTCTTCCTCGGTAACTCCGCCACTCTTAATGGTTACCGGATTTAATTCTTTTGCATTTACCATCTCTACATATATAGCAAGTGTGTTTAAATCCTCTTCTGTTAGTATGTCATTCAGTTGTTCCTCATCGACTCTGTTGTACAGCTCCTCATTAAACTGATCCTGTGTAATATTGCCATCTTCCAACAGTGTGACTTCATTACTCATGATAGATTCAACTTCATCGGAGTATTGCCTAATCAGATAGTCCTGTTTATCTCTGAGGCTGAGTGATTCTGTATCCATATCTATGTACCCGCTCAGCTCACTTGCCAGATCCATTATCTCACTGGATTTCATATTACGGTGCCTTGTAAAATAAATAGCGCGCTGAGATTCATTTCCTACAAGCAAATTGCCATTGCGGTCGTAAATTTCACCCCGGGGTACGCTTTGGTTGATCTCCACATACTGGGCATTCTCGACTTCTTCCTGATATGTATCACCTTGAACAATCTGCAAATAACCGAGTCTGAAAATGAGTGTAAGACAGAGTGAGAATACAATCAGCATGATTATATTGATTCTCGATTTTAATATTTGTTTATTTATAGCTTCAAGACTTTTAATTTTGGCTCTTTTCAATACAACTCATTCCTTTTTACTTCTCAATCTTATGAGGCTATTCTATCATAAATCCCGATTGAAAATATTACAATCAAAACCTGTTTAATTGGCTATACATTAGTAATATTTCAACACCCGGTTAGTTAATCTGGTTACAAAACGGATGAGTGCATTACAATGAGGTTCGAAAATTTTAATATATTTGAAAAGGGGCTGCGATTGTAACAGTATAGCTGGAATCGGCATATATAAATGTCTTAACAAGTCTATATTCTCCGGCAGAGAGATGAAGATCAAGTTCATCCGGTGTGTAAGTCTGTAGAACTGTAGCCTGGGGCTTAATCATTCTGCCTGTATTTCTGAAATCCGGATATTTGGCAAATATATTATCATTATAAGGAATGATATACCACATGCCGTCAATTTTATATTCTAATTGATAGAACATGCCGTAATGATATAATTTGTCACCGGAATTTTTTAAAGTTATATTTAAAATTTCAGGCGGACCGCTAAAATCGGTTTCTTCCAAAGAGATGCTTAAATCGTGTGAAGACGGACTCAGGTTTTGATACGGCACCGGCTCGGGTAAAGTAGTCATTTCCATTTCCGGCTGGCAGGCTGAAACAGAAATCATGATCACTGTTACCAGGAATAACATCACCTTTTTCATACTCCATCTCCCCTTTAGCAAAAACAATTTATCTTTACCATCATTTTAAAAGAGATATTGGATTATAACATTGACATGCATCAATAAAACAACAAAAAAAGGACAGGGATTCCACCCTGTCCAAAAAAATAATTAATTATTTTGCATTGCTATAAAGTTCGTTGACTTTATCCCAGTTAACAACATTCCAGAATGCTTTAAGGTATTCCGGACGTTTGTTCTGGTATTTCAAGTAATAAGCGTGTTCCCAGACATCTACGCCCAGGATTGGAGTTTTACCTTCAGATACAGGGTTGTCCTGGTTAGGTGTTGAAACAATTTCAAGTTCACCGTTGTTAACAACCAGCCATGCCCAGCCTGAACCGAAACGTGCAGCGCCTGCAGCTTCAAATTTTTCTTTGAATTCATCTACAGAGCCGAATTTAGATTCAATTGCATCTTTAACTTCACCAGATACTTCTTTAGCATCCGGAGTAAGAAGTTTCCAGAATAATGAATGGTTCAAGTGACCGCCGCCGTTGTTTCTAACAGCAGTTTTCTTATCTTCTGGCACTGAATCCAGATTCTTGATGATTTCTTCGATTGATTTACTTTCAAGGTCTGTACCCTGAACAGCATCATTCAGTTTTGTTACATAAGTGTTGTGGTGCTTGGAATGGTGGATTTCCATAGTTTCTTTATCGAAATGTGGTTCCAACGCATCATAAGCATACGGTAGTTCTGGTAATTCAAAAGCCATAGTAAATTCCCCTCCAAATATTATTGATTACATACTAAATATATCAATTCGGTGTTAAAATAACAAATGTATTGATTTTAAGGTATTCATTTCAGACCTTTGAATGATTTCAAAACATTCAGGATATTTATGTTTATATTATAGAAGAAAAAGGACATAGTATAATTATGAAATATTTCACTTTTTTAAAACGCATCATTACTTTTAAGAAATATCCATTATTCAGAACAGTGAACTTCAGGCAGCTGCTTCTTAATATATTCATCATCTCACTCTTGGTTTCACTCCCGAATATCGTAACGCTCTTCCAAACAGTCCAGGCAGCATCCGGATTGGGTGATATTGAATCCATGGTGCCGGATTTTGAAATTACAGATGGGGAATATGTCGGACAGACGGAGACGATAGCAATCAGTGGCAGATCAGTTTTATTCACCGAGGAACTGAAAACGGATAATATAGAAGAAATCAGCAGCGATGTGTTCCTCGGTTTCCTTAAAGATGGAATCTATATCAAGGATGTACAGGATTCCGGACTGGATTATTCATACATAGGACAGGTCAGCAATGATGAGGAGTTAAAAACATTTATAGACCAGCAGTCATCCAGCCTGTATTTTTATGTCCTGGTCTATAGTGCGCTCTATTTGGCGTTAATCATGTTTTTTGCAGTGATACTCATGTCTGCCGGCAACTATTTATGTCATCTCGCAGCAGTACTGGCAAAACGGAAATCACGATTTATGAACTGGTTTAAAATTTCATCATTCATCACGGTGCTGATGCTGATTCCTATTATATTCATTAATCTAATTTCTGGTATAAGTTTTTGGTGGCTTTATTTTCTGTCATTGCCGTTCTATTATTACTACTTTAAGAAGCTGCCGGTCATGAAAACGCAATCTTGATGCACTACATTTACATTTTTACAGAATATCTAGTATAATAGCATTTGATTCAGAGAATCATTAATTATGAGGAGTTTGGTTATGTCTCAATTAACACACCGTACTAAAACAAGACCGGTCAAAGTCGGCGATCTTACTATCGGCGGAGCCGATCAGATAATCATTCAGAGCATGACAACGACGAAGACTCATGATGTTGAAGCGACTGTCAATGAGATTCACCGACTGGAAGAAGCAGGATGTCAAATCGTGCGGGTAGCATGTCCGAAAGAAGAAGATGCTCTTGCAATTCCGGAAATTAAAAAGCGCATCAATATTCCACTCGTTGTAGATATCCATTTCGATTATAAGCTGGCTTTACTTGCTGTTGAAGGCGGCGCAGATAAAATTCGTATCAATCCTGGTAACATCGGCCGACGTGAAAAGGTGGAAGCTGTAGTAGAAGCCTGCAAGGCAAAAGGCATTCCTATCCGTATTGGCGTGAACGCAGGCAGCCTTGAGAAACATATCATAAAAAAATATGGCTACCCTACTGCAGATGGCATGGTAGAGAGCGCATTGCATCATATTAAAATATTGGAAGATCTTGATTTTCATGACATCATCGTTTCAATGAAGGCATCTGATGTTAACCTTGCAATTGAAGCCTATGAAAAAGCCGCTGCTGCATTTGATTATCCACTGCACTTGGGCATTACAGAAAGTGGTACATTATTTGCAGGAACTGTAAAAAGTGCGGCGGGTCTCGGCGCAATCATTTCCAGAGGTATAGGCAACACCATGAGAATATCACTTTCAGCAGATCCTGTTGAAGAAGTGAAAGTTGCGAAGGAATTACTCAAAAGTTACGGCCTGGCAAGTAATGCTGCAACACTTATCGCCTGCCCTACATGCGGGCGTATCGAAATCGATCTGATTTCCATTGCCAATGAAATGGAAGAGTATATCTCCACTATAAAAGCCCCCCTTAAAGTTGCAGTTCTCGGCTGTGCTGTAAACGGTCCGGGTGAAGCAAGAGAAGCGGATATCGGAATCGCAGGCGCACGTGGCGAAGGTCTTTTATTCATGCATGGTAAAACAGTCCGTAAAGTACCGGAGGAAACGATGGTCGACGAACTTAAAAAAGAAATCGATATTCTAGCTGAAGAACATTATGAGAAAGAACGTAAAGCGAAAGAAGAAGCAGCGAATAGTTAATAAGTCTTTGACCGTAATAATGTCGGTCGAGCACTAACTGTTGGTGACAATCCGATCCATTAAATTAATCCGGCCCCGAAGTTAGCATAAATTCTAATTTCGGGGCCGGATTATTGTATTTAACTTCATAGACAACTATATATAAGATTTTTGAATCAAAAAGCCGTTTCGAATCTATTTGAGTAGATCCGGAACGGCTTTTTCGTCACTCACACTGTTTGTTAATCAGTTAAACATAGAGCGGATTTTAGTTCATAGTTGCTGCTGTCGTTCTGCATCTGCCGCAAAGACCGTAAAGTTCTACTTTATGGTTTGTAATTTCGACGTCATTCAATTCACTTTCCCATGCATCCACAGGACAGTGATGGATCACTTTTGTATCACCGCAGCTGTTGCATATAAAATGATGGTGATGATGTGTGGTGCAGGAAATTTTGTACTGCATTTCACCATCGAATGTTGTTTTTTCCAGCACTTCAATATTATTCAATGTATATAGATTACGATAAATTGTATCGTAACTGATACCAGGAAATTCTTCATTCATCTTTTCCTGCACTTCTCTTGCACTTAAATACCTGTCTTCATCCAGAAACAAATCGATCATTCTCATACGTTTATCTGTAATTTTAAGGCTGTTCTCTTTTAATCTAACCTTGTACTGATTCAGTTGGTTTGTCATTTTTACTCACTCCTATTCGATCGAGAAGAATTGTAATTAGTAATATTAATATAGACACGAGGACGATGGTTCCTCCTGGAGAGATATTTAAATAGAAGCTTAGGAAAAGCCCTGAGATGACTGCCGCCTCACCTAAAATAACACTGACTATCATGAGTTGTTTAAAGCTGGAAGTAACTCTCATCGCTGATGCCACCGGGAGCGTCATCAATGCACTGACAAGTAAAATCCCTACAATTCTCATAGAAGCACTGATAACCAGTGCGACGACGATGATGAACATGAAATGAATCCATTTGCTGATATTCATCACGTTTGCGTATTCTTCATCAAATGATACTAATAACATTTCTTTGTAAAACAGATATATAAATACCAGGACGATAACCCCGATTACTGCAATGAGGGTTAAATCAGAAAGACTCACAGCACTGATGCTTCCGAAAAGATAACCGAATAAATCCTGGTTAAATCCATCAGCAAGTGACAGGAATAATACGCTGAGTGCAATACCTAGACTCATGATGATTGGTATCGCCAGCTCCTGGTAATGTTTATAGACGGTTCTTAACCTTTCAATCCCAAGTGCCCCTGCCACTGAGAATAAAACACCCGTAATAAGAGGATTCACTGTGGTCCCAATCAACGATGAGAGGTAAACGCCGAAAGTGATTCCTCCCAATGTTACATGGCTGAGTGCATCGGCAATCAGAGATAATCTTCTAATGACGATAAATGTTCCAATCAAAGGTGCAATAAGTCCGGCAATCAGACCACTGATGAAAGAGAGTCTTATGAAGTCATATTCTATCAATGCCTGGATCAATTGCAGCACTCCCTTTCATGGTCATGGCTTACCAGCTGTAAAGGGAATCCGTAAATTTTGGACAGTTCCGCTTCCCCCAGATTTTTAAATTCCTGGTTCGTCCCATGGAAATGAAGGTGCTCATTTAAGCAGGCCACTTCATCCGCATGGTCGACTACTACACCGATATCATGTGTTACGAGTAATATCGTAACTGAACGTTCCTTTAACCTAAGCAGGACATCGTAGAATTCTTTGACATGCTTTGCATCGATTCCGACTGTCGGTTCATCAAGCACCAGTATACTTGGGTTGCTGATCAGTGCCCTGGCAATAAATACACGCTGGGTCTGTCCGCCGGACAGCAGAGAAATATTTTTATCTTTAAGCTCACTGATGTTCAATAGATCCAATACCTCTTCCAATTTCTGTCCGTCTTTTCTGTTGAATCTCTTAAGCAGTCCTTTTT
Organism: Salinicoccus sp. HZC-1; assembly: GCF_046736035.1. Taxonomy (GTDB): domain Bacteria; phylum Bacillota; class Bacilli; order Staphylococcales; family Salinicoccaceae; genus Salinicoccus. Next base: position 1,318,752 of record NZ_CP177130.1, on the reverse strand, counting down.
CTTTCGTTAGACCACTCAGCACGACTTCACGCACTGTTGCAGGAAATCCTTTTGAAAAACTGTTGGATTTTTGTGATACATAGCCTACTTCCTGCCAGGCATTAAAATTCTTCAAACTGTTTCCATTAATGAATATTTCACCTTTTTGAGGTTTGATCACACCTAAAATGAGTTTGATCAATGTCGTTTTACCGGAACCATTGGGCCCAACGAGTGCGATAAAATCCCCTTTGTCTATTTTAAGATTAATATCTTTTAGAGCGGGTGTCGTTTCCATTTTATCTTTATAAGTATAGGAGAGATGCTTTAATTCAAATATCGGGTGCTCCATGCCAAATACTCCTCTTTGATTTAGTCATTACATTATAATACAGTAATCATTACGATTTGTAAATAGGAATGATTACGAAATAAAAAGGCCGTATCCCGGTTGGAAATGGGATACAGCCTTTTTATTATCATATTATACCAAATCTTTGATATCCGGGTTAATCTGCTCTTTTAGTCCTGGAATGAATTGACCATTGCGAATCATTTCAATTTCATGTTTGTATGGTGCATTTCTGTTTTTCTTGTCCGGGCCGACAAATGGTGTTTCCAATATTTTTGGAATCTCTTTAAATTCAGGGTGGTTTACAACATAGGTTAATGCGTCAAAACCAATATGGCCAAAGCCGATGTTTTCATGACGGTCTTTGTGTGCGCCGCGCTCATTTTTTGAATCATTAATATGAAGTACTTTGATACGATCGATTCCGATTGTTTTATCGAATTGTTCGATTACACCATCAAAATCATTAACAATATCGTATCCTGCATCATGGACGTGACACGTATCGAAACATACGCTCAGGCGGTCGTTGTTGGTTACACCATCGAAGATTTCGGCAAGTTCTTCAAAAGTTCTTCCTACTTCCGAACCTTTACCCGCCATCGTTTCAAGTGCAATCTGAACATCCTGTTTGGAAGACAGCACTTCATTCAAGCCTTCAATGATGGATTGAATACCACGTTCAGCGCCTGTACCGACATGACTTCCAGGGTGCAATACAATCTGCTTGCTTCCCAGATGTTCCGTACGCAGAATTTCCTCCTGAAGAAATTCTACACCATGTTCAAAAACACCTTCGCGCTCAGAGTTGGCGATATTGATGATGTATGGGGCATGGACGACAATATTTGAAATCCCGTGCTCTTCCATATGCTGTCTGCCCGCTTCTATATTAAGATCTTCTATCTTCTTTCTGCGGGTATTCTGGGGTGCTCCTGTATAAATCATAAATGTATTCGCACCATAACTCTCTGCAGACATACTTGCCGCTTCCAACATTTTTTTGCCACTCATAGATACGTGAGAACCTAAAAGCATTTTATTCATCCTTTTCTATCTTTTTTTCTTATTTTTCATGGAGTACTTTTTGCGTTCATTCTGCTTTAAGGTATCCATTTCATTTTTCATCTTTTTCTTATACCCAGGTTTCACTTTACCCGGCCGCTTTACTCTGTGGGCAAGTTTGGATTCGAGACTCGACTCTTTTTTCTTTCTTGATGCACGTTGTGTTCTGGATTTGATCTCAACAAATTCACCGCGTTTAAAATCTTCATGACTGAAGGTATAGCCCTTATTTTCAATCAGATTAATAAGATGCTCTTCATCGGGAGTATAGAGTGTGATTGCGTTACCTTCGTACTCGCCTCTTCCGACACGCCCCACCCTGTGTGTGAAGAATTCAATCTCTTTAGGGATGTCATAGTTGATGACGTGCGACGCTCCGTCAATATCGAGCCCTCTTGCTGCCAGGTCACTTGCGACCACCCATTCATAGTGAAGGGCTCTGATCTTCTTGATTTCTTTAGTCCGTTCACGCGGCTTTAATCCACCATGGAATAAACCGACATTAACGCCTGCACTGTTTAAATGATCAAACAGTTCATCTGCCCTTTCACGGGAGTTCGCAAAGATCAGACCGATATAAGGTGTGATATGCTGAACGATATCCAGTACTTTCTTCTGCTTTTCTTCCCCGCGGACCGGAACAAGGTTATAATGTATAGACGGCTTGTTCTTAGGTGTGTCTATAATAATTGTTTCGACTTCACCGATATATTTTTTCAGGAATATGCGGAGTGCCTCGGGAATCGTTGCCGAGAACACAAGCAGACGGACATCATCGCTTAATGCTCTGGCAATTTCATCGATCGGCTCAAGGAATCCAAGATCAATCATTAAATCGGCTTCATCGATGACTACTTTATCTGCAAGATGCAGGTCGAGGGCACCGGATTGCATCAGGCCTTTAACCCTGGATGGCGTACCGATTACAATATGGGGGGATCTATTTGCTTTCTGTTCGTCTTTATTCACGTCTGTACCGCCAATGAAGGCAGCCGCACGGATTTCCGGATAGGATTCCAATACATCCAGTGTCATTTTATGAAGCTGCTTGGCCAGTTCTCTAGTCGGCGCGAGAATCACTGCCTGCGGATGATTTTTTTCCACATCCACTTTATAAATAAGCGGCAGCAGGAAAGCATGGGATTTACCACTACCTGTTTCAGACTGCGCGACAACATTTTCCCCTTTTAAGATTTTGGGAATTACGCGTTCTTGTATCAATGTTGGATGTGTAAACTTTATCTTCTCAATTGCTTCCAGCATTTTATCGTCAAAATTAAATCTTTTAAATGCATTACTCATTGTTTCACCTGTTTTCTATAAATAAACTCGTCTTCAATTATAACCGAAATATGTCTGTGAGGCTATAATTCAATTAATCATACATCGAGATGATTTAAAAACAAGCTCATATTGGTTATAATACAATATAAGGAGGAATTCTTTCATGGATATAATTAAAATTACCCCCCGTGGCTATTGTTACGGAGTAGTGGATGCTATGGTGATTGCGCGCAATGCCTCTATGGACAAATCACTGCCCCGCCCGATATATATACTTGGTATGATTGTTCATAACAAACATGTGACTGATGCTTTTGAAGAAGATGGTATCATTACATTGGATGGACCCAACCGATTGGAAATTCTGGAAAACATTAACGAAGGCACTGTCGTTTTCACAGCACACGGTGTATCACCCCAGGTTAAGGAAAGAGCCAAGGAAAAAGGGCTTACCTGCATTGATGCAACTTGTCCCGATGTAGAAATCACACATGAATTAATACGTGAGAAGACTGAAGATGACTATGATGTCATCTATATCGGTAAAAAAGGACACCCTGAACCGGAAGGTGCGGTTGGTGTTAATCCGGAACGTGTTCATTTAGTTGAAACGATTGAGGAAGTTAAAGCACTTCCTCCAGAAATTGCAGACAAAAAGCTTATTGTGACGAACCAGACTACGATGAGTCAGTGGGATGTCGGTCATTTAATGGACCAGCTAAAAAAACAGTTCCCCCATATAGAAGTGCACAAAGAGATTTGCCTGGCAACACAGGTTCGTCAGGAAGCGGTTGCTGAACAGGCACAGGAAGCAGAACTGTTGATCGTTGTCGGTGACCCTAAAAGTAATAACTCCAACCGTCTCGCCCAAGTATCAAAAGAAATTGCTCATACGAATGCGTACCGCATCAGTTCTTTGGATGAGCTTAAGACTGAATGGCTGGAAGGAATTGATTCTGTAGCTATTACAGCCGGTGCATCAACGCCGACACCAATAGTCAGGGAAGTCACCGAATATATTAAGAAATATGATAAAGAGAATGCAGAAACACCAAAATCATCGGTGCCTAAAGATAAAATCCTGCCAAAAATCAGGAATCCGAAACCGGTTAAAATTATGGATTAATGGATTAATTGAAACAAGCCCGTCAAAGGGGGGCATTCCCTCTTTGACGGGCTTGTTTATTTTTATGCAAAAGGATTTGTAGAAATTTTTGTCGCTCGTATTTTAACATCTATTTCATTTTCTATTAAGTTCTTTAATCCTTCCGCCATTACAATTTCCATATAATGACCGGTATCTATAATATTTCTGCCGGCAAGCTTTGCATCGTAAGCTTCATGGTATTTCACATCACCTGTGAGCAGAACATCCGCCCCGGCAGCAAATGCCTGGTTGATATGGCCCATGCCCGAGCCGCCGATGACTGCGACTTTATTAATCCCTTTATCAGAACCTTTTACTACATTGACGACAGGCAATCCGGATTTCTCCTCAATTAATGAAACAAGAGTATCCAAGGATCCATCATATTCAAATAGAACGCCCAGACCTTTATCACTCGGCTTATTTATTGACAGGATGTCGTATGCGGGCTCCTCGTATGGATGGGAAGCAATCAGTGCATCAACTGTTTCCTGTTCGTGGGCGGCCTCAAATATTGCTTCTACAATATACTCGTCAACATGTTCAAGTGCGCCTCTTGAGCCGATATGAGGATCCGACTCATCTCCGGGTCTGAACTGCCCTTTGACTGGATATTCGAAGAAGCATTCCGAGTAATCACCCTGCTCGCCGACACCTGCTTTGGATAAATCTTGTTTTAGCTGCTCACGATCTTCAGCGGGGATATTTATCCTTAATTTCTTATAGAACGTCTGATGCTTGATCAATATTTCTGTGTCTTTAAAACCAAGTTGTTCTGCAATCATATGGCTGACGCCTTTTGGCTGATGATCCAGATTTGTGTGCATCGCGATCAGATTGATATCATATTTAATTAATTTGCGGATAATGGAACCGACGCCGCTTTCTGTCACTTTTGACACATTCGGGAAGATGATCGGGTGATGGGCAACGATGACATTAATATCATTATCCAACGCTTCATCAACTGTCTCAAGCCCGCAGTCAAGGGTTGTCAGTACGCCGGTAACTTCATGGTTTAAATCCCCAACCAGAAGACCGGTGTTGTCCCAATCCTCACTATCTTTAAATGGTGCAATCCTGTCTAAAATGCCAATTAATTCTTTAACATCCACACTATAACACCTCTTCCAACAAGTTTACCTTCTCACGGACTTCCTGAATTTTTTCCTGGTTAGCTGAATTGATTTCCAAATTCGCAAGTATACGCTTTTGATGTTCAAGTTCCCTATCCAGTTTTTCTATAAACGCAGATTCCCTTTTCTCCAGGAGTACGGGGCCGAACATTAACGCTTTTTCATCATAAAAAGCGTCTCCCTCTTCGGCAACAATGATTTCATAAAAATGCCGGCCGTTCCTGATTACAGTTTCGTCTGTAATTGAATAACCCAAATTTACGAGGGTTTTTCGTATGGGATATGAATGAGTGTTGGGCTGGAGCACCAATCTCGGCTTACCATTCACGTTCTCAAAACCGCTGTTTAAAATATCTGAGATTAAAGGTCCCCCCATGCCGCATATTGTGATCGTGTCTATTTCATCTTCATGCGAAACCACCTCAAGACCAGATCCGAATCTCGCTTCTATTTTATCGGATAGAGCATGGGATTTAATATTTTCAACTGTAGAATCATAAGGGCCTTTTACAACTTCACCGCATATTGCCCGCGCGGCAATATTATTTTTAACCGCATAAATAGGTAAATATGCATGATCCGAACCGATATCCACAAGGGTATTGCCAGCTATATAGGTTGCCACTTTTTTAAGTCTTTGATCGAGCATTTAATGTTCCTCCATTAAGGATTTAGATAAATGAAAAATAAAAAACTTCCACATCATATGCGGAAGTTTTTACGCCAATTATTGGCCTGCCATAAATTCATAAAGTGCAGTCAAATCTTCGTCAGCGATCTGGTCCTGGCTGAATGCCGGCATTTGACCTCTGCCGTTTCTGACAACATCAGTGAATTCAGATTCTTCTAGACTAGTGCCTGCAAGTGCCGGCCCCATACCACCTGAGAAGTCTTGACCGTGACAGGAAGCACAGTTATCGCGGGCAAAGCCTTCGGCATCGAAGTCGCCACTAGAAGCGCCTTCTTCACCGCCGCCTTCTTCTCCTCCACCTTCTTCGGAAGCTGTTTGTTCTCCTTCTCCTTCTTGATCAGAAGTCGCTCCCTGGGAAGACAGGAGAAAAACGAGTCCTATACCTAGGAAAATGATAAGTAAAAAAGGTATAACAGGATTTCGATTCATCTTTAATTACCCCCCTAATATCTTTCCATATACGTATTCACATATTTAATTGTATATCAAAAAACGATAAAGTCAAAAGATTTTTGCCGTAAAAATTACACTCAACTGTTAAAAATTAATCCATGAAATCTTTAAGTCTTTTACTTCTGCTTGGATGTCTTAATTTTCTTAGAGCCTTTGCCTCGATCTGCCTGATTCGTTCACGTGTGACGCCAAAAACTTTGCCCACTTCTTCAAGTGTGCGTGTTCTGCCGTCATCAAGACCGAATCTTAAGCGTAAAACATTCTCTTCACGATCTGTAAGTGTATCAAGCACATCTTCCAACTGTTCTTTCAACAGTTCGTAAGCAGCATGGTCTGAAGGACTCTGTGCTTCCTGGTCTTCAATGAAGTCTCCCAGATGACTGTCGTCCTCTTCACCGATTGGTGTTTCAAGAGAAACAGGTTCCTGGGCGATTTTAAGAATTTCCCTGACTTTCTCAGCAGGCAAATCCATTTCTTCCCCAATTTCCTCGGGAATCGGTTCGCGGCCGAGATCCTGAAGAAGTTGGCGTTGAACACGAATCAATTTATTAATTGTTTCAACCATGTGAACAGGGATACGGATTGTTCTTGCCTGATCGGCAATGGCTCTTGTAATCGCCTGTCTGATCCACCATGTTGCATAAGTGGAGAACTTAAACCCTTTGGAGAAGTCGAATTTTTCCACGGCTTTGATCAAGCCCATGTTGCCTTCCTGTATAAGGTCAAGGAACAGCATGCCGCGGCCAACGTAACGTTTTGCAATACTTACTACTAAACGCAGGTTTGCTTCAGCCAGACGGCTTTTAGCGACTTCGTCACCTTTTTCTATTTTTTTAGCAAGCTCAATTTCTTCCTGGGCACTCAGGAGATTGACTCGACCGATTTCTTTCAAGTACATCCTTACAGGGTCGTTGATTTTGACGCCGGGAGGGGCACTCATATCATGGAGATTGAGTTTTTCATCTGTATCTGTAGCATCTTTTTCGTTTATGAGTTGAATATCATTTTCGTTTATTTCATCGAAGAATTCATCCATTGCATCAGCATCAAGCTCGAAGCTGGATAATTTATCAGCGATTTCTTCATGGGAAAGATGTCCTTGGGTTTTACCTCTTTCCAGTAAAAAATTCTTAACTTGTTCAACGGAAGTGAACAATTCGACATCTTTAGTTTCAGTTGCTTTTGCATTCTTCTTTGCCATTAAAAGCCCTCCTAATAAGACTTTACACTCACCTTTTGTAACGAATGTTTAAATCGTTCAACTTCTGCGCCAATATTGCTTGAAGTTCAATGTCGTTGTTGTTCTCCGCTTCCTGAAGCTGCATATAAAGGGACTGTTTTTCTTTCTCACTATTCCTAATACCACTTAGGTCTTCGAGATAATCATTGATTTCTTCCCTTGTGATGTCATCATGAATAAGAATGTTCTCCAATTCAACGACAGTACTGAATAATTCCCCCTCAATATATTGGCTAAATGAGGATATATCAAATACAGTATAGTTGTCAAAATATGTGCACAACCCTTTAAATATAACATAATAATCAGGTGTGGTTAATACTTCTTCATCAATATTGTCCTGAAACTCTATAAACAATTCACGTTCTTTAATTAAAGAACGTAAAAAGTATCTTTCTTTACGTTCACGGAGCGGCACCTGCCTGATTGCACTGACTGGCTGGCCGTTGCTTGCGGACTTCTGTCTGGCAGCAGGAACTTTGCTCTCAATGGATCTTTTATCTATTTTATAAATGCTGCTGATATGCTGAAGCAATTTTTCTTTTGTCACTTCGTCTTTGACGAACTTCAAATGTTCAGTCAGTGTATTTAAATTATTCGTAAAAGCCATGTCATTGTTAAGGCTTTCTTCAAGAAGAAAATCTGCTTTAAAATGAATATAGTGTTTTCTCTCATTTTTAATGAGCGCTTCGAATGCTTCTGTTCCGCGCTGTTCTATAAATTCATCGGGGTCCAGCCCTTTTGGTATGGACAGGACGTACACATTTGCGCCGGATTTAAGAAGCTGTTCCCCCAAAGTCATCTGAGCATTCTGCCCGGCTTCATCACCATCAAACATAAACGTAATATTGGAAGCCAGGCGGTTAAGTGTGTGGATGTTCTCTTCACTCAATGCCGTCCCCATCAGGCCAACGATATGCTGAACTTTCGTCATCTTAACTTTTACGACATCAAGATGGCCTTCCATCAGGATGACTTCATCCTGCTTACGGATTTCTTTTCTTGCATCACTTAAATTATATAAAAGCTGACGCTTTTGAAATATTGGAGTTTCCGGTGTGTTTAAGTACTTCGGTTCCCTGCCGTCAATACTCCTGGCTGTATATCCGACTATATACCCCTGATGGTTGCGGATAGGAATCATAATTCTGCCGTTAAATCTGTCATAGTAGGAAAAGTTCTCTTCATTTCTTGAAATCAGCCCTGCCTGATAGGCAAGCTCCATGGAATATCCCTTTTCAGAAAGTGCGTTTTTTGTAAAGTCACGCATATCCGGTGCAATACCGATTTTCTCTTTGCGGAGTATGTCGGCGGAGAATCCTCTTCCCGTCAAATAATCCAAAGCCTGCTGACCTTCATTCGTATGCATCAATATATGATGGTATAAGTCAGTTAAATATTCGTGCATACGGATTAGCTGCATATCACTGTCATCGGCAGCGGGTTCCTGTGCTTCTATTTCAATACCAAGCGGTTTTCCAAGAAGCCGTACAGCCTCGGTGAATGTTTTATTTTCAATTTCCATATAGAACTGAAAGACATTGCCGCCCTTTTTACACCCGAAACAGTGGCAGATCTGCTTGTCGGGGCTGACTGTAAATGACGGTGTTTTTTCGTCATGAAACGGGCAAAGACCGACATGATTCCGCCCCCGTTTCTCCAGCTTTATATAACTGGAAACCAGTTCAGTAATGTCGGTCCCATTTTTAACAGCTTCTACTGTCTCCTCAGAGATTCGCAAATTTCATCATCCCTTAATATCTATTCGACCATCAACATGTTTCATAATTTCATTCGCTGTTTCTTCAATGGCTTTGTCTGATACATCGATTACCGGACAGCCTATTTTTGAAATGATTTCATTAAAATAATCCAGTTCTTCCTGAATACGCTTATCATTGGCGTAGCTTGCGGTATCTTTCAGCCCGAGCTGTGTCAGACGTTCTTTTCTGATTTTGTTGAGCGTCTGCGGATTTATTTTCAATCCCACACATTTTTTGGAGTCCACGCCATACAGTTCTTTCGGCGGCACGACCTCCGGTACTAACGGAACGTTCATGACTTTATACTTTTTAAGTGCCAAATACTGTGATAGTGGTGTTTTGGAAGTTCTCGATACGCCGATAAGGACGATATCAGCCTTATCAAGCCCGCCTGCATCTTTGCCGTCATCATATTTGACGGCAAATTCTATTGCTTCTATCTTTTTAAAGTAATCCTCATCCAATTTATGGACACGTCCCGGTTCATAATAAGGCTGTTCCTCTGTCTTGCCTTCCAGAACGCTCATCAAAGGCCCCATAATATCTACAGAAGGGATTGATTCACTCTTCAATTCCTTCTGTATATACTTACGGAGCTCCGGTGTAATGATCGTGAAGACTACGATTGCATTCTTAATTTTTGCAAGATCGACTACATCATCCACATGCTCCTCTGTCTCTATATAAGGATATCTGATTAATACTTCACCGGATTCGTCGATGTTAAACTGCGAAAGACAAGCTTTGGCAACCAGTTCCCCGGTTTCACCGACAGAATCAGAGGCGACGATTACTCTCAAATTAGACATTAAAACACTTCCTTATTCCATAAGATTGACAAATACACGTGCGATATTCGTTTTGGTTATTCTTCCTGTTACGCGCTCCACACCATCCTGATTTTCAACCACAGGCAGTGAATCGATCTGTTTTTCAATAAGTTGATTGGCTGCGTATATCAACAAATCATTCGGGTAACATATAGTTATACTCGGCTGACGGGTCATAATGACGCTGACCGGCGTTTTCTCTATATCATTTCCGCCCATTGTTCCTCTCAACAGGTCTTTTCTCGAGATCACTCCAGCCAATCCATTATTTTCATCTATAGCATACAGTGTTCCAACATCTTCAAGAAACATTTTAACAATCGCTTCGTAAATGGATGTATCTTTCTTGATCAGTATCGGGACACTTTGAACTTCGCTAACAATGATATTTCTTATTTTGGAACTCATTACTTCTTCAGACTCTTTACCCGTGTAAAAGTATCCCACTCTCGGTCTTGCATCAAGATAGCCGGACATCGTAAGTATGGCCAAATCAGGTCGCAGCGTGGCTCTGGTCAGAGATAGCTGCTCTGCAATTTTACTGCCGGTGATTGGTCCATGCTGCTTCACAATTTTAAGTATTTTTTCTTGTCTCTCATTCAGTTCCATGCCATCACTCCCAACAAACTAATTATAGTACATTCAGAAGAATAAAGAAATATAAGCAAATGTTTGCAGAACAATCAAACTCCGGATATAATAGAACTGAAGCGAGTTAAGGATGGTGTGAGCTTAACACATTAAATGGCGTAACTTATTGATAACACAACTAATATATAAAAGCGGAGTGTATACACTAATTGGGGTGGAACCGCGGGCTATGCTCGTCCCCGGATGACGATTTTTCATTGTTGTCCGGGGACTTTTTGTGTTTTCTTTATTCACCACTAACTCAATTTATTAAAAGGAGCCGATTCAAATGGAAATGGATACAATTGTTAATTTAGCAAAAACCAGAGGATTTGTATTCCCAGGCAGTGAGATCTATGGTGGTCTTGCCAATACTTGGGACTATGGTCCACTGGGTGTGGAACTTAAAAATAATGTTAAGCAGGCATGGTGGAAAAAATTCATCCAGGAATCACCATACAACGTGGGTCTTGATGCTTCAATTCTAATGAATCCTAAAACCTGGGAGGCATCCGGTCACCTTGGCAACTTCAACGATCCGATGATTGACTGTAAAGAATGTAAATCACGTCACAGGGCTGATAAAATCATTGAAGATGTTATGCAAAAAGAGGACGATACTTTCGTGGCAGATGGACTCAGTTTCGATGAAATGAAACGTATCATCGACGAGCGCGATATCAATTGTCCTACATGCGGGAGCCATAACTATACAGACATTCGTCAATTCAACCTGATGTTCAAAACATTCCAGGGAGTGACAGAATCTTCCACTAACGAATTATTCCTGCGTCCGGAAACAGCGCAGGGTATTTTCGTCAACTATAAAAATGCCCAGCGCACAATGCGGAAAAAGCTGCCGTTTGGTATCGGCCAGGTCGGCAAATCATTCCGTAATGAAATCACACCAGGAAACTTCACTTTCAGAACACGTGAATTCGACCAGATGGAACTAGAATTTTTCTGTAAACCAGGTACTGAAATCGAGTGGCAGAACTACTGGAAAAAATTTGCTGAAAAATGGCTGGATGACCTTAACATGAAAACTGAAAATACAAGATTCCGTGACCATGATGACGACGAGCTCAGCCACTATTCCAATGCGACAACTGATATCGAGTACAAATTCCCGTTCGGCTGGGGCGAACTGTGGGGCATCGCGAGCCGTACAGACTATGACCTCCGCCAGCATATGGAACATTCCGGTGAAGACTTCAGATATCACGACCAGGAAACGGGCGAGAAGTATATCCCATATTGCATAGAGCCATCCCTGGGCCTTGACCGTGTAACGCTCGCATTCCTGTGTGATGCTTACCAGGAAGAGCAGCTGGACAATGGCGAATCCCGTACTGTGCTCCGCTTCCATCCGCAGCTCGCACCATTCAAAGCAGCGGTACTTCCACTTTCTAAAAAACTGAGCGATGAAGCGATTAAAGTTTATGAAAAAATCGCAGGCGACTTCAACGTGGAATTTGATGAATCACAATCCATCGGCAAACGTTACAGAAGACAGGATGAAATCGGTACACCGTACTGCATCACTTTCGACTTCGATTCTCTCGAGGATAATAAAGTAACAATCCGTGACCGTGACACTATGGAACAGACACGTGTCGACATCGATGAAGTGAACAGTTTCCTGAAAGAGAAAATGAGCTATTAATCTAAATTTAAAAGCGTGAGGCCAAAACCGGTCTCACGCTTTTTATGATTGCAGCAGTTTCCGGGATTTAAAATATACACCCGTATATTCATCGTAGATCAACTCAACAAACTTCAGCAGATTCCAGGCATTTTCCTTTGAAATTTTAATCGAATCGACATTATCCACAGCGACGTGTTTCATATATCCCGCAAGATAAAGCACCCGGTTGCTTATCGGAACCGATCGTTCACCCGTCTCATCATCCATGCAGGCACTGCATATCACACTGTGGTATTTGAAGGAATAATGATAAAAGTTCCTGTTGTCTTTAGAACCGCATACTGCACATTCGGTTACGTTCAGCTGACCACCGTAATAAGGCAGCATTTTTATCGCACAGAAAGCAACGACACCCGCTTCCTGGCTGTCCGCTTCCATCAATTTCAATGATTTTATAAGCAGCCTGTAAAAACTGTCCTGCAGAATATCTTCTTCAAGTGCTTTAATAATCAGTTCCAGCACATAGGAGCCGTGGCTGTATATATCAAAATCCCCATTCACCCTTTTGAAAGGCTGGACAACATCCACTTCATTTAAAGTCCCCATGCCTTTGAACCGGTTATACGTGAATAAAAACTCTTTTATACCCTGCCGCAAAACGATAAAGGGGCTGTTTGTCTTGTTAAAACCGCGTACCATCAGTGGGACCTGACTGCCATCTTCTGTCAGTATAGTAATGATCCGGCTCGATTCACTGTAGTTAGTCTGCCGGATCATTACACCTTTTTGCTGATATATCATTGTTTTATCTAGTACTCCTCGTCTTTATAACCAAGTGAGCGGATGAACTGTGTTTTATTCCGCCAATCTTTCTGCACTTTAACCCAGACTTCCAAAAACACTTTGCTGCCGAGCAGATTTTCTATGTCCGCTCGCGCAAGTTGTCCGATTTCCTTGAGCATTTTCCCATTTTTACCGATAACCATGCCTTTTTGAGAGTTACGTTCTACATATATCGTTGCAACGACATGCACCGTCCCTCTTTCGTCAGCTTTCATTTTATCGATTTCAACACCGATTGCATGTGGGATTTCCTGGCTTGTCAGATGAAGGGCCTTCTCACGGATCAATTCACTTACGATGAAGTGTTCAGGGTGGTCGGTCACTCTGTCTGCCGGATAGTACATTGGACCTTCAGGCAGATAACCTTCAATTACTTCCAGTAACTTATCCACGTTATTCCCCTGAAGTGCCGAGATAGGTACAATATCACTGAAATCCAGTTTATCCTTATAAACTTCGATCTGCTGAATCAGTTTATCCGGATGAACGAGATCAATTTTATTCATCACTAAAATAATTGGTGTTTTCGTATTTTTAAGCATTTCGATGATGAACTCGTCACCGCGTCCAATTTCTTCTGAAACGTTAACCAAAAACAGAATCACTTCGGTTTCGCGAAGTGTGTTCCTTGCCACTTTCATCATATGCTCCCCCAGCTGGTGCTTGGGTTTATGAATGCCTGGCGTATCAATAAAAATCATTTGGGAATCATCTTTTGTATAGACCCCCTGTATCTTATTTCTTGTCGTCTGCGGCTTGTCGGACATGATCGCTATTTTCTGTCCGAGCACCTTATTCATGAAAGTGGATTTGCCTACATTCGGTCTGCCAATGATACTGACAAATCCGGATTTGAATTCCTGTTCACTCATTAATCAAAATCCTTTCCTGAGAAGCCAAGTGGAAGGAGCTCATCCACTGTGCGCTTGATCACTTTTCCTGCTTTATTGGTCATATATACGGGCATATCGTCCTCACACAGTTCTTTGAGCACCTGTCTGCATGTGCCGCACGGACTGGCAGGTTCATCTGCATCCGTCACTACTACGATTGCTTTGAACTTTTTCACATTATTGGAGTAAGCACTCACAAGTGCACTTCTTTCTGCACAGATTGTCGCCGGATATGCAGCATTTTCGATGTTTGCACCATAGATGTATTCATCATTCTCTGTAATCAAAAGCGCACCGACATTAAACTTGGAGTACGGTGTGTATGCCCGCGATTGAGCGACCTGCACTTCTTCGATCCATTCTTCTTTAAAAATTCCGTCTTTCATATTTCTCTCTCCATTCTCCAGCTAAAATACATAAGGCATAAAAATTACCAAACCGACAATCACTGCATATATACAGGCGAGCAGTACTGCAGCCGCACCGATGTCTTTTGCCGCTTTCGCATATTCATGAAATTCCTTCGTCACCAGATCAACCGTGTACTCTATCCCGGTGTTCATCACTTCAGTAGTCAGTACAGCGAAAATCGCACTGATGATAAACAGCCATTCCATTTTATCAAGGTTAAAAAACAGTCCAAGCAAAACGACCAGGACTGTTAAGATCATGTGGGACAAAACATGCATATCTTTCTTTAACATTGTTTTAAGACCCATGAAAGCAAATTTGAAACGTCTGAACAATCGGTTTCCCATATTATACCTCTCTGGATACTCCAAAAGCATCTAAAATTTCATCCTGCAAGGCATTCATTTCCCGTTCATCATCGTCTTCCATATGGTCATAACCGAGCAGATGTAAAAAGCCATGGAGGCTCAGGAATAACAGCTCACGCCTGTAGGAATGTCCGTATTCCGCCGCCTGCTCCTCTGCCCTTTTAGTGCAGACAATGATATCACCTAATGTACGGAGTGCCTCCTGATGGATTAAATTGTCTTCCTCATCTTCAAGTGCAAAACTGATTACATCCGTCACCTGATCTTTATTCCGATACTCCTTGTTGATACTCTGGATTTCATCTTCGTCTACAAAAGAAATGCTGACTTCAGCATCCTTTTCCTGTTTTAAATAATCATAAGCGAAGCTGAGTAGTTTTTGAATTTCTTCCTGCTGATCACTTTGAGTGTGATTTTCTTCATCAATAAAATCTACTGTAATCATATTCTACTCCTTCTCATAAGCTTTTATAATTTTCGATACCAGAGGATGACGCACTACATCCGATTCATCCATTCTATTCACCGCTATCCCTTTAACGCTCTTAAGCAGTTTAACGGATTCCACGAGACCGCTCTTGGTCGAACCGGGCAGGTCAATTTGCGTTTCGTCACCCGTTACAACCATTTTCGAACCAAAACCGAGACGCGTTAAGAACATCTTCATCTGCATTTGAGTCGTGTTCTGGGCTTCATCCAGGATGACGAATGCCTCATTCAGTGTCCGGCCGCGCATATAAGCCAGCGGTGCCACTTCAATTACACCGCGTTCAATCAGACGGTCCGTCTGCTCCACACCGAGAACAGTGTGCAGGCCGTCATATAAAGGGCGCAGGTAAGGATCCACTTTCTCCTTTAAATCACCGGGCAGGAAACCAAGGTTCTCTCCCGCTTCAACTGCAGGCCGCGTTAGGACAATGCGTTTTACATCATTGTCACGAAGCATCTGGCACGCCAGAACAACCGCAAGGAAAGTCTTGCCGGTACCTGCAGGGCCAATACCGAATGTCAGATCACTCTTTTTAATATTTTCAATATAGAGCCGTTGCCCCGTCGTTTTCGCACGAATTCCTTTTCCTTTAATATCCCGTGCAATTTCCTCATTGTAGAGATCAGCAAGGTACTCGATCGTACCCTTTCTGGCCATCATCCCAGCAGATTGGACATCCCGTAAATTGATCGTCATCCCCCGCTGAATGATTTTTAATAGATTGATTAGCACATCCTCGGCAAGTTCGACATTATCGTCATCATCACCGCTCACGGTAATTTCATTGCCAAGTGTATGAATCCTTACGCCGAACTCTTCCTCGAGGTAAGTAATATGTTGATCATTGGCACCGATAAGCACCTGTGCCTCTTCAAGGCTGTCTATACTAATAATATTAGGCATGCATAAACCCCTTTTTCTTAGTCTCTTTCATTCTAAATTTACCACTAAGACCCACTCACTGCAATGAATTACTACAACAGGAATATTACGGAATTTTAAACTTCAGGCTCTTTTTTAAAAACATTTACACGGGTGATTACATTTTTCCCGACACTTTTGAATGTAATGAAAACACCCATCTCAATTTTCTCTTTATCTTTGCGGTAAACCGTGCATTCGAATCCACCTTCCCTGCCGTGGGTGATAACACTGTCCACGATAATTTTTTCGATACGATCCGGAAGCCCGGGCAATGACACACCTGCAGTAAAAGCTTCATTCAAAAATTCAGAATCACCGTCAATGACTGCAGCAAGCATCCTTATGAGGAAAAGCTTCTATGGAAAATTCGTCTGGGTGGAAGATCTTGTTACCGATGAAAATGTCAGGTCCGAAGGTCATGTAGAAACGCTTCTCAACTTTGTTCACGACTGGGCGAGAGATCATCATTATGAACTACGCCGTCACTCAAGTAACGGGTTTTTAGGAACACTCATAACTTAGTTTGCCCATTACAGAGCCAACCAGCGGTTTAAGCTATTTTACTAAGGCCTGTCCCAGGCCAATAATCATTATATTTTTAGCCGCATTAATATCCCGGTCATGGTGGATGCTGCACTGCGGACACGTCCACTGTCTGATATTCAATGGTTTTTTACCACTGTCAAACTGACAGCTGGAACACAGTTGAGAGGTCTTATGCAGATTGACCACAATCAATTGCTTGGCGTAAATATCGCATTTGTATTTTAAAACGTTCCTGAACTGGCGCCAGGATTGAGACGCAATACTGCGGGCCAGAGCATGATTCTTCATCAGGTTCGTTGTTTTCAGATTTTCGATGGATATACTATCATACTGCGACACCAATGTTGTTGTGATTTTATGGATATAATCTTTCCGCGTATTTGAGATTTTTTCATGTAATCGCGCCACGTGGCGTTTCGCTGTTTGATAGTTTTTCGCCTCACGTAGGGCAATCCCTTTCGCCTTTGCAGCCAAACCACGGCGCGCCATCCGTTTTTCCCAATACCGCATCTGTTTTTGATATTTTAAATGTAAGCGTTGGGAAGCAAATTTCTGACCGTCTGATGTAATCGCTAAATCGGATACGCCCAAATCAATACCGACACTTTGCTTCGTTTTTGGTAACGCTTGGTTTTCGCGTGTGACCAATACTGAAATATAGTAGTGACCGGTCGGTTTGCGCTTGACGGTGACGGATTTAATGCGTGCATTTTCGATATGTTTAAAACTATTTTTACACTTAAGCCATCCCAATTTAGGCAGTTTGATATACCGCTGATTGTGATTGAATCGAATATTATTACCGCGGATCGTACTCAAATACGACTGTCTTACAAATTTCCCGGATTTGAACTTTGGGTGTTTGCTTAACCCCTTGAAGAACCGGTCGAACGTCTCAGACAGTCGCTTTACTGCACATTGAATCGCGACACTGTCCACATCTTTTAACCACTCAAACTCGCGTTTCATTTGGGGAATCATCGATGACAATGCGGTATAGCTTAACAGTTTTAAATCAGGATTGTTTTCATAACGGGCGTTCAACATCTCCAGCATTTCGTTCCATATGAAGCGGGTATGACCGAATGTCATATGAATCAGATTTTCTTGTTCCTGATTAGGATAAATCTTGCATTCAATGCCTTTATACACAGTATTTCACCGCCCCTTCAATACCCATTATATCACCATATGGCGCGCTCTATATACTATAAGCAGCGGATATAGAAAGGAGGCATTGAACACTTATAATTAAGAAAACAAGAACCAGTGGATACGGTTTCAGCTTTCATTTAGTATGGGCCCCAGTTTCTACACGTCAACATTTGAAAACCTGTCAAAAGACAGCGGCACACTATATACACCACCAATTAACAGAATACAATGCAGGCCGTCCAAGACGCTCATTCATCACACCATTAAAATAGCGTGTTTTCTCAGCTGACGACCTCTAATAAAACAGTTTCACTCTCTTCAGATCTAAAGAGAACCGAAGCCCATAGATTTTATGAAGATAAAATGGGCTATGAAAAAGACAGCTTCGTATTTAAAAAGTAAAACGTTCCGTTTGCTCTTTCATCCTAGAGGGAAGAGCAATACTAAATCATTTTCATAAGGAGTTTTTGATAATGACATTGAAAGCGTTGTATCTGAACACATCTTTAAAACATGGTGATGAACAGTCCAATACGGAAGCATTGATGAGGAAATCTATGGAGATACTTAAAAACGAAGGGGTGGAAACCGAGTTTCTGAGGGTTTCAGACTATAACATTAAGGCTGGCATGAGTCCAGATATGGGAAATCGAGATCAGTGGCCGATGATTTTTGATAAAATCATCGGTTCGGATATCATTATTATGGGAACACCCGTCTGGAACGGCCAAAAAAGCAGTATTGCATCTCTGGTGATGGAAAGGATATATGCCCAAAGCAGTGAAACAGCTGAAAATGGGCAGTCCAAATACTATAATAAAGTATTCGGAGCGATTGCCACAGGGAATGAAGATGGCGCTAAAGAAGCAGGTGCTTCCATTCTTTCCCGTATGGCCAACATAGGTTTCACCATCCCGCCAAACACCCTTGCCTACTGGGTTGGGGATGCAGGCCCCGGCCCTTCGTATATTGAAGCGGGACAGGATAATGAATTTACTAAGAAACAAACGAAAATGCTAAGCTATAACCTTGTGCATATGGCGCGAATCTTAAAAAACAATCCAATTCCCGCAGTCGGAAATACTTTGAAATAGTACGGTTGCACTTATCAAATGATTAAATAGTGTAATTTTGCTACAATATCATTAACCAAACACGGGAGGATGGTTAATGATGAAGCAAATGATTGTGCCGCATCTTTGGTTTGACAATGAAGCATTGGAAGCTGCCGAGTTTTACGTGAATATATTCCCCAACTCCGAAATCTTGAATAAGACACAACTTCAGGATACACCTTCAGGAGATGCGCAATCCGTTACATTTGAAGTAAATGGTTATACATTTATGGCCATCAGTGCAGGACCCTATTTCAAAATCAATCCATCAGTATCACTTTTCGTGAACTTTGATCCATCCTATGACGACAATGCAGAGCAGAATCTGGAAGAGACCTGGGAGAAATTAAAAGATGGCGGGACTGTACTTATGCCGCTAGATGAATATCCATACAGCAAAAAATATGGATTCGTACAGGATAGATATGGAGTATGCTGGCAGTTGATATTGACTGATCCTGATGGTGATGACAGACCGGTTATTATACCTTCCCTAATGTTTGTAAATGATAATTTTGGCAGAGCGGAAGAAGCGATCGACTTCTATCTTTCAGTATTTAATGATTCAAAAATGGGTGAGGCAGTCAGAAGAGGACCTGAAAAAAACGCAACAATAATATTTGCTGATTTCAAATTAGGAAATCAATGGCTCGCAGCAATGGACGGGCCGGGAGACCAGGATTATAATTTCAACGAAGCAGTTTCGCTGCTTGTCAATTGTGAAAATCAGGAAGAAATCGATTATTACTGGAAAAAGTTATCTGCAGTGCCGGAAGCTGAACAATGTGGCTGGCTTAAAGATAAATACGGCGTTTCGTGGCAGATTACCTCGTCTGTAATGGAAGAAATGATGGAAGAAGGTTCACCGGAGCAGATAAAAAAAGTGACTGAAACATTCCTGAAAATGAAAAAGTTCAATATCGCTGAGCTGAAAAAAGCATACAACGGCTAAAAGTAAGAATGGATTCCAAATTTCATTTTGGAATCCATTCTTAAGTTTTATGAATCTATGGAATCATCGTAGGCCTGCAACGCTTTACCGCCGTACACGCTGCCGGGGCCACCACCCATTACGATGGCAACACCCGCTATCTCCGCGATTTCCTCACGTGTGGCGCCTAATTTGATAAGCTTATTTACATGATTGCCGATACATCCTTCACATTTATCTGCAATTGCGTAGGATAGAGCTGCGAATTCCTTCGTTTTCTCGTCCAGAGCGCCTGCTTTATATGCTGAATCCTGCAGTGTCTTAAAACTCTTCATCGTATCCGGAATCGTTTTTTGCAACCGTTTCGTATTCCCTTGTGCGACTACATTAATATCATTAAAATCACTTGCCACATGAAACACCCTCTCTTAATTTCTTTATAGCAATACTATATCAATTATATTAAATATTTTGCATCCCACCGCTCAGGCAATAGATCTTTCAACTTCAATGATCTATTATCAGGTAAACCAATATCGCAATAGTAATTGTCATCTCCTACCTGGTTAATCAGTTCTCTGCATCTGCCGCATGGGGGCAATATTTCCCCTGTTTCATACACTGCGATTATTTTATCAATTTTATACTCATTCTCAGTTACCATAGAAGCGATTGCTGAATGTTCTGCACAAAATCCAATGGAAGAAGGGAGGTCCAGTGCCACTCCTGTATACACATTCCCCTTATCCGTAACTAAAGCGGCAGCAACATGACCCATTTTGCCATTTCTTTTGGTCCTGACCGTGCTGAGCTTCGATTTAGCAACCTCATAAAGTTCAGCCATATTCATAACGCACACCTCTTTGTCTATATTTGTACTTATCTAATGTTTTACCCTATAATATATTTTCTATATAGAAACATAAAGCCACTCATAAAGAGTGGCTGAAGATAGATTATTTTTTTCTCATATTTATATATTTCCGTTTGTTTACCTGCTTTTGTTGCCTCTTATTTCATTTTTCTTTTTTTCTATCTCGGCTTTTTTTAACACCCGGTAATTTTGCATGATTGCAGACAATCCTATAAGGATAACGATCATCTGAGCCCACCATGCTGTATCAAGCCCTAAGTTTGCCAGTATTAAATAAATGATTAATATGATTGAAAGGATGGTAATATTACGTTTGGCTTTATCCATTATAACCATTTCCCCAAGTCTCTTCTTCACCCGCTAATTCTATTGTGAATAAATGGATGCAGGTAATGGCGATAAATGCGGCTACAAATGTCAGAGCAATCGCGATGAACGACACATTAAAAAATGCTGGAAGTAATATAAGCAAAGGAATGAGCAGTGTCGCCAAAATACTTCTCTTACGGTATTCTTGAGACAAGTATTGAATTTTTCCGCAATGCGGACAATCCATTCCCACATCCAAAGTGATATATCTTTTTAAAACAGCATTTGCCGGCCATTGTGCTTCACAGTTTTTACATTTTACCAAAGTACTCTCTCCTTACGATAAGTGTCTACTTTGTCTCCACTGTAGTGCGTGGGTAAAAAAGAAGTATAACATATACATTACTGGGAGTAATATAGCGAATGTCCATATATAAAGGACCATTCTTTTGAATATTTTTATTTCCAATCAGATAGATAGAGACTACCGCAACGATTGGTACCAACAGTACCGCAAAGACAATAATGAAGAATGTACTCATTCAATCTACTCTTTAAGGGCTTGAATGCTCCGGACAAGGTCAGGCAGACCATTCAAGAAAATATGTGAGTCGCCTTCAAAGATTTCGGTTTCATCTGCATTCAATATCTCTTTATAATTAAAATGATGCTCTAAAGGTACAACACTGTCATATTCACTATGATAGAGTGCCAAGTGTTTAATTGGAGGGAGGCTTTTCTCGAATCCTTTTTCAAGCATGAAATCCGCTTTTTGCCATTCCTCGTCCAGTCCCCACATCGGCGATGATATGATGTACAATGCTCTGATATTTATCTTAGGACGCTGCTCGGATAAATACTTGAGAAGAGCCGAGCCGCCCAGTGAATGACCAATAAGTATGACATGATCCAAATCCGAAAGAATTATCCCTATATCCTCCGCCCATTCTGCATATGACGGATCTTCCGGATTTGGCATATCCGGAGCAACTATTGTATGCGTTGAATGGAGCGTTTTTGTCAGTTTGTTTAGAATGCCAGTACTTCCTTCTGTATCTGTCTGTGGTCCTGCACTGTGTACGAATACAATTTTATTTTCCATTCTAATCCTCCCTCTAAGGCGATTGTTTCAATTGCTCACAAAAGTCGTCAGTCTTACAAACCGCTCTGCCATTTATATCCTAAGGGGAGCAATTTAATCATTCATCCAGTTTTAATGCTTTTAACTGTTCAGCCAGCGCATTGTTGATCGGCTCTTCGTCATCCTGTTTCTTGATATATTTGTTCACAGTCTTTTTATCCACTTTGCCTTTGCCCTCTTTTTTCCTGCGGGCTTCAAATGCTGAAAGTTTTTCTCTGTAGCCGCATATGCAAGTGAAAATTTGGCCATCCCCTTCACCACTGAGCGTCATCTTCTTCTTGCACCGTGGACATCTTGCATTCGTCGTTCTTGAAATATTTTTACGGTGGCCACATTCTCTATCCTGGCACACAAGCATTTTACCTCGTTTGCCATTCACTTCAAGAAGTGGTTTGCCGCAATCCGGACATGTTTTACCTGAAATGTTATCATGTTTATAATTTTTATCACTGTTTTTGATTTCAGAAGTTATTTTCTTAGCATGCTGTTTCATCTCTTCGATGAATACTTCTTTTTTAAGGTTTCCTTTAGCGATATTTTCAAGCTTCTGTTCCCATACTGCTGTCGTTGCCGGAGATTTCAGCGCATCCGGAACAAGGTCCAGAAGCTGCTTGCCTTTAGAAGTGATTTTAATCTGCTGTCCCTGTTTCTCGAGCATAAAGGAATTGAACAATTTATCAATGATATCAGCCCTTGTTGCTACTGTACCCAAACCGCCTGTAGAGTCGAGTGTGGCTTTGAGCTTCTTGTCTTGAACTTCCATATACTTTGATGGGTTTTCCATTGCAGATAATAATGTCGCTTCAGTGAACCTTGCCGGTGCTTTCGTCTGTCCGGAGGTCTGGATAATTCTATTTGTTTTCAATACATCCGCTTTTTGAAGTTTTGGCAGCAACTGATCTTTTACATCATCTTCAATTTCATCATCATATTTGTTGGAATACGCTTCTTTCCACCCTTCTTTAATAACCGTTTTACCTCTGGCAATAAAGGATTCATCACCAATTGATGCATTGATTGTCATTTGCTCAAACTCATGAGGCGGCAGTAGAACAGCCAGGAACCTTTTAACGATTAAATTATAGATTCTCCGTTCTCTTTCGTTAAAGTCGGATGGATGGACATGATTTTCTGTCGGAATAATCGCATGGTGATCACTGACTTTGTTGTCGTCTACAAACGATTTGTTTGTATGAATTTTATTCCTTAAAATTTTTGCCGCCGTACTTCTGTAATCACCGATTCCACACGCTTTAAGCCTTTCAGGAATAGTTGAGACAATATCCTGGGATATGAACCTGGAATCTGTTCTTGGATAAGTTACCACTTTATGTCGTTCATAAAGATTTTGCATTACATTTAACGTTTCCTTGGCGGAAAGTCCAAACTGTTTGTTTGCATCTCTTTGCAGTTCAGTCAAATCATATAATGCAGGGGCAAATGACTTTTTCGCTTTCTTTTGAATGTCTGTAATCTTTAAATCACTATCGTCGACTTTATTTATGATTGAATCTATTTTTTCTTTATCAAAACTTCTGTTATTTCCTTTATCATCCTGCCAAGTGAATTTTACTGAATCGGTACTGGCTTCCATACCATAAAATGTTTTGGCTTTGAAATTCTTAATCTCACTTTCGCGTTGTTCGATCATAGCAAGCGTCGGTGTCTGCACGCGGCCACAGTTAAGCTGTGCATTAAACTTGGTTGTCAGAGCTCTTGAGGCATTAAGACCGATATACCAATCCGCCTCAGAACGGGCAACTGCAGCTTTGTATAAATTCTCATAATTTTTGCCGGGTTTTAAATTATTGAAGCCTTCTCGAATCGCTTTATCCGTTACAGAGGAGATCCACAGACGTTCAATGGGTTTATGGACTTTCACCTTATCTATAACCCATCTGGCTACCAGCTCCCCTTCACGGCCTGCGTCAGTCGCCACAATGATTTTATTCACATCTTTACGTATCAACTGTGATTTAACAGCATTGAACTGTTTTCCCGACTTTTTAATTACAGTCAGTTTCAGAGGTTCAGGAAGCATCGGCAGGTCTTCCAGCTTCCATTGTTTGTATTTATTATCATAGCTTTCAGGGTCAGCAAGGGTCACCAAATGCCCGAGCGCCCATGTAACAATATATTTATCCCCTTCTAAATAGCCATTTCCTTTCTTATGACAATTCAGCACACCTGCAATATCTCGTGCGACCGAAGGTTTTTCAGCCAATACTACACTTTTTGCCAATCTAATCATCCTTTCAGATTCTCTCGTCAGTATACACCATTTATATTATACAGAAAAAACCGAGGACTGTTTATCCCCGGTTTAGCAAATTATTTGAGTATTTTTTTATATTCATCGTTTTTCTCGATTACACTTTTGGCAAATGGGCAATTCGCTGTAATCTTTTTATCTTCCTGTCTGGCGAACTCGACCATTGTATCGACCAGCTGGCTGCCGGCTCCCTGTCCTTTGAGACTATCCTGCACTTCGGTGTGTTCTATCACATAGTCTCCTTCATCATCTATATCGAAAACTATTTTTGCTTCGGGATTCAACTCGTCTTCACCTATAAAAAATATGTTCTCGCCTTTTTTAATATCCAATTTTCTTCCTCCTTGTTGATGCGCTTCATTATAGGACTATTTACTAAAATATATCTTTTCAAACATCAGAACGGTGCTATTTTGATATTCTGACTTTCTACTTTTTTTAGTTAGTGTTATGATATACGTGTAAAAAGTCAATAAAAGTCAGGATTCACATTAAAAACAAAGGGGATGATGTGGATGAATAATTCTATTAGGAAAAGAGTGGATCAGGTTTTTCAAAATACTTATTTTGATTCGAGTCAAAATCTGAGAGAACAGACTAATGAGGACAAAAATGTTTTGAATCTCATATTCGAGCTTGAAGAATACTTGGAAAAAGAAACACAGTCTGAAGAGAATGAATTATTCGCAACAAGTACTCTAGGGGATCTATACAGAGTGATCAATAAACCGGAAGAGTCTATCCACTATCATTCTCAATATCTGCGGTTAATATCAGATGATGAGAAGAAACAGGTGCCTGCTTTTATAAAATTGGGTCAAAGTTATAAATATGCAGATGAATTTAAGAAAGCATTACTTTGCTTTGAAAAAGCTGAAAGTGTTATTAACACACATAGTTTCAATGAATATACAGACTATTTAGAACACCAGCGGGGCAAATGTTATATGGAAATGAGATATTATAATTGGGCAAAGAGTTCGTTTGAAAAAGCATTGGATTTAAGAAATAAAAAAAATGTTCTAAAATCAATTGAGTCGACAAAAGAAGCATTGAATCTTTGTAATGAAAAGCTTAATCTCCAGGTTTAGATGAGAAATGCTCCGTTTCAACTATGAAACGGAGCATTTCTATGTGATTTATCAAATATCTTTCAGAGTGTTCAAAGTATCTATTGCTGCCTGTGACATCACTTCAACACCATAGGGAATCGCCTCTTCGTTAAATCTGAATGCAGGGTTATGAAGAGGCTTCTGGTTTTCTCCGACCGAACTGCCCAGCCAATAGTAGACACCTGGATAATTTTGCAGGAATCGGCTGAAATCTTCACCGGCAAGACTCGGGTTCACTTTGGGTAAGGCTTTTTCTCCATAGAGTTTAAATACTGTTTCATGCAGCTGGTCTGCCCACTTTTCAGTATTTACAGTTGCCGGATAGCCATCGTAAAATTCAATATCCACTTCAGCGCCCATAGCACTTGTCACGTTTTGAACAATTTCAAAAAATCTTTCCTTCGCAAGTTTTTTCATTTTATCAGATTGCGTACGAATTGTTCCTTCAATTTCAACAGTCTCAGCGATGACGTTATGTTTTGTCCCGCCTTCGAAACGGCCCACAGTCACAACTGCCGGTTCCATTGGATCGGCATTCCTGCTTACAATCGTCTGCAGACTGCTTACAACCTGATTGGCGACGATAATTGCATCTACAGTATCCTGAGGCATGGATGCGTGACCGCCCGATCCTTTGATGCGAAGGAAAAACTTATCCGAGTTACCCATAATCGGCCCGGCCATCACGCCAAATTGGCCTGCCGGAAGGCCCGGCCATACATGCTGACCAATGAGTACATCCGGTGTATATTGATCGAATACGCCATCATCCATCATTCTCTGGGAACCGCCCTCAGGTGATAATTCTTCCGCAGGCTGGAATATCAGCAGAATCGTCCCATTAATTTCATCTGTTCTCTCTAGAAGTACGCGAGCTGTCGCAACAAGCATGGAAGTATGTGCATCGTGGCCACACGCATGCATGACACCGTTTTTTTCCGAACTGAAAGGTTCACCTGATATCTCTTGAATCGGAAGCGCATCAATATCTGCTCTTAACCCCACGATTTTTCCAGGGTGTTTTCCTTTAATCACTCCAAGTACACCGGTCCCCGCATATCCGGCCGTATAAGGAATACCCAGCTGATCTAATTGTTGTTGAATACGGCGGGATGTCTCGAATTCCTCGGTGCTCAGTTCCGGATTCTTGTGTAATTCACGTCTAAACTCGATTGCATCGTTTATAATTTCAGTAGAAATTTTCATGTTTACCTCACCTAATTATTTGAATTTTATATCAGTATAGTATTATTGAAAGTATTTTGCAGTGTATAATGTTAAAGTGTTAATGTTCCTTCTTTTGATGGACAAAAGTACCCTTTCATTTATAATTTAACATATAATTATACTATCACAGAGATTTTTAAAGGAGGAAAATGATGACCACTTCGTTGCTCATTGCATACATAATTGTATTTTTATTATCTGCTGTACCGCTTTTGGAAGCTTTTATCGTTGTACCGGTTGCGATTTTCGGCGGTATGAATTTCACGCTTACAAATATTATCGGTATCGCCGGTAACCTGTTGACACTTTTAATCCTCATTGTAATGATGGATCGAATTAAACAATGGTATTTGAATAAACGTGAGCAGGCAGGTAAAGGGAAAAGCAGGAAAAGCCAGCGGGCAGAAAATATTTTTCAAAAATATGGTCTGCCCGGACTGGCTTTCATCGGCCCTTTCTTCATTGGCAGTCATTTCACGGCATTGATGGCAGTCATATTGGGTGGCCCACAAAAAGCGACTTTCTGGTGGGTGACATTAAGTGTCGCTGTCTGGACGATTGGTATATCCATCCTGTTTTATTTCGGCATTGATTTTATTGGACTTGAAGATAAACAGTTTTTAAATGAATTTTCGCAACAGTAACAGGTTAAATGCTGAATTTCCAGAAAAGAAGATTTAAAAAAGCAGTGACTCTGTAAAAGAGCCACTGCTTCATTTTTAATTGCTGCTGACCGGCTTTTTAAGCAGTGCAAGAAGCAATCCGCTGACTAATGTACCAATTAGCAATGCAGCCAGGAACATCAATTTACCTTCTCCGATTGTAAGTGCAACAAACAATCCCCCATGGGGTGCATTTATAGATGTCGAGAATGCCATTGCCAGCGCACCTGCTGTTGCAGAACCGACAATCATGGATGGAATGACTCTGATCGGGTCAGCTGCTGCGAAAGGAATCGCTCCTTCTGTAATAAAGGATGCTCCCATAATCAGGTTCGTAGGCCCGGATGACCGCTCTACTGTGGTGAATCTATTTCTGAATACCATCGTTGCGAAAGCAATTGCAAGCGGCGGTACCATACCACCGATCATTGCAGCTGTAATCGGCTCAGGGTTTCCTGCTGATAAAGCCGCGATACCGAATGCATAGGCCGCTTTGTTCACAGGGCCGCCCATATCAACCGCCATCATACCGCCGACAATGGCACCAAGCAACACGATGTTTCCGCCACTCATGTTACTAAGTGTAGTGTTCATCCATTCATTGAGTGCCGTTGCCGGAGGGTCAACGATATAGTACATAATCACACCGGTTAGAAATACACCCAATAATGGATAAAGAAGTACCGGCTTTAATCCATCCAATACCTGTGGCAGGCCTTCAAGCACTTTCTTAATGCCGACCATCAAATAACCTGCCAGGAAACCGGCGATTAAACCGCCAAGGAAACCGGAGCCCATTGAGGCTGCCATAATACCACCGACCATACCCGGTGCCAGACCTGGTCTGTCTGCAATACTCATTGCGATGAAACCGGCAAGTATTGGAATCATAAGTTCAAAGGCATTTGATCCGATAAAGTTGATCATTTCTGCTAATGGATTGTATTCCGCACTTTCAGGGTTGGCTGAATGTATACCGAACATAAAGCTGATTGCTATTAATATACCGCCTGCTACAACAAAAGGCAGCATGTTGGATACACCGTTCATCAAATGTTTATAAATGGACGATTTCCCTTTTGATGCTCCTTCCTGACTGTCAGCTCTTTTCTTTTTATCCCCGGCAGAAAATTTCGGTCTGTCAGCATCAAGTGACTGATCAATCAATTCTTCAGGGCGCTTGATTCCATCTGCTACAGGTGCTTCTACAACATTTTTACCGTCAAACCGTGTCATTTCGACATTTGTATCTGCAGCAACGATTACACCGGCTGCTCTTTCAATGTCTTGTTCAGTCAGAGCATTTTTAACACCCGCAGAACCGTTTGTTTCCACCTTGATATCGTAGCCGAGTTCTCCCGCTTTTTTCTTGATGGAGTCAGCCGCCATATAGGTATGTGCTATACCCGTTGGGCATGCAGTGACAGCGACAATGAATGGCTTGTCCGAAGATTCTACTGTTGTTTCATCCTCAGCTGATGAAGCAGATTCATCATAGTAATCGATTGTCTGTATAATCTCTTTTTCGGTTTCTGCTGCCATCAACTTTTCTCTTGCCTCTTCGTTCATAAGAATTGTAGAGAGTTTGGCCAATGCATCCAGATGCGTTGTTGCCTGTCCCTGCGGTGCAGCAATCATAAAGAATAAGAATGCAGGATGACCGTCCATAGATGCGTAGTCAATGCCGGATTTACTTCTGCCAAACATAATGGCAGGCTGTTTAACTTCAGCTGTCTGGGCATGTGGAATCGCAATTCCATCCCCCACTCCTGTAGTACTTTGTGACTCCCTCTTATGAATTGCTGCCTCAAATTTATCTTGGTCGGTAATGCGGTCTGCCTCGTAAAGTCCTTCGACCAATTCCCTGATGACAGCATCCTTATTTGTTGCACTGACACTCATGTTGATTGTGTTAGTTGTTAATAGTTCTGTTATTCTCATTATCTCACCTCTTCAATCGGATTGATTTGTATTTTAGGGATTAACGCTTCTATTTCCTCATGCCCGGCAAGATCATCACTAAATGCCGTCGCACTGCCGCATGCAATAGCGTAGCGAATCTGCTCCTCAGTCGATTTATCCCGCTTGCTGATAAATCCTGCAACGGTTGAATCCCCGGCACCGACAGAATTTCTGAGCGCGCCTTTTGGAGAAGGGACTCGGAATTGTTTTTCCTTACCTATAAAGATTGCCCCATTACCACCTAGAGTGACCAATATGTTTTCAGCACCCTGTGCCTGCAGTTTTTTTGCGGCAATTACAATTTCTTTGTCACTGTTCAATTTATTATTAACAATATTTTCAAGTTCGAAAAGATTCGGTTTTATCAAGTAAGGCTTGTACTGCAGTGTTGAAGTCAATTTCTCACCTTCTGCATCGATGGTGAACGAAACATTTTTTTCGTATAAAATTTGAGCAAGTTCCTTATACAGCAGATCATGCCCTTTAGGGATGGTGCCCGCAAATACCACGTGATCATCTTTTGTAAGTCCCAGCAATTGCCGCTTCAATGATTCGATATTATTGTCTGTGATTTTTGGCCCATTGGCATTGATTTCTGTTTCCGAAGAAGTTTTAAGCTTTATATTAATCCTCGTGTCCTCTTCAATCTCGACAAAATCATGTGGGATGCCCTGCGATTTCAAAATGCTTTTTATAAATTCGCCTGTAAAGCCGCCACAGAATCCCAAAGCAGTAGAATCTGTTCCAAGTTCTTTCAATACCCTCGAAACGTTGATACCTTTACCGCCGGCATATTTTTCTGTGTCTCCTGTACGGTTCAATCCTCCTACCTCGACTTCATCCAGCCTTACTACATAGTCGACAGATGGATTAAATGTCACCGTATAAATCATTGTCATCACCTCGAATAATGTCTGTTCTTTTTTTAATTTTCTCCAGAAAAGGATGCTGCGCCGGTTCAGTAATAATTGACGCCTCTTCTATATCAGCAAATTTAACGAATGCACTTCTATCAAATTTCGAACTGTCTGCAAGTACAAATGCACGTCTCGCCTGTACTATGGCAGTTCGTTTTATATATGCTTCATCCTCATCAGGCGTCGAAAAACCATGATGCACGTCAACGGCATTTACACCTACAAAACATTTATCGAACGTAAGATTTCTCAATTTGTCCACAACATCATGACCGACTACTGCTTTTGTTGTCGGTTTTACTTTACCGCCTAAAACATAGGTATTATGACCATTTCTGACGAGTTGGTCGATTAATGTAATACTATTCGTGACAACAGTGATACTCGATGCTTTAATAAATGGCATCATTTCATAGGTAGTTGTTCCAGCATCGACAAATATGGTATCCCCGTCTTCAATCATCCCTGCAGCTTTTTGAGCGATTTTGAGTTTTTTGGAAAGGTTTTTTACAGATTTATCACTGTAATCCTCTTCCTGCTCCATCTGATCGACAGTAGCTCCACCATGAATCCTTTTTAACAGCCCCTTTGATTCAAGATATGTCAAATCCCGGCGTACTGTGGCAGTACTGCTGCTCGTGATACCTACAAGGTCATTAACTGATCCAGTTCCTTTTCTATTTAAGTATTCCATGATTTTTTCATATCTCTGATTAGTTATCATATCATCACCATTTTTAATATAACCTTCAATACAATCAAAGTCAATCATATTTAATCATTATCAATCACATCAGACAAAAGAAAAACGCCAGCATATGCTGGCGTTATCTTTTAGATTTAGGTTTACCTAGTATTTCAGAAAATATGATTCCATTGAGGACAGCTTTACGGTCGAATGAAAAATCCCCTTTATCAAGTGTAGATTCATGCTTCTCTCTACGCACTTGAGGTGCTTTTCCGGGAGACCGTGATAAATCCTCATCAGCTGTCTCGCGCCCGATTCCTTTCACACGCTTTTCAGCTTCGGAACGATTGAACCCTTCGGCAAAGACAGATTCCTTCGCTCTTTGAGAACGCTCCCTGTGTTTGGTACGGTCTGTTGGAACTTTATCTTCATAGTAGTCCATCGCTTTTTTCCCGGCTTTAGAATCTCTTGCTTTTTCCTCAAGGGATCTGCCAAACGAACGATCCGCCACCGGTCTTTGTGGACTGTTCCTTTCAGTCCTTTGGTATTCAGGACGCTGCTGGTTTGATCTTTCTGACCGCTGAGAACTTTCAGTATGTCTCTGTTGTTGATTTTGCTGTCTGCGTTGTTCATTAGGCTTTTCATCAAAAGCACCGAACGAACGCTCAACTTCATCTTTGATTTGTTCAAAAAACCCTTTTTCGGAATTCTGATTGTTTCCTCTCGGTTGTTGTCTTTTTGATTTAGAAGGATTCCCCAGTTTACCAGGGTCTATATTCCTCTTTTCCTTATTACCCTTGTCTTTTTGACTGGCAATTGCCGTATAGACAATACCGCCTAAAAAGATAAGAAGAGGCAGTAATTCCATGATATCACAACCTATTCGTCTTCTTCATTGTAACGATTTGGATCTGTCATCTTATTGATAGAATCTCTCATACTAGTGTCTGCCTCGACGTTCTTCAGGTTGTAGTAGTCTGATACCCCGATATTTCCATTTTCAAGTGCATGTGCAAATGCTAGTGGCACTTTGGATTCAGCTTCAACAACTTTCGCTCTCATTTCCTCTACGCGGGCTTTCATTTCCTGCTCCTGTGCTACAGCCATTGCGCGACGCTCTTCAGCTTTTGCCTGCGCAATATTCTTATCTGCAACAGCTTGTTCAGTTTGAAGATCGGCACCAATGTTCTTACCGATGTCCACGTCTGCAATATCAATGGAAAGAATTTCAAATGCTGTACCTGAATCCAATCCTTTGGCAAGCACAGTCTGAGAGATCATGTCCGGATTTTCTAAAACCTTAGTATGTTTTTCTGAAGAACCGATTGTGGAAACGATACCTTCACCGACACGGGCAACAATTGTTTCTTCACCCGCACCACCGACCAATCTCTCAATATTTGCACGTACTGTAATACGTGATTTCGCCTTAACTTCGATACCATCCATAGCTACACCATTGATGAACGGTGTTTCAATGACTTTTGGATTGACACTCATCTGCACTGCTTCAAGAACGTCACGGCCGGCAAGGTCAATCGCTGCACATCTTTCAAATGTAAGGTTGATATCTGCACGCTGAGCTGCAATCAGTGCATCGACAACGCGGTCTACATCACCTCCGGCGAGGAAATGTGACTCAAGCTGATTCGTAGTAACTTTAAGCCCTGCTTTATGAGCTTTAATCATTGGTTCGATTACGCGTTTTGGTTTAACACGTCTTAATCTCATCCCGACAAGGGAGAAGATACCAACATTGACTCCTGCAGCGATGGCTGAAATCCATAAACCAATCGGTACAAAAGACAGGAAGAACGAAATGACGATAAAGGCAATGATGACTAGGAAAACAATCATCAGCCCGGATCCTGTGATAAAGAACAAATTCATGCTCAACTCTCCTTTGATATAATTTTAATCTTCCACTGGCCGTACAACTATCCGAGTTCCTTCAACATGTATAATTTTTACGTCTTTGCCGCTTTCGATGAACGAACCTTCCGCAACAGCATCAATGCGCTCATTCCCATAACGGATAATACCTGACGGCCTCAAAGCGGTTGCTGTTATGGCTTGTTCACCGACAAGGTAGGAACGGTCGTCGAATGAAGTATAGCCAGACTCGGCATCCGTTGCATCAGTAAGTATAAACTTTTTGAGAAATGGAATTCTTCTTTTTTTAAATTTCACAAATATCACCCACTCTATGATTGCTAATATAGCAATGAGTATCATAAAAAGACTGAACAAAGCTATATTATTCCCCACCAGTAAAATACTGATGAAAAGCATGATGCCGCCGATAAGACCCAGAATTGCACCGATAATAAAAAATTCCACAATGATGAAAACGGTACCGATT
Organism: Salinicoccus sp. HZC-1; assembly: GCF_046736035.1. Lineage (GTDB taxonomy): Bacteria > Bacillota > Bacilli > Staphylococcales > Salinicoccaceae > Salinicoccus. The sequence continues at coordinate 1,285,332 of NZ_CP177130.1, read as the reverse complement.
ATGAACAATGTCAGTGCGATTCCACTATAATCACTGATCAGCAAATGGCCGGAATAAAAAATAATTATTGAGGCAATCGATAAAATCCCAATCAAGGTAACACGTTCAGAAAACAATTGATAGAGCATGCCCAGGAAGAAAAATGCTAATAGAATAAAGGCGACCCATGGCATGGTTACAACATCTCTGAAGTCAGCCAGAATACTTCCGAAGAGAAAAGTATGTATGAATATCTGTATAACCGCCATTAGAATCCCCTCCATTACTTTCATTATACATCAATACCAGCATAAATTAAATTATTACAAAAAAAAGACAGCATATAAATGCTGTCTTGTGTATGGGAATTTATCCGAGGGAGTCGGATTACTTGAATTTGCGCTTGCGGGCAGCTTCAGATTTCTTTTTGCGTTTTACACTTGGTTTTTCGTAAAATTCTCTTTTACGAGCTTCCTGGATTGTACCGCTTTTTGAAACTGTACGCTTGAAACGGCGCAACGCGTCTTCAATTGGTTCGTTCTTATTAACAACTGTTTTAGACATGGTTTTCCCTCCCTCCAAATAAACAAAAGCCTTTCTGGTTTACATAGATTTATACTATGTACTCACACATTATAATACAATGACAAAATATGGTCAACTCTAAATTAATAGTCACTTTCACTGATTCCGCCTTGTACTATGGCGATTCCGCTGGAAGCGCCGATACGTGTCGCTCCGCTTTCAATCATCACTTTCGCATCTTCATATGACCTTACACCGCCGCTGGCTTTAACACCCATTTCTTGACCGACAGTAAGCCTCATCAGTGTCACATCTTCAGCTTTGGCACCTTCTCCGTTGAAACCTGTGGATGTCTTGACAAAATCAGCACCGCATTTTTTACTGATTTCGCATGCTCTAACAATTTCATCACTGTCGAGCAGTGCTGTTTCAATGATTACTTTAACAATTACCTGCTGTCCTGCTGCATCGCACACAGCTTTAATGTCATTGAATACATAATCATCATTGCCTGATTTCAAAGCACCGATATTGATGACCATATCGACTTCGTCTGCACCGTTTTGTATAGCGTTCATCGTTTCAAATGCTTTCACTTCCGAAGTGACAGCGCCACTTGGGAAACCGATGACTGTACATACTTTAACGTCGCTTTCCTTTAAGATTTCTTTGGCTGTAGAAACCCAGACAGGACTTATGCAGACACTGCAGAAATGATGTTCCATCGCTTCTTTACACAGTTCAAAAATCTGATCCTGTGTTGTTTCCGGTTTTAATAGTGTGTGATCGATATATTTAGATAGTTCCATACATATTCCTCCGCTTTCATAAATAAAAGGTCTTTTGCAGACCTTTTAATACAATTATACATTAAAATAATTATTCATTCATCAGATTGTGCGCTCAAGGTATGCATAGGCTTTAACCATCGGTTTTTCAAGTACTTTTACAACTTCACCTTTGCTTACCGGATATCCCGGTTCGGTAATTTTGACTTTTACAAGTTCACCTGTAAGTGAGGCATCGCCTTCGACTTCCACCTTTAGGTAGTTATCGGAATGACCGATGAGTTTACCGTCTTTTTCCTCTTCCGGAATAATTTCAAGGACATCATCTTTAAATAACTCCGCATAGTCTTCTGCAAGTGAATTGGAAAGCTCAATTAAACGATGCACACGTTCACTTTTAATATTTTCGTCGACCTGATCAGTCATTCTGGCCGCCGGTGTCCCTGTACGGATGGAATAAGGGAATACGTGCAATTCAGAGAAATGATGCTTTTTGATAAAGTCGTAAGATTCCATGAATTCTTCTTCAGTTTCCCCGGGGAATCCCACAATAACATCACTAGTAATCGCAACATTCGGCATAATCTCTTTAAGTTTGATGATACGGGATTCAAAGAATTCCATCGTATACTTTCTGCGCATACGTTTCAATACTGTATCACTGCCTGATTGGATCGGGATGTGCAGGTGACGGACAATTTTATTCGAATCGTTGATTACATCAATCACTTCATCAGTCAGCTGGCTCGCCTCAATACTTGAAATTCTCAAGCGGTTTAAACCGTCCACTTCTTCAAGGTCACGAAGCAACTGTGCAAGATTATAATCTTTTAAATCTTCCCCGTAACCACCGGTATGGATTCCTGTAAGAACGATCTCCTTATATCCTTGATCGACTAATTGCTGTGCCTGCTCGACTACCTTTTCAGGATCGCGTGAGCGCATTAATCCACGTGCCCAAGGAATGATGCAGAATGTACAGAAATTATTGCACCCTTCCTGGATTTTAAGTGTTGCCCGTGTACGGTCTGTGAAATAAGGTACATCCATTTCTTCATATGTACGCTTTTTCATAATATTTTTTACTCCATTGATTGGCTGACGTTCCTGATGATATTGGTTAACATAACCCAGAAGCTTATCACGGTCCTCTGTACCAATGATAATGTCCACACCCGGTATATCCATAATATCTTTAGGCGCTGTTTGGGCATAGCATCCTGTCACACAGACGACTGCGTCCGGATTTTTTCTGATGGCACGTCTTATAACCTGCCTGCTTTTTTTATCACCCGTGTTTGTAACTGTACAGGTATTGATAACAAAAACATCCGCATTTTGATCAAAATCAACACGGCTGTATCCATCATCCTTGAAAATCTGCCACATTGCCTCTGTCTCATAATGATTCACTTTACAACCTAAAGTGTGAAATGCGATCGTTTTTTCATTCATATAATCAGATCTTTCCTAATATATTTGATGATTTCATCTTCTGAACATAATAGCACAGCCCGCCTCATTCTTCAACGAGTGGCGGGCTGTTCAAATCTATAGCTTATTGCCGCTAAGGCATACAGGGGTGCAGTTTCAGCACGAAGTATACGGGCACCCAGACGGACGGAATGATACGCATCCATAAGATCGGTCTCAACATCACTGAATCCGCCTTCCGGGCCAAATACAAAAGCGATTCTACTATTCTTTTTTAAGGTTTCCAGGACTTGATTCATGCTTGCAGCCGGCTTGTTGACATTGCCTTCGTAAGCAAAAAGCACTGCATCGAATGCATTGAAATCTATATCTTTCAAAGTGCCTGCAAAATGAATTTCGGGAATTAGATTACGACGGCTTTGCTCTCCCGCTTCTTTAATCACTTTCTCATACCGCGTCAGACGCTTTGAACGCTTTTTCTCATCGAGTTTTACCACGCTCCGCTCAGCATCAAAAATATTAAAATCAAATGCACCGAGCTCAGTTGATTTTTGAATCATCCACTCGAATTTCTCCCCCTTCAACAATGGGCAGAAAACAGATATTTCCACAGGGAGCTCAGGAGATTCATCTATTTTAGACATCACTTTGAAATGAACCGAATCATCGACATCCACTACTTCACAAAGAAATGCTGTGCGCGTCCTGTCCACCATATGAAATGCCTGCCCCTCACGGAAGCGCATGACATTCTTCATGTGATGTGTATCTGATCCTGAGACGTACACCTCACCTGCAATAAGTGTTTCTTCAGTAAAATACCTTTGCATATCATCACGCCTTTTTAGCCATGATACTTACCCAGCCGTTATCTTCAAGTACTTCGACAATGTCGAATCCTGTTTTTTCCATATGTTGGATAATATCATCACGGCGTTTAGTAATAATACCGGAAGCAATGAAGACCCCGCCAAATTTCAACGTTTCAAAAGCATCATCGATCATTTGGTCAATGATGTGCGCCAGAATATTCGCAATCACTATATCATACTGGTCATCTTCAGTAGTGAGGAGGTCCCCTGTTTCAACTGTCACATCAGATGCACATTCATTCAATTCGAAGTTTTCCCTGGCAACTTTTAAAGATAACTCATCTATATCCGTGGCTTTCAGGTCTCTAGCACCCATTAAATGGGCACCGATTGTCAAAATACCTGAACCTGTACCCACATCAATGATTTTGTGTTTTGGCTCAACAATACGTTCGATAAACTTCAGACACATGCTCGTTGTCGGATGGTCTCCAGTACCGAATGCCATACCCGGATCCAGTTTTATCAGCTTGTCACTCTTTTCGAATTCATAATCATCGATTTCCCATGACGGTACGATGACAAAGTTCTCCGAGACTCTGAAGCTGTGAAAATATTTTTTCCATTCGTTTTCCCAGTCTTCTTCATCAATCGTTTTTCTTTCGACCTGAATATCACCTTTTTGGTCCAATTCAGCACCTTCTATGAAAGTGTCGATTTTACCCAGCTTATCTTCAATGTCTTCCGTCTCGTCAAAGTAGACCAGGATACGAATATCCCGTTCCGGAAGCATTGACGCGTCCAGACGGTATTTGTCATCAAAATCTTCTACATCTTTTTTTAATAGCTCCAATGAATGCTCGACGGATATACCCTTGGCAATTTCATTCAGGAATAAAGAAAAAGCATCCTCATTACTTTTGGTCGTGCTAATAGAAACTTCGTGCCATTTCATAATTAGTCACCCTTAAAAAATCTTCTCGTTTTATCGAAGAAATTTTCATTTTGCTCATTAATTTCTTCCCCGCCATGCTCTGCCAACTGTCTAAAGATATCCACTTCTTTATCCGAGAGCTTGGTAGGTGTTACGACTTTAATTGTAACAAACTGGTCACCATAGCCATAACCATGAACATTTTTAACACCTTTTTCTTTCAGTCGGAAACGTTTGCCGGATTGTGTCCCGGAAGGAATCGTAAGCACCACTTCGGAATTGATCGTTGGTACTTTCACCTCGTCACCAAGCGCTGCCTGAGCGAATGAAATCGGCAATTCGTAGTGAATGTCGTCTCCATCACGTGTAAATCTTGTATCCGGCCTAACTCGGAATACGATATACAGGTCCCCTGCAGGACCGCCGTTCACACCGGGTTCACCTTTTCCCTGCAGACGGATCTGCTGGCCGTTATCCACACCTTCAGGAACTGTCACTTCAATCTTTACGTCTTCGGTTACTGTCCCTGCGCCTTTACAGTTGTTGCATGGATCTTCGATTTCTTCACCTGTGCCATTACAAGTCGGGCATGTACGTTCTGTCTGGATTCTGCCGAATGGCGTGTTCTGTTCTACAGCTACACGGCCTGCACCCGAACACATCTTACAAGTTGTTTTGGAAGTGCCCGGTTTGGCACCCTTCCCGTCACATGTTTCGCAGGTAACTTCTTTTTTGATTGTGATCGTCTTAGTTACACCGAATACAGCTTCATCAAATGAGACGGTCATTGTATACTGAAGATCATCACCTTTTCTTGGGGCATTGGGATCCATTCTGCCACCACCGCCGAAGAATGAGCTGAATATATCTTCAAAGCCGCCGAAGCCGCCTGAACCGGAGAATCCGCCTCCGCCTCCGCCGAACTGCTGATTCATACCTTCATGTCCAAAACGGTCATATTGCGCACGTTTGTTCTCATCACTCAATGCTTCGTATGCTTCAGATACTTCCTTGAATTTTTGATCTGAGCCTTCTTCTTTATTTATATCCGGATGATATTTTTTGGAGAGTTTCCGATATGCTTTTTTAATCTCATCTTTAGAGGCATTCTTATCCACTCCAAGTACATCATAGTAGTCTTTTTTCGCCATTTAATCGCCTCCAACTTATTTACTATATCATTTAAAAAAGTCAAAGCCAATGCTGTTGGCTTTGACTTTCTTCATTCATCATTCAATATCATATATTATTTCTTATCGTCTTCGTCCACTTCTTTGAAATCAGCATCGACAACATCGTCTTCAGACTGTGCATCGCCTTCCGTACCCTCTGCACCTTGCTGTGCTTGTTGTTCCTGCGCCATTTGCTCATAAAGTTTCATGGACATGCCTTGTACAATTTCCTCAAGCGCTTCTTTTTTAGACTTGATTTCTTCCAGGTCGGAACCTTCAAGTGCTTTATTGAGCTCTTCTTTGGCAGCTTCAGCTTTTTCTTTCTCATCAGCCTCCACTTTATCGCCAAGGTCTTCGATTGTTTTATCTGTAGTAAATGCAAGTTGTTCAGCTTCGTTGCGCAGATCTACTTCTTCACGGCGTGATTTATCCGCTTCAGCATTCTCTTCCGCTTCTTTCACCATTCTGTCGATATCATCATCAGAAAGGTTTGAGCTGGACTCAATTGTAATTTTCTGTTCTTTTCCAGTACCCTGATCTTTTGCAGTAACGTTTACGATACCGTTTTTGTCGATATCAAATGTCACTTCGATTTGAGGCACGCCTCTCGGTGCTGGCGGAATATCTGTAAGCTGGAAACGACCAAGTGTTTTGTTGTCCTGAGCCATCGGGCGTTCACCCTGGAGCACGTGGATATCAACGGCCGGCTGATTATCAGATGCTGTTGAGAACACCTGTGACTTGCTTGTAGGGATTGTTGTATTCCTTTCGATAAGAACCGTGGAAACACCGCCCATCGTTTCAATACCAAGTGAAAGTGGCGTTACGTCAAGAAGGACTACATCCTGGACGTCACCGGAGAGCACTCCGGCCTGGATTGCAGCACCCATTGCCACGACTTCATCAGGGTTGACACTCTTGTTAGGGTCTTTGCCCACTTCTTTTTTGATTGCTTCCTGTACAGCCGGGATACGTGTAGAACCACCGACAAGGATTACTTCATCGATTTCATTTCTGTCAATGCCGGCATCTTTGATTGCCTGGCGTGTAGGCCCCATAGTGCGTTCTACAAGCTTACGAGCAAGCTCTTCGAATTTTGCACGGGAAAGTGTAGTTTCCAAGTGCAATGGACCCGCTTCACCTGCAGAGATGAATGGCAGGGAAACTTGTGTTGTAGATACACCTGAAAGGTCTTTTTTCGCTTTTTCAGCAGCATCTTTCAGACGTTGCATCGCCATTTTATCTTTGGAAAGATCGATACCATTTTCTTTTTGGAAAGTTTCAACGAGGAAATCGATGATTACGTCATCAAAATCGTCCCCGCCCAATCTGTTGTCACCTGCTGTAGAGAGTACTTCGAATACACCGTCTCCCAGTTCAAGTATAGACACGTCAAATGTACCGCCGCCAAGGTCGAATACAAGTACTTTTTCTTCTGATTCTTTGTTGTCCAAACCGTAAGCGAGCGCTGCTGCAGTCGGTTCGTTGATGATACGCTCCACTTCAAGTCCAGCGATACGGCCGGCGTCTTTAGTCGCCTGTCTTTCTGAGTCATTGAAATATGCAGGAACGGTAACAACTGCTTTTGAAACATTTTCGCCGAGGTAACTTTCTGCAGTTTCTTTCAGGTTTTGAAGAATCATTGCAGAAATTTCCTGTGGCGTATATTCCTTGCCTTCGATTTCTTCCTTATGATCAGTACCCATGTGTCTTTTGATGGACATGATTGTGTTAGGGTTGGTAATCGCTTGACGCTTCGCTACTTCACCCACTTGTTTTTCTCCATTTTTAAAGGATACTACGGATGGCGTTGTACGGTTGCCTTCAGGGTTTTGGATAACTTTTGGTTCTCCGCCTTCCAGTACAGATACAACTGAGTTTGTAGTACCGAGGTCAATACCTATTACTTTGCTCATAAAAAATTCCTCCTATAAATTAGATCAATTAGCTGTATAAATAAAAATTATTCACTTACTTTAACCATGCTCGCGCGGATAACGCGGTCTTTCAGCGTATACCCTTTCTGAAACTCTTCAATGATGATTCCCGGCTCGCCGTCTGTCGGCTCCGTCATCACCGCCTGGTGATAGTTCGGGTCAAATACTTCTCCTGTTGATTTGATTTCATTAACGTCATGGCTCATCATGATGTTAACCAGGTCATTGTAGACCATTTCCACACCTTTAGCGAGAGATTTAAACGCCTCAGTCTCGCCTTCGATCTTAAGCGCTCTCTCAAGGTTATCAAGTATCGGCAGAAGACTTTCTGCAATGTTCTGATCTTTATACTTGTTGTTCAACTCAATTTCCTGTTTCGTTCTGCGCTTGTAATTTTCCAGCTCGGCGTAAAGTTTCAAATACTTATTTTCTTCTGCTTCCACCTGCTGTTTGAGAGATTCGATTTCCGCATCTTTAGGATCAACTTCCAGAGTTGCTTCTTCCGGGTTTTCTTCTGTTTCCCCGGATTGCGCATTAACCTCTTCATCAGGAGTCAGTTCTTCTTCCTGGATTACTTCTTCATTTTTTTCCTTGTCTGCCACTGCAGTCACTCCCTTTCACGTTCCTGGTTCCTGAATGAGTACAACAGCCTTATGACTTCTTTGTAACTCATAATTTCGGGACCAATAATCATCAGATTTGCCCTTCGACCAAAAATGTCAAAGTTCGTGGTAATTACTGATATTGAATCATAATTCCTATTAAGTTCATCTCCAAAGTACACATCAACACCGTCAATTGTATTCAGATCAATGAGTTTATTCAACTGATCTGATTCCATATCATTATATAGAAATTGCAGGGTGCTCGCGTCTTTGTTTATCTGATGAATCAAATGATTGAAGCCTGAACGACCACTGATCAACTTATGTTCATTGATTCCATCTGAAACCCCATCAATGATACTTGTCATCAGGACACCGATCCGATTGTCTGAAGCCATGGCACTCATTTTAAATGCCAGTTTACTGAATGGCTGGTTCACGACAATCGAATTCAATTCATTCCCTAGCTTTTCAAGGTCCGTAATAGTGATTTCCTCACTCATTTTTATCGGGATTTTTTTAATGGTGCCCGATTCAAGGACGATAATGACAAGTAAAGTTGAAGTTGTTATGGGTGTAAGGTAAAGTCCTTTCACCAGCTCGTCTTCCTCAGACATAGAAACCTGAGCCAGATAACTTGTCATTCCGCTGAAAAAATCAGCAAGTGCCTGACTCATCTCATCGTGCTCCATATCATAAACAACCTGGGGGCTGAGCCTTAAGTCAGGTGCCTTATACTCCTGCCCCAATTTGTCGGTCAGCATTTCGATATAATGTCTCAGTGCTTTCCTGGAAGGGATGCGGCCGGAGGAAGTATGCGGTTTTGTCAAATAACCGTGAGCTTCCAACTTTGCCATTTCATTCCTTACGGTTGCTGATGATATGTCAAGGTTATACTTGTCAATCAGGTGTTTAGAGCTAATCGGCATCGTAACATTCAAAAAATCATCCACTATAGAATAAAGGATGATTTTCTGCCTGGTTGTTAACATTGACATCACCTCATTAGCACTCCATATCCTTAAGTGCCAATATTAATTTATCAAATTGGTCAAAGTATGTCAATCCATAAGTTTGTTTATATTGAATTAGTCCAAAAATCCGATGAAGACACTGTTGCCGACCAGTCTTCCCGCCTCGGTCAAATAAACATACCGTTCATTTTCAGCAAGATTGCCTTTGGCAATTTCTTCATCAATGATTTTTCCGTAAACAGAATCTATGCTCCTGCCATATTTTTCTTCGAACCGCCTGATATCAACACCGCGATTCATACGAAGTCCGAGAAACATCTCCTCTTCCATCTGCTCCTTCAATGTGAGTTCCAGTGTTTCTTTAACAACCGAACCTTTTTCTTCCATCGATTTGATGTAATGGTTGACCGGCTTGATATTGTAATATCTTCTGCCGCCAATATAACCGTGACTTCCCGCTCCAAGGCCAAAGTATTCATCATTTTTCCAATATGTCTTATTGTGTTCCGATTCATATTCGGGATTGGAGAAGTTGGATATTTCGTATTGTGGATATCCGAGTTTGTCCAATTCATCGATGATATGCATATACTTCTCGCCTTCCATTTCGTCGTCATCCACTTTCATCTCCCCTTTTCTGATGCGGTTATAGAAAACAGTATGGGGTTCAATGATCAATGAATACCAGGAAATGTGTTTCGGCTTCAGCTCAGAGATATATCTCAGGCTATCTTCGATATCCTGCATGGTTTCACCCGGCAGGTTATACATCAGATCTATGGAATAATTATTCAATCCGATTTCTTCCAAATGGTTAATCGCTCTGAATATATCGTCATAATCATGCGATCGGCCAAGGACTTTCAACAATTCATTGTTAAATGTCTGTACCCCGAGACTGATTCTGTTCACTCCGTATTTATGGAGCAGATCCAGTTTTGAAATTGTCAGCTCATCCGGATTTGCCTCAAAACTGAATTCTTCAGTTACTGTAAACCTGTTATTGATTTCAATAAGCAGTTTCTCAAGCTGTGCTTCATCGAGCGCAGTGGGCGTTCCGCCGCCGACAAAAATCGTGCGCAGTTTTTGTGGCGCTATCATCTTCATTTCTTTAATCAATGCATCTACATAAGCATCTACCGGCTGGTTATCAATCAGTACTTTATTGAAATCACAATACGTACAAATCCGGTTGCAGAATGGTATATGGATATACATACTTTCAGCCATCAATTTCACTCCAATCAAAAGGAAAAGCCACTGAACCAGTGGCTGTTACTCTTCATCCATTTTCAAGACAGCCAGGAATGCTTCCTGTGGAATTTCCACATTGCCGACCGACTTCATTTTTTTCTTACCTTCTTTTTGTTTCTCGAGCAGTTTACGTTTACGGCTGATGTCTCCGCCGTAACATTTGGACAGGACGTTTTTACCCATCGATTTAATATTGGTACGGGAAATGATTTTTTGTCCGATTGCAGCCTGGATAGGTACTTCGAACTGCTGGCGCGGAATGAGTGTCTTAAGCTTTTCTACTATGAATTTACCGCGTTCGTATGCAAAATCACGGTGGACGATAAAGCTCAGTGCATCCACTGTCTCATTGTTCAATAGAATATCCATCTTGACAAGTTTGCTTTCCTTATATCCGATTAATTCATAATCAAATGATGCGTATCCCTTAGTCTGGGACTTCAGCTGGTCAAAGAAGTCGAATACAATTTCAGATAACGGAATTTCATAAATAATATTCACACGAATGTCATCAAGGTAATCCATCGTAATGAAATTGCCGCGTTTTCTCTGGCATAGTTCCATCACTGAACCAACGTAATCGTTTGGAACCATAATTGTTGATTTGACATAAGGCTCTTCTATGCGTTCCACTTTTTGCGGATCCGGCATCTGTGCCGGATTATCCACAACAATTTTTGAACCGTCCGTCAGATGGACATCATATATAACTGAAGGTGCTGTAGCGATAAGTTCGATACCGAACTCTCTTTCGATACGTTCCTGGACAATTTCCATATGGAGCAATCCTAAAAACCCTGTGCGGAAACCAAAGCCCAGTGCCTGGGAAGTTTCCGCTTCATATTCAAGTGAAGAATCGTTTAGTTCTAATTTCTCCAAAGCTTCACGGAGGTCGTTATATTTATTGGATTCAATCGGATACATACCGCAGAACACCATCGGGTTCATCTTTTTGTAACCTTGCAGCGGCGTTTCAGCCGGATTGTCGGCAAGCGTTATCGTATCCCCGACACTAGAGTCCCCTACATTCTTAATGGATGCAGCCAAGTAGCCGACATCGCCCACTGTCAGTTCTTTTGCAGGCAGCGGCTTCGGTGTGTTGATGCCGACTTCAGCAACCTCAAATTCCTTGCCAGTCGACATCATTTTGATTTTATCTCCGGCTTTAACTGTCCCTTCCATAATTCTTATGGAAGAAATAACACCTCTGTACGGGTCATAAACAGAGTCGAAAATTAAAGCTTTCAGCGGTGCTGAAGGATCTCCGGATGGAGGCGGCACTGTCTCCACAATACTCTCCAGAATCTCTTCGATGCCGATGTTCGCTTTGGCAGATGCCAGAATCGAATCTTCCTTCGGCAGACCGATGACATCTTCCACTTCCTGTGCAATCCGTTCCGGATCTGCAGCAGGCAGGTCTATTTTGTTGATTACCGGAATAAGCTCCAGCTCATTATCCAGTGCAAGGTAAACGTTTGCCAGAGTCTGTGCTTCAATCCCCTGTGCAGCATCGACTACCAGTATCGCGCCTTCGCAGGCAGCAAGTGAACGGGAAACCTCGTATGTAAAGTCTACGTGACCCGGAGTGTCTATAAGATGAAAAATATAGTCTTCGCCATTCTTTGCTGTATATTTTAACTGAACGGCATTCAGCTTGATTGTGATACCGCGCTCACGCTCTAAATCCATGGAGTCTAAAAGCTGGGCTTTCATCTCTCTTGAAGCGACCGACTGCGTATTTTCCAGTATACGGTCAGCCAAAGTGGATTTACCGTGGTCGATATGCGCAATGATTGAAAAATTTCTAATCTTTTCCTGTCGTTCAATACGCTCTTGATCATTCATATATCTTCCAACTTTCTCTTAATAACAATGTTTGTATTATAACAACAATCAATTTTTTCTTCAATTCATTTTCCCATTTATATTGCATATAGTCCTTACTTTTGATAAAATAACTTTTGTTGCAATTAAAGTTGTACAAGTCCGAGACGGAGGTGAATGCTATGCCTAATATTAAATCAGCAATCAAACGAGTAAAAACAAGCGAAGCGGCTCATGATCAGAACATTGCCCAAAAGAATGAAATGCGTACTGCAGTTAAGCGCGCAACAACTGCTAAAGAAAACAATGCAGAAAACGTTGATGCTCTTGTATCAGAAGCAGTTAAACATGTTGATAAAGCAGCCAAGAAAAACTTAGTTCACACTAACAAAGCTGCACGTGTGAAATCAAGATTAATGGCTAAATAAAACCTTCACTTATGAAGGTTTTTTCTTTTACCAGAAAACCATTAAACCGGTGCCCAATATATTTTGGGCACCGGTTTTTTTAAATTTCCAGAACGAACAATTCAAACAACGTTTCCCTGTCCAGATAACTCGATTTGAATTTGTAATCTATATTCCTGCACATTACCATTTTACTTTCCAAAACCTTCTGATTGTATTTACCCACATCACGGCTCGCAAGCTTTATCCGGTAGGGATGCACTTTGAGTGATTTGGCAATGTTGTCAGCCTGATATCCTTGTGATAACAGCAATTTCACCTGATACAGCAATCTGAACTGACCGATGATCAGGTGCAGAAGCTGCATTGGCTCTTGCTTTTGTAAAATCAGTTCTCTGAGCAGTTTGACCGCCTGTGCCTTCTTCCCTGAAAGAATCAGATCTGTCAGTTTAAATATATTCTGTTCCAGGCTGACACTGACCACTGATTCGACATCTTCTGCACTGATGCCAGCGTCGGCATACAACATCAATTTATGAATCTCATTCGTCACTGTTTCATAATTAATACCGGTTCTGTTAATAAAAGCATTTATTGCTTCCTTATCCATTGCTACTCCGTTTTCAGACAGCAACCCTGATAAGTATTGGCGGATTTCTTGTTCATTCATTTCGGCAACTTCCGTTACTTTGCCTTTTTGCTTCATAATTTTTGTGATTTTTTTACGATTATCGAGTTGTTCGTTGAACACTTTAAAAATAAGTAACGTGTCGTCATTTTTATGGGTCAGGTAGTCGACCAGCCGATCAATATCGTGAATCACTTCAGATTTCACTTTGGCACCGGTGAAAGAAAACGCATCGTTCACGATGACCGCTTTCCGATCTGATAGAAACGGCAATGTCTGCGCTTCTTCTACAATTGTTTCAATTGATGTCTCTTTATAATTCAGAGTAACTAGGCTGAACTCATCAAGTTCTTCCAAAAATGAACTGGCCAGCTCTTTTGCCATCTCAGTCATGCGCATGGTATTCGTACCATATATCAGCTGTAATCGTTCCAAAATTAAGTCACTCCTATATTATTTCTAAATCTATTATAGCTTTTTCATCTGAAATATCCTATACTGTAATTGACTTGTTTAGGAGGTTATCTCATGAATAAATTCGAAAAACATGTACAGTCCAAGAATAATGATATTATTGATTCCGGTCTTGCATTTGTTGTGGGATTTGCCGGTCTTTCTGTAATCTACATTATTGCACAGATTTTCCAAATCGTTGCAGATATGTAACATCTTTTAAAAGAGCTGTTAATTCAGCTCTTTTTTTATGCAGTGATTTAAACCGGGCTGCAGTTTGGTTTCGACACACATTTTCCTGCCCTTTATATGAAAGCGCACCATACCATGCCTGGACGTATCAAACACCTGCACACTGTCTACCCGCTGCACGACTTCAGGATGAGGATGACCATACCTATTGTTGACTCCGGCAGACACAAGGGCGTACTTGAACGATGTATTTTCAACGAATGCTTCCCCGGTTGATGTATTTGAACCATGGTGTGCTAATTTTAGTATATCTGTCTCTATTTGACCATAAGTATCGATTAATTCATTTTCTATGTCCACATCAATATCACCGGTGAATAAAAAGCTGAACTGCCCCGCATGCATCATCACAACTAAAGAATGCTGATTGGAATCTTCACCTGCCACCGGTTTCAGAGGAAATAACTTTGTGATTTGCATATCTCCTATATCGATTGTCCGAGTATCCATTGCATTGATGAATTGACCGTCAAAACTTTCAGGCACATCCGATTGGTACCACTCACTGAATGCGGGGTCTGATGGATTCACATAAATATAATCGACCTGCTTTTTCTGCAAAATATAATCCGCTTCCCCGGTATGATCCAAATCCATATGGGACAGGATCATCATGTCTATCCGGTCGACGCCTGATTCTTTTAAATATGGGAGGACCGTTTTATCAGACAGACGGTACTGGCTCTCCTCCGGATAAAACTTCCCACCTGTATCTATCAGTACAACCGCATTATTTTTATGATCTTCCACTATAAATGCGTCTCCCTGCCCTACATCCACCATTGTCACAGTATAATCAAACCACGAGAGTTTATTAAGCAAAAGCATACATAAGATAAAAGCTGCAGAATAAAATGTGGTTCTCTTAAAATTACCGAGGCAGATTTCCTTTATGATCATGTAGGACAAAATGATCAATAGAATAAGCCACAAAGCATTTGGGCTTTTTACGGAGAAACGGTGCTTGATTCCATCAGCCAAAATAAAAATCAGATCTTTTAATAACGTAAATACAAAATGATATATTTCGTCTGCAAATACCGGAAATACGGTGAAAACCATAAAATTATAAATAATCACCATTGGGAAAATTATAAATGAAAACAAAGGTACAAAGAAAAAGTTCATAATAATTCCGCTTATGCTGATTTCATTAAATTGCTGCAGGACAATCGTAAGCGTAGACACTTCCGCAATCGCTGTTATGCCCATCAACTGGATAAAAGGGCCCCTGTCCTGCCAATATGTTCTGCTCAGGATGATTAAATAAGTCGTGATATAAGATAATTGGAAGCCGGCATGGTACATCACCCACGGATTATATAGTATTTGGAAGATTGCTGTGAGAGATATGACTGTCAAATAAGGCTTTTGTCTGAAAAAAGAGGTAACAATAAGCAGAATCGCCATTAACACCGCCCTGAAGACACTTGGACTGAAGAAGTTTAATGACAGAAATAGAAGCAGACAAACAATCATCATCATTTTTATCACATTGATGGTAAACCTCATCCTCTTTAGAGTAAAGAATAATATACCGCTGACGAACGCTACATGGGTCCCCGAAATAACGTACAGATGATATATGCCGAGTTTTTGCAATGCATCAAAGAATTCTGAAGAAATATAGGATTTATTACCGATGGAAAGCGTCAATATATCATATGTGTAATCGAAACTGGATTTTGAAAGCATCCTGCTGATGTATTTATCCCTTATGTCTGAAAGATGCATACTGAAATCGAAATCGCCGTCGGTACATGAGTCCATATCAATCGAATCATGATAGATGCGCCCGTCAATACCATTCACCTTTAAGTTCAGACGGTCATTTTTCTTTATAAAATTCCGTTCTTCCCCCGGTACAGTGACTTCAAAAATATCTTTGCATATCTTACCGATCGGAATCTTTGATGAGTTGTTTAGAAACATATCATAGGTTCTGTCTTCATGCGTTACAATATGCGCAATACCATCTTTATAGTATTTATATCCGGATACTGTAATGAGATCGATCTTTTCTTCTTCAATACTTTCAGGCAATAAAAAGGCAGCCGCGATGGTAAGGGCTGTCAATAACGATAAACATACCATAAAGATGACCGAGTGAAATTTCCTCCAGGCAATTAAACCGGTCACCAATATAAAAAAGATCCCCAGTAACGGGGATCCCAGAGTGATATAGCCATTCATGATGCTTAAAAGTATTAAAAAGACAATCATACGATTTTCTCAAAATAATGAGCCACACGCTCATTATCAAAATCGATGCGCTCGTAATGAACACCCGTCTTATCCAGCAGTTTCAGAGCATATTCATGGTTTTTGTAGTCCACTGCATAGTATATATTGCTGATTCCTGCCTGAATGAGTGATTTCGTACAGTGTACGCATGGAAAATGCGTGACATAGACACTCGCCCCTTCTGTAGACACACCAAACTTGGAGCATTGGAGCAGTGCATTGATCTCAGCATGTATCGTACGGATGCAATGGCCGCCTTCTAAAAGACAGCCAACATCAATGCAATGATCTTCGCCTGAAACAGAGCCATTATATCCACCAGCAATGACGCGGTTATCCTTAACGATTGTCGCACCCACTTTAAGCCTTTCACAGGTGGACCGGAGACTCAGCAGATGACTTTGTGCCAAAAAATATTCATGCCAATCGATTCTCAAAATTATCCCTCTCTTCTCTTTTAATCTATTGTAATATACGGTTTTAGACTTTCAAATGTTTTTTCTCCGATACCCGGGATGTTCATCAGGTCTTCTTCCTTCATAAACAAACCATTCTCTTCACGATAGTCGATAATGAGCTGTGCTTTTTTCTCCCCGATTCCATTTAGCGTCGTAAGTTCCGGGACACCGGCAGTATTGATGTTGACGACACTGTTTTCAGTTTCTGAATCAGATTCGGAAGCCTGGTCGTAGTCGGCGGATGGATTGAATTCAGCCATCTCCCCTTCCCTTGGTATATAGATCACCATTTCATCGATCAGCTTCAGCGACTGGTTCACACTCAAAAGATCGGCAGAAGGCTCTACCTGGGCCATTTCAAGCACATTTTTAACGCGGGCATCTGCCGGCATTTCAAAAACACCCGGATATTTGACCGCTCCTTTTACTTCAACGAAAATATGCGTATTCTCAATGACAGCCGGCATTTCCTCGCTCTCTTCGTCCAAATTTGCCACCGGAAGAGGGTCAATCACTTCAACCCGGCTTTCTTTCGGAAAAATCATCACTGCCACGACAACGACAACGACCAAAAATAATCCACCAGCGATATAAACGTTATACCGATTCCATAAATCTTTAATGTCCATAATCTACCTCCTTAAAAAGGTCTTTATCTATATATAGGTAAAAAAGGCCATTTTGATTTTTTTCTTCTTCAAGTAAATAAAAAAACTCAAAAAAACTTTGCAACCAAGCGGCTACAAAGCTTTTTTGACTACATAAAATATTCGTTCACAAACATCTGTCACTGGATTTTCCAAATCAAAATCACTGAATGCCAAATCGACCGATAATCCGGCATCGTCAATCATCTTCAGCATATCTTTATGTTTGTATGTCCTCTGGATGTGTGTTTCAGTAAAACGTCTGTATTTTTCACGGCTTTCCTCATCCTGCACGAAGAATGTCAGGTCATGGATGACCGATAGCGGCACCTCGCCGGCAATTGCATGCCAAATATAGGTGATATGCTCAGTTTCATCACTGTAAGTGACATCATTCAGGTCGTTTTCCATTTTAAATACACTGTGTATATCGAAAATGAAGACGCCGTCTTCATTCAAATGGTTCTTCACCTGTTCAAACACCTGCATTACTTCCTCAGGATCTTTGCAGTAATTCAATACATCCACTGTTGCACAAATCACATCAAAACCGCGTTCCAGTTCGAAGTCTCTCATATCACCGGTAAAATAATTGATAGTTCCCGGCCCTTTTCCCCTGGCTTCATCAAGCATCAGTTCAGACTGATCAAATCCATATACTTCATCAAAATCCAGGAGACGTGTTAAATTACCCGTACCGCAGCCAATATCGAGAACAGAATTTCTGCCTCCCTTATATTGATGGATGATATCGAGCCAGAGCTCATGCGGCATATCATATGTCAGCTCATCATAATACTTGCTGAACTGCTTATAGACTGAATCAGACCTCAACATGCTCACCATTTTTAAAGAGGCGTTCCAGATTATAATATTCACGCTCAGGTTTATGGAATACGTGAACAACCACATTATTCACGTCACATAAGATCCATTTTGCCTCCCTGTATCCTTCGACAACCGCTTCAATGCTGTTGTTCCTGGAAACTTCTTTTACTTCATCGGCAATTGCCTGAACCTGCCTGTCGGAAGTACCATGGCAGATAATATAATAATCGGTCACACTGCTTGTGCCGGTTACATCGAATTTCATTATATCTTCAGCACGTTTATCATCACATGCTTCAATCATTAATTGGACCAGTTGTTCACTTTTCATTTTGTCACTCCTTAACCATATTGTAATAGTTTAAGCAATCTAATGTTCTTGGATAAATCGAACGGTCTTTAGATACCAGATGCAGTATATTGGATTTCGTTATTTCGTAAACTGCAAAATCTAAATTCTGTTCTTCAAAAACAATATCCCTGATATAATCCACACCCGGCTGAGTGCGTTTCGGTTCTATATAGTCCGCTGTGAAAATGATTTTCTCAATCAATGTCATATGGCTTCTGCCGGATGTGTGATTCATGATCGCCTGATAAATCTCTTCATCATCTATCCGGAACTCTTCTCTCATCTTTACTGCGGCCACAGGACCGTGCAGAACTTCAGATTTGAAACTCAGAAGATTCGGGTCCAGCTTATACTGCGTTACACACTGATACATCTCACTGAGCTCATCGTATTTTGAATAATCATGGAGTATGCCCGCCAAATAGCATTTATCTACATCAGCTTCAAAGATTTTAGCCATTTCTACAGCGGTTTCTGCAACACGTTTGGAATGTTTATATCGTTTTTCCGGTAATTTTTCTTTTACGATTTCCTGTGCATCTTTATGCTTCATACAATCCCTGCTCCTTTATATACTCGTAAACGGCAGTATTCAATTGGTGCCGTACTATATCACCTTTGGCGACACGTTCACGTATTGTCGTTGAAGACACTTCAACGACAGGCTGATGGACAGGAACGAATGGCTGTTCGATATTCATATCACCGGCAGCGCGGCCCATGACTGCAAATTTCATCATATTCAGTAATTCGTCTTTATGATTCCATTTTTCAAAATTATTATACTGATCCATTCCCATAAGGAAATAAATTTCATCGTCCGGGTATTTTCCAGTCAGATACTTTGCTGTTTCATACGTATAACTGACCCCATCCTGCCCCAGTTCAAAATTATCGATTTCTATGAAATCATATTCCCGGACCGCAAGCTGCAGCATTTTCAATCGATGACTGTCCTCTGTCGGAGAAGTCGTTTTTAGAGGGGCCTGTTTCGCAGGTATGAATATAATCTTATCCAGGTCCAATGCCATTTTAGCTTCAATTACCGCATGGACATGTCCAATATGAACAGGGTCAAAACTGCCGCCAAAGATAGCTATTTTCATACAAGTTCAATCTTTTTACTGTTATCGGACTCCTTGTACAGGATAATCGTATTACCGATTATCGTCACCACATTACTGTTTGTTGAAGTGCTGATTTGTTCGGCTATATCCTCTTTATCTTCAAGGCAGTTCTGCAGTATTGAAATTTTTATGAGTTCCCTCTTCTCCAAAACATCACTGATTTGTTCTATGAAATTGTCGTTAATTCCGTTCTTTCCAACCTGGAAAATCGGATTCAGGTGATGTGCCTCTGATTTGAGCTGCTTCACTTGACGTGAAGTTAATTTAGTCATGATTTACCTCCAAAGTATTCTTTACATTTTTTATTTGCAGCTTCATGGTCTCCCGTTTCGCCAGTCCAGATCGTATAGGCATCCATTGCCTGCGAAACCAGCATCGGCAAACCATTCATCGCATTTTGTTCACTAAAGTAAGTTAAAAATTTCGTCCATTCGGGCTGATAGATCAAATCCATCCCAATTGTATCTTCTTTGACAATTGCAGTGGGAATCCCCATCACTTCAAATAAATCCTCATGTTTCATCCCCACTGGTGTTGCATTAACGATGACATCATAGTGGTCTTCGGCTGAAATATTGTCTATTAACAGCGGTGTGTAATCACCTGTTGTAAATCTTTTGAAGCTTTCTTCTCTTCTTGCTGCCAGGGTGACCTCATCACCATGGTCGCTGTGGGCTCTCTGTACAGCTTTTGCGGCGCCGCCGGCACCAAGGATCAGAACATTATGTTTCTCATGCCCAAAGCGTGCTGTGAATGCATTCATATATCCCGAGATATCAGTGTTATAGCCTTTAAAAACATCATCTCTGACAGCTACCGTGTTAACAGCGCCGATGTTTTTTGCACCTTCGTCTATTTCGTCTAGATATTCCATTATCGCTTCCTTATGGGGGAGCGTAACATTGAACCCGCTTAGAGATTCCTTTTCTGCAATATCCTTGATGAACTCAAGCTGCTGCGGAGATACAGCAAGTGCCTTATATTCATCATCCGTTCCTTTGGCATCAAAATTTGCATGATGGATGAGTGGGGATAACGTATGGGATATTGGATGACCTATTACTGCATATTTACCCATCATACGCCTCCTTTAAATATAGTCGGCCTTAAAACAACATCGACTCCTTTTGGAACCCTCACACTTATTTTAGCGCCTGCATTTATAGATACAAATGCCAGTCCGCTGATTGACAGGTCGCTGTCCGTGTCAACGGTGAAATCAAACTCGGAATAATCCGTTGATAAGTACGGCTGTTCTATTTCAGGCGGCGCCAGTAATCCGTTATAATGCTTTTCATAAAACACATCCGCATTTTCCAGTTTTGTCCTGTGAATATTGATTTTATCCGAGGCATACACATTAAAACTGTTTCGCTCGCCTTCTATGAAATCCACCCTTGCAAGGTTAGAAATGAATAGAGTCTGCCCGGCATTGAGCTGGAACCCTTTGGATTTTATTTCCTTGACCGGGGTTATATACTTCAGTGAATCTTTATGCACGTAATGTGCCATCTGAGAGTCTACGACTATCCCCGGCGTGTCATATATAGATGTATCCGGTCCAAGCGGGATATCGATCAGATCCAGAGTTGTTCCCGGAACCTTGCTTGTAGTAATGACTTCTTTATCCCCCGTAGTATTCTCAATCAACTTGTTGATCAAAGTCGACTTGCCCACGTTCGTTGTGCCGACAACATAGACATCCAGGTCTCCGGCGAGCGCTGACATCTTGTCAACGAGTTTATCTATACCTTCATTTTTCTTTGCACTGATTACAACAGTATCCACAGCCGTGATGCCGGCTTCACTGAGCATATGTTTCGCTCTGTGGACCACTCTGTTCCTGTTGACTGATTTTGGCAGCAGATCGATTTTATTAATGACTGCCAAAACATTTTTATCTCCGACAATTCTGTTGAACGATGGAATAAAACTGCCGTTAAAATCAAAAACATCGATGACTTTAACAATCAGTCCGTCTGTTTCATAGAGCGCGTTGAGCATCGCCAGAAAGTCGCCCGAATTAACATCCAGATCCATCACTTCATTATAATGTTTTAAACGGTAACATCTTTTGCATATTGCATCTTCTTTATCAATACCGCTTGCCGGTATAAACCCCGGTTTTTGTTCATCCTCTGATTGCAGTACTGCACCACAGCCGATACACTTAAGTGTTTCCAAACTTTATTCCCCCCACTTGATAAGACCTTTACGGTCAAAATATTTCATAATCCGCCGTTCAATTTTACGGTTTAATACTGTCGCCCAGCCATCCTTTTTCTTAACAGGAAGAACAAGGATACTTTCCAGTCCTGTTCTGTTGGCGCCGAAAATATCGGTCATGAGCTGGTCTCCGACCATAACAGTTTCATTTTTATCAACATTCATCATTCGAATTGCTTTTCTAAAGGCTCTTCCCAAAGGTTTTTTTGCACTGAATATATAATCTATATCATGAGGATTACAAAATTCACTTACGCGCATTTTATTGCCATTTGATACAATCGTCACTTTTATATCATGCTCATTCAAGGATTTGAACCATTTGATAACGGCATCATTCGCATACGGTTCATCGAACCCGACTAGCGTATTATCCAAGTCAGTAATCACTGCTTTAATATTACGATCTTTTAAATATTCAGGAGTGATAGAGTAAAAATGCTTAACATGATCACTGGGCAGGAAGTATTTTTTCAAGAGCTTCAATATATTGCACCTCTGATGAGTTTTTCTATATTTTAACACAAAATTAAAAGCGCCTTAATAAATTAAGGCGCTTTATGGATTATTCAACGATTTCATTATCTTCTGTTTCAGTATCCCTGTATACCAGGTACCCGATAACGACTGTAATGACGATTGAAATGATCATGAGAAAAAGCATGGATATCCCCCCAAATTACAAGTCCTTCAATAATGATTTTACAACTTCAGACGAGTGAATACAAGCTTTCGATAGAAATTCATCGTAAGTCATATCGGCAGAATCATCTGCTTTATCAGAAATTGATCTGATGATGACAAAAGATGTTGAATATTGATAGCAGGTCTGCGCGATTGCAGCAGATTCCATATCCACAGCCAACGCCTGTCTAAAGTTGTTCGTGATTGATTTTTTTTGTTCTGAATTGCTTACAAATGAATCTCCGCTGACAACAAGACCTCCGTGGCCCTGGATTTCAGGGTTGTTGTTGATAGCTTCCAAAGCGAGTTTGGCAAGCCCTTTATCAGCAAGATAAAATTTAGGCATTCCCGGCACCTGGCCAAGCTCATAGCCAAATTCTACAGCATCAACATCATGATGGAGCACTGAGTTGCTTACGACCATATCAGTGACGTCCAGTTTGTCAGATAATGCACCTGCGACACCCGTGTTAATGACAATGCGCACATCATATCTGTCAATTAGCAGCGCGGTGATCATGCTTGCGTTCACTTTGCCTATTCCGCTTTCAACAAGAGCCACTTCATGGCCTTCGAGTACGCCCCTATAGACTTTTGTATGGGCGATGCTGTCGGTAGAGCTGATATCCATCCACTCCTTCAGGATATCAATCTCAGGTTTCATCGCACCGATGATCCCTATGATGTTACTGCTAGTCAATGGAAACGATTTTAACTTTCATTTCGTTGCCGTTCGGGAGCGGAACATTGATTTCTTGATTTAGTTTTGCACCAATGAGTGATTTGGCAATCGGCGATTCATTGGAAATCTTTCCTTCGAATGGATTGGCTTCCGCACTTCCCACAATCTGGTACTGCTCTTTGTCTCCATCGGGGAGCTCAGTGAATGTTACAGTTTTGCCAAGCTGAACTTCATTAGTATTGTTGCTCTCTTCTATGATTTTAGCATGACGAAGCATGTCTTCGATTTTTGTGATTTCCTGTTCAACGAATCCCTGCTCATCTTTAGCCGCATCATACTCGGAGTTCTCAGACAGGTCGCCAAAACTTCTGGCAACTTTTATTTTTTCAACAACTTCAGGACGTTTGACCGTTTTTAATTGCTCAAGCTCCTCCTGTAATTGTTCATAACCACTCTGTGTCATCGGAAATTCTTTTTGCATGTCCATCATAATTCCTCCATCTGTCTATATGTTTTATATAAATATTTTAATTATCAATCAACGTTCTGATCTTCGTCGTAATTAAATCGATTGCCACGTTGTTTTCGCCACCCTCAGGTATGATGATGTCGCTAAAACGTTTTGTCGGCTCGATAAACTGTAAGTGCATCGGACGTACTACTGTTAAATATTGATTGATTACTGAATCCATTGTTCTGCCCCGCTTTTCTATATCACGCTGCAGTCGCCGAAGAATTCTTATATCGGAATCTGTATCAACATAAAGTTTTACATCCATCAATTCCCTCAATGCCTCTTTTTCCAAAGCAAATATGCCCTCGACTATGATTACATCTTTAGGTTCAACTAGAATCGTTTCATCACTTCTCGTATGAATTTCGTAATTGTAAGTTGGTACTTCTACAGGCTTGCGATCTAACAGCTGCTTGATATGAGAAATGAGCAAGTCATTATCGAAAGCAAAAGGATGATCATAGTTGGTTTTCAATCTTTCTTCAAAAGTTTTATCACTTTGATCTTTGTAGTAATAATCCTGTTCGATAAGGACGACACTATGACCATTCAGTGCCTCCATTATTTTTCGTGTAACAGATGTTTTGCCTGATCCTGATCCTCCAGCTATTCCAATAATCGTTGGTCTTTTCATGCGTTCGTTCCCTCTTCCTTTTTACTGATGATAAGAAGCCCGTCACCAACCGGCAAAAATGATGAGAGCATCCCCGAAGAAGCGATTCTTTTATTGAACGCATCGACTTTCTCTTTCATCCGCCGCCTGTTTCTTGACTGGATATCCTCTTCCACTACTAAACCTCTCAGAAGAATGTTATCAACAACGATTAAACCATTATTTTTAACTAAAGGACTGTAAGTTTCGAAGAAGTATTCATTATTACCTTTTGAAGCGTCTATAAATAACATATCGAAAGGTTCTTCAGACAAAGATTCCGGTCTAACCTCTTTGGCATCTCCAAGGATCGATTTCACTCTTGATGCCATATCATACTCCTCAAAAAAGCGCTGGGCTGTTTCATGGCTGCTCTCGTCCTTTTCTATCGTGACGACCGATACGTCGTCTCTGACAGAAAGCATGTGCATTGCACTGTAACCGATTGCAGTACCAATTTCCAAAATGTGCCTGACATCTGTCAGATGCATATAATGTTTCATTACCTGCAATGCATCAGAATCCATGATGGGCACTTTGTGTTCGGCTGCATACGAAAGCATGCCAGGAAACAGTTCAGGCGCGCTGTTCAGATTTTCAATATATTCCAATATTTCCATGTCTTCACCACATATAAAAAATACAACTGATAACTTTCGTTATCAGTTGCTGAGTTTATCACAATTCATAGTAGCACAGTTTATATCTCTTGAAAAGCTACTTTTTCCAACTACTGGTTATCAATGTATTTTTCCCTGTTTTCTATATGCTCTTCATACGTTTCTGCAAAGTGGTTGTTCCCTTCACTGTCTGCAAGGAAATAGAAATAATTAGTGTTTGAAGGATTCATTGTACTTTGCACTGATTCAAGACCAGGTGATGCAATCGGCCCCGGCGGCAATCCAGTATGGATGTAGGTATTATAGGGATCCTCTACCTCGAGGTCCTCGAACAATGTCCTTTCCTGGTGTTCACCAAGGGCATACAGTACAGTCGGATCTGTCTGCAGCGGCATACTTGGCGTCTCTGCCATCCTGTTCAGGAATACACTTGTAATTTTAGAGCGGTCTGCAAGGGAAGTGGCTTCTTTCTCAACTAATGAGGACAACGTCAGAAACTCATGGAATGTAAGGTCTTTGTTTTCATCCGCTACATTTATGCTGTAGCTGTCTACAGAATTATAGACACCGTAACTGTTGGATCGAGTCGCATCAAGCATTTTACGCACGAGATTTTCAGCACTTGGTTCTTCTTCGGTGAGATCATAAGTTGCAGGATATAAATAACCTTCCAATGGGTATTTGATATCTTCATTTAATATTTCATCAGTGAGTATCTCAGGGTATTCTTCAATGAGAGATTTTATAAATTCCTCATCTTTCATCAGTTCCAGGAAATTGTCAGAAGTAATTGGCAGCTGTTCCTCAATCTGGTCCGCTATCTGTTCCAGGGAATACCCCTCCGGTATGGTCAGACGGTGCAGCACTTCCTCATAAACACGGCCCGTTTCCAGCGTCTTTGCAATTTTTTCAAAATCCATGCTCGGTGATAGTTGGTACTCCCCTGCATGGTAATCCGTAATACTATTCAATTTCAGGAAATACTCAAACATTGTTCCGTTCCTTATGATACCTTCTTCCTCTAATTGTTCACCAATCATACTGGAAGACGACCCTTGTTCAATAACAACTTCCTTCGTCTCTGTCGAGTTGGGATCCAGAGGTCCAGTTCCTGATTTTATGTACAAATAAAACAAAAAGGCCCCGACGATCAGAGCAATTACCAGTACACCAATGACGAACAGGGATAGGTAGGAAGATACATTTTTAGAAAATTTAATGTCATCATGTCTGCTCATATAAAACTCCTATCTCAAAAATAGCTTCCAATTGACATTGGAAGCCATTTTGTACCATTTTTAAAATGATTTACTCCTCAGGATCATCCATACGAGTATTAACCACTTCTTCGATCATATCCCACTCTTCGTCAGTTTCGACCGGCAGGAACTTGCCGCCTTCTCCGTCTTCATCAGCAACATTTATCATCGGGATGAGTTCAATTTCTTCATCATCGTTGGAGAAGTTGCCTTCTTCAGCAAGGATTACATAATCCTTTTCAAATTCAGGATGGTGGAATTCCAGCATTTTTCGGTATAGTACTTCATTTCCTTCTTCATCATAAAGTGTAAGAAGTTCTTCTTCTTGGTTAAAATCCATTTCTTCCTGACTCATTGGTTATTCTCCTTTTGCTGGGTTATCGAGAAAGCCCTGCAGTATGAATACAGCGGCCATCTTATCGATTACAGCTTTGCGTTTTTTGCGGGAGACATCCGCTTCTAGCAGCGTCCTCTCTGCACCGGCAGTGCTGAGACGCTCATCCCATAATAGTATTTTAACATCTGGCAGTTTCTTTTCAAGCAATTTACTGTAGTGGATGGAACGTTCTCCACTTTCACCAATTGAATTGTTCATATGTTTTGGAAGTCCGACTACGATGGTGGATACATCATTTTCATTTACAATGTCCACTACTTCGTCAATGCCGAAAATACCACTTTCAGTATCAATTTTCAAAGTCGTCAAACCTTGAGCAGTCCAGCCAAGTGCGTCACTCAGCGCAACCCCCACTGTCTTGGTTCCGACATCCAGACCAAGCGTTCTAATTACTAAGCTCCCGCTCGACATATGTTCTTACGAGCACTTCCATAATCTCATCGCGGTCGATATGACGTATGTGGTTGCGCGCTTCATTATGGCGCGGGATATAGGCCGGATCACCACTTTGAAGGTAGCCGACAATCTGGTTTATAGGGTTGTAGCCGCGCTCCTCCAACGTGTTGTAAACATTTGTGAGTATTTCTTTGACATCATGTGCCTGTGTATCTTCAACATTGAACTTCATCGTTTCGTCAAATTGATTCAAAATCAGCACTCCCATCCTACTAACATTTATATTTCATTATAGCATCTTATATAACTATAATGAACTTTTAACGTGGCTTTTAACGAATTGTAATGCAATTGTTAAATTTGCAGGGTTCGTACCCCCGCCCTGTGCCATATCAGGACGGCCCCCGCCTTTTCCATCAACAGCCCCAGCCATGCCTTTCATTATTTCGCCGGCTTTGACTTTGTCCGTCAGCTCTTTTGGCACAGTGACCACAAGTGACACCTTATCTTCATTTACCGCTGCAAGGGCAATAATCGCATCCTGTGCTTTGGATTTGACATTATCCATTATTTCCCTCAGTTCTTTTGCATTGTCGGCAGACACTTCTGAAGAGATTACACGGACGCCGCTGATCGTTTCGGCCAGCTCGTTAATATTGGCAATATTCTCATCCTGCCTGGATACTTTAAGCGATTTATTCTCCTCTTTCAAGGCCTTGGATTCCTCAAGCACAGCATTCAGTTTTTTAGTGACCTGGTTTTCTTTCACCTTGAGCGTATCTGCAATTTCAACCAGTTTGTCTTCTTTTTCTTTATATGTTGCAACTGCAAATTTACTCGTCACCGCTTCGATTCTGCGTACACCCGCACCAATGCCTGATTCGGAAACTATCTTAAAGAGTCCGATTTCCGAAGTGTTTCTCACATGGATTCCGCCGCACAGCTCAACCGAGTATTCATCGATATCAACGACACGTACAATATTGCCGTACTTTTCACCGAATAAAGCCATTGCACCTTTTGCCTTCGCATCTTCAATCGGCATTTCGGAAATCCTGACGCCCAGGCTTTCATAGATCTTCTCGTTTACAATCTCCTCGATCGTCTTGAGTTCCGCATTGGACAACCCTTCCAGATGGGAGAAGTCAAAACGCAGACGTTCTTTTTCAACAAGGGACCCCGCCTGGTTCACATGATCGCCCAGCGTGTCTTTGAGTGCCTGGTGCAGCAGGTGCGTTGCAGTATGGTTTTTAATGATGAAGTTGCGGTCTTCCCGGCTGACGGTAAGTGTATACGTTTCGCCCGTACTGATGGAACCGCTGATGAGCTTCGCGACATGGACATTTTGTCCGTTTGGCGCTTTATATACTGAAGTCACCTCGAGTTTTGTTTCACCGCTCTCGATCGTCCCCTTATCCGCAACCTGTCCGCCGCTGATTGCATAGAACGGCGTCCTGTCGAAAATCAATTCGACGGTACCCGTCTCACTCAGGGAATCCAGTGCGTTATCCTCTTTAATGATATAAGACAGCACCGCTTCTTCTTTCTTCGTATGATAGCCTGTAAATTCGCTCGGTGCAGTGATGTTTGCAAGCGTTTCGGACTGAACCTGCATGGATTCGCCGGATTTTCTTGCACTGCGTGCCCGTTCCCGCTGCTGCTCCATTTCGCGGATAAACCCTTCCTCATCCACTTCAAGACCGTCAATTTCAGCATATTCCTTAGTCAGTTCATAAGGGAAGCCGTATGTGTCATACAGGCGGAATGCGTCTTCTCCATTGATTACAGAATCCTTTTTCTTCGCTGCATCCCGCAACCCTTCATAAATGCGGATGCCTTCATCAAGGGTAACCAGGAACCGTTCCTCTTCTTTTTTGATCACTTCTTTGATGAAATCTTTTCTTTCTTCCACATTGCTGTAGAAACCGCCCATCACATGCGCCACTGTATCCACCAGCTCATACATGAAGGCGCGTTTGATATTCAGATCTTTACTGAAACGCACTGCACGTCTGATCAGGCGGCGGAGCACATATCCGCGGCCTTCGTTTGATGGCAGGGCACCGTCAGCCACTGCAAAACTTACTGTTCTGATGTGGTCGCTGATCACCTTGAATGCTGTATCCACCTGGTCATCCTCGCCGTATTTCTTACCGCTGATCTTTTCAAGTGAAGCCAGAATCGGTGTGAACAGATCGGTATCAAAATTCGTTGGCGCGTCCTGGATGACACTTGCAAGACGCTCCAGCCCCATGCCCGTATCAATATTCTTCTTCGGCAGTGGTGTATAGGAGCCATCTTTATTGTGGTTGAACTCACTGAATACCAAATTCCAGATTTCCAGATACCTTTCATTTTCCCCGCCCGGATATAATTCCTCCGCAGGTGAATCCAGTTCATATGATGGTCCGCGGTCATAGAAGATTTCACTGTTTGGTCCGCAAGGCCCCTCGCCGATATCCCAGAAGTTGCCTTCGATGCGGATGATCCGCTCAGGAGACAGCCCGATAGTCTCATTCCAGATCTTAAATGCATCTTCATCTTCTGGATGGATGGTCACATAAAGCAGGTCCGGATCGAATCCGATATAGTCTTTATTCGTCAGGAAGTCCCATGCATATTCGACCGCTTCCTTTTTGAAGTAATCCCCGATAGAGAAGTTGCCCAGCATTTCAAAGAATGTATGGTGCCGTGCTGTGAAACCGACGTTTTCAATATCATTTGTGCGGATCGCTTTTTGTGCATTGACGATCTTCGGATTTTCAGGGGTCACGCGCCCGTCAAAATATTTTTTTAATGTCGCAACGCCTGAGTTGATCCAGAGCAGCGAATCATCATCTATCGGGACAAGCGGTGCACTCGGCTCCACCATATGGTCCATGTTGCTGAAATACTCAAGGAAAAGATCTCTTAATTCATTACCTGTTCTTTTTTTCATGCATATCACTCCAGAATTATGATTTATTAAATAAAAAAGACCGCCCCAAAAATATGGGACGATCTAAACCGCGGTACCACCCAAGTTATGGCCGGAGCCATCACTCTTGTCTTATCACGTTGTACCGGATTACAGCACGGTAGCGGATGCATCATTGTTTTCACCGGCCACAATGTCTCTGAAAGTGCGCTTCGCCAACTTAATAATCCGATTTTCACTTGATTTCGATTATAGTTATATAACGGCCCCATGTCAATTGAAATCATAGGGCGAGACTTCGCCCATATTGATCATTGCCGGGATTTCCATCATGTTTTCTTCTGTCAGTAGGGCTTCACCTTCAGGGGCATTCGGGACATCCTCTTTCTCTTCACTGATGCCGAAAAGAGAATGGATCATTTCTTCGAGTGATGTATTCCGCTCTATTCCTTCACGTTCCAGTGAGTCATAGAAGGCTTCTGAATCACCGCAGATGATCAGTGATTCCTTGGCACGTGTAATTCCGGTATAGACGATATTCTTCATCAGCATATGACGGTAGCTTTTAACGACCGGCATGATGACGATCGGATATTCGCTGCCCTGTGCCTTATGGATGCTGGTGCAGTAGGCATGGGACAGCTCTGTAAGTTCTTTCCGTTCATAGGCAATATGAATGCCGTCAAAATCCACCATGATGGTATCTTTTTCCGCTTCATCCTGATCTTTGAACAATATGGATTCGATGATTCCCGAGTCACCATTGAAGACATTGTCTTCTCCTCGGTTGACGAGCTGGATGACTTTATCGCCTTCACGGAAAATGACATCACCGAATTCTATTTGATTTTTATCTTCCTCTTCAGGATTCAATATCGTCTGCAGTATCTGGTTGAGCTTCGAAATACCGGCATTGCCCCTGTATATGGGCGCGAGAACCTGGATATCCCGCATGTCGTAACCTTTGCCAACTGCTTTATCCACCACATTTTCAATCAGATCCGGGATTTGGTTGATACGTGCCGGAATAAACAGGCGGTCGCTGAATTTTTCCGTAATGTTCATCCGTTCGCCGGTTTTTATTTGATGGGCAAGTCTGATGATTGATGAACCTTCTCCCTGCCGGTAGATGGTATCGAGTTCCGTGACCGGAACGACATCCGAAGAAATCAAGTCTTTGAACACTGTCCCCGGCCCGACAGAAGGCAGCTGATCCCGGTCTCCCACAAACACCAGGATCGTATAAGGTTTGACGTTTCTCATGAACTGATAGAACAACCATGTGTCGACCATCGACATTTCATCGATGATGATCAGTTCCGCATCAATCTCTGCATCGATGATTTCGTCCTTGCCTGTATCCATGCCCCATCCGATCAGCCTGTGGATCGTCGAAGCACCTATGCCCGCAGTTTCACTCAGGCGCTTGGAAGCACGCCCGGTGGGTGCAATCAGCCGGATCGGGTACTCATCTGATTCATACTCGTCATAATCCTTGAGCTTATGCAGGCGGTGGTAGGCATTTATGATTCCTTTGACGATCGTCGTCTTGCCTGTCCCCGGCCCGCCTGTAATTATCGATATCTTTTTGGTCAATGCAGAAATGATCGCTTCCTTCTGCTTCGTGTTGTAGGCGATATCAAAGTGTTCGCCGACTTCAGCCACCATGTCGCCAGCTTTTTCCTCACTGATCGAAATATCAGTCCTGTCATTGATCAGGCGGTAGATCTGCTCGGAAGATTTATATTCAGAGTAGAACAATGAAGGGATATAGATCCGGCCGGAATACTGGATCAGCTGGTCCCGGTCGGCCAGAGTTTCCACCGCATTCGTAATTTCCTCATCATTGAAATGCCGCACACCGTTTTTGGAGAGCAGCTCATCCGTCAGTTCGATCAGCTGCTCCATTTTGATATAAGTGTGGCCGTCACCCATCACTGTCGCTTCCATCACATACATGATTCCTGCTTTCAGGCGGCCGGGATCATCCATGGTGATGCCGGAGGACAACGCAATTTTGTCTGCAGTCGCAAATCCGACGCCTTCGATATCCATCACCAGTCTGTAGGGTTCTTTTTCAATGATGTTCATCGTATCATCCTGGTAGATCTTTAAGATCTTGGCGCTCATTCTGGGACCAAAACCGAGTTCCGTCAGTTTGATCACCGACTGCTCGGTCTGTCTGTTTTCCAGAATCGTCCTGTGGATCATTTCAATTTTGCTTTTCGGCAGTCCGCCGACATCTCTCAGAACAGAAGCATCATCCGAAATCTTTTCCAGGGCGTCCACACCGAGGGCATCCACGATTTTTTTTGCCGTCTTCTCGCCGATGCCGGGAAATGTATCGCCGGATAAATATTGAATGACGCCCCTTACAGTGTTGGGAAGCTCCTTTTTAAACGAATCTGCACTGAACTGTTCCCCGTATCTCGCATGGTTGGTTATTTTACCGGAGAAGCGGTACGAGTCCCCTTCCGCCACGGCATGAAAATACCCCGTCACAATGGCTTCGTCATTGAAATGGGTGTTCGTCTCACTGATATTCACTTTCAGGACGGCAAAACGCGTCTGTTCACTCATGAATATGACGCGCTCCACTTCTCCTATGATATAGATATCATCATAAATTGTTGACTGTTCCATGCAAAATCACTTTCCTTAGCGGCAACTTTTACTCGGTTTCTTTCAACTTCTGGATTGCATTATGCGCAAGATTATGATCCTTCTGAATCTCTGCAGCATTTTCAAAATGCTTGATCGCAGTTTCTTTATCATCGTATTTCATGAGTGTCAGCAGCCCCATATTATATTCTGCATCCGCATGTTTTTCTTCCGTAATCACTTTGCCGAGCAATTTTTCAGCCGGGTCATAGAGTCCCATCTGGCAGCACAGCAGTCCATATTGGAAACTGGTTACCAGATCGTCCGGCTTCGCATTATGTGCCGCTTCAAAAAACTGTATCGCTTTTTCCGCCTGTCCCAGGTGTA
This sequence comes from Salinicoccus sp. HZC-1, assembly GCF_046736035.1. Classification (GTDB taxonomy): domain Bacteria; phylum Bacillota; class Bacilli; order Staphylococcales; family Salinicoccaceae; genus Salinicoccus. Next base: position 1,252,363 of record NZ_CP177130.1, on the reverse strand, counting down.
CATGGGACATCGCCAGCATGAAATTCAGATCCGCATCATTCTCGTTTCTTGCATAGGCAAGCAGGTAGAGGCGGACAGCCTCTTCAAAACGCTCATGGTCGAAGTAGAGATTAGCGAGGGAATAAAAGGCACTGGTGCTGCCGGAGTTCAAGGAAATCGCTTTTTGGAAAAAGCGTTCCGCCTCCTCATCCTTCCCCGCTTTATGCAGCATGTTCCCGCCGTTGATATAATGCGCCTCTTCTTCTGGCTCCTTCTCAATGGCTGTAAAAATCGCTTCTATCGCTTCTTCTGTTTTGCCGTCTATTATCAGTCTCTCATAATCAAGTGTCATTATCCCAGATACTCCAGTTCTTTAGAATCTTTGAATACGCGGTCGATCGTTGCACCGCCAAGACATACATCTCCGTCATAAAGGACAACCGCCTGTCCGGGCGTAACCGCACGTGCCGGTTCATGGAAATCCACTTTGATCCGGTCCTCACCCATCCGTGTTACAGTCACCGGTACATCTTCCTGACGGTATCTGAATTTTGCAGTGCAGTCGAAAGTTTCCGGCATGTCATTGATCAGGTTCAGTTCGGAAGCTTCCAGGCTGGAGGAGCTGAGTGCCGGATTATCATAGCCTGCAACGACATATAATTCATTCGTCTCAAGATTTTTACCCGCCACGAAGTAAGGCCCGCCGTCTCCACCGATGCCGAGACCCTGGCGCTGTCCGATTGTGTAGTACATCAGACCGTCATGACGCCCTTTGTCCTCACCTGTTTCCATTTCGATCATGCGTCCGGGGTTTGCCGGCAGATATCCGCTCAGGAACTCTTTGAAGTCCCTTTCACCGATAAAGCAGATGCCTGTGGAATCTTTCTTGTCTTTCGTCGCCAAATCATATTTGTGTGCAAGCTCCCTGACTTCCGGTTTGTTCATATGGCCCAGAGGGAACATCACTTTTGATAGTTGTTCCGTTGAGAGCTGGTTCAGGAAATATGTCTGATCTTTATTATTATCGACACCGCGGAGCATCGTAACACCATTTTCATCATGGATGACCTGTGCATAATGTCCTGTTGCCACATAATCCGCACCGAGTTTCATCGCATGCTCCAAAAAGGCCTTGAATTTGATTTCTTTGTTGCACATTACATCGGGATTCGGTGTTCTCCCCTTTTTGTATTCATCGAGGAAGTACTTGAAGACTCTGTCATAATACTCTTTTTCGAAGTTTACAGAGTAGTATGGAATGCCGATCTCTTCAGCAACAAGCCTTACATCCTCATAGTCCGTTGTGGCGGTGCATACGCCGAATTCATCGGTGTCATCCCAGTTCTTCATGAATATTCCGATTGTATTATATCCTTGCTCTTTCAGTAGTTTTGCAGTGACAGAACTGTCTACACCTCCGCTCATACCCACAACTACGGTAATTTTTGAGTTATCCAAATTTAACATTCCTTTCAAATCTAACTTTCTATAAATAATCTTTCATATATTTCTTTAAGTGCATTGACGATTGCGTCTATCTCTTCTTCCTCCATCAGATGGGAGAAACTGAACCGGATGGATTTCTTTACACGCGCGTCCTCCCCGTACATCGATTCGAGCACGTGCGACGGCTCCACCGTTCCGGCACTGCATGCCGAACCGCTGGATACATAGATATCCGCCATATCCAGTGCTGTAAGCAGAAACTCCGCCTCCGTCCACGGGAAATGGATATTGATGATATGGGTTGCCGCCTGGTTGACGTCCCCGTTCACTTCAAATGGTATTTCCGCATGCGTCAGCGTGTTCAGGAATTTCTCTTTGAGCTGCATCTCCTTGATGCTGCGCATCGTTCTTTCATCATCCGCTTTTTTCATCGCTTCGGCCATCGCGTATATGAACAGGTTGTTTTCAGTGCCGCTGCGGCGGTCCTTCTCCTGTGACCCGCCTGTAATCATCGGATTTAATATGACATCATTTTTTCTGTACAGGACACCGACGCCTTTCGGGCCGTATATTTTATGACCGCTTAAAGTCAGCAGATCAGCACCGAAATCTTTCACGTCGACACCCATATGTCCAAATGCCTGGACCGCATCCACGTGAAGCAGGGCATTGTGTCCTGCCAGGATTTCACCAATTTCATAGATCGGCTGCATTACACCGGTTTCATTGTTTACGAGCATGATTGAAACAAGCGCCGTATCTTCTCTCAAAGCGGCCTTGAATGCTTCCTTGTCGATCACGCCCTTTTCCGTTGCCGGGATATATGTCACATCAGCCACATCTTCCAGAGACTCATAAGTGTTCAGCACAGAGGCATGTTCTATTGCCGTCGTTATGATGTGTGGATGATCATAGTTTGAAACAACGCCTCTTATTGCGAGGTTATTCGCTTCGGTGGCACCGCTGGTGAATGTGATTTCAGAAGGATATGCATTCAATAAACCGGCAATCTCCCTGCGGGAGTGTTCCAGTTGGGCTTTTGCACGCTTACCTATCTTATGAATACTTGATGGATTTCCAAATTCATCTGCATTCGCAAACATTTTTTCCATTATTTCCTTGTCCATTGGTGTCGTTGCTGCAAAATCTGCATATACTTCCACTGCCATTCACCCTCCATTTTTCAAATATTATTATTATACACTAAATGATTTTAACATGGAATAGTTATTTTCACTACTTTCCAAACCGTTTATTAGACAAAATAAATCCTTTGGCTGATAATTATATTTTAAAAGGAGGAATTATCAGTTATGCCAAAGAAATTATCCACATCTCTGCTTAATCTTGTACCGGTGCGTGAAGGCCATGATGTAAGTGACGCCATCAGCGATATGATTGAACTCGCAAAACACGTTGATGACTCTGACTACACGAGGTACTGGGTGGCAGAACACCATAATACAACATCCATCGCTTCATCGGCTACAAGACAACTGATCCACCATATACTCCACCACACGGAAAAAATACGTGTGGGCAGCGGCGGTGTCATGCTGCCGAATCACTCCCCGCTGATCGTCGCCGAAGAATTCGGTACGATGCAGGCGATATTCGGCGACCGGCTCGATATCGGTCTGGGACGTGCACCCGGCACGGATATGAGAACAGCCGCAGCCATCAGAAGGAATAATCATGACGGTGTTTATACTTTCGGATCTGAAGTGGAAGAAATCCAGAAATATTTGTCGGATGATCAGACACAGGTGGTCGCATTTCCGGGAAACGGTACGAACATTCCGATGTATATCCTTGGTTCTTCTACTGATTCAGCCCATATCGCAGCACGTCAGGGACTGCCTTATGCATTCGCCGCACACTTTGCACCGGGCCAGATGGAAGATGCTTTCAGAATATACGAAGAAGAATTCGAACCTTCCGACCAGCTGGATAAACCTTATAAAATCGCCTGCCTGAATGTCATTTGTGCAGACACGGACGAAGCGGCGAAATATTTGGGAACGACAATGTCCCAATTTGTACTCAATGTCATACGCGGCGGACGCAAGAAACTGCAGCCGCCTGTGGATGACATGGACGCTATATGGTCTCCGTACGAAAAACAGGCTGTTGAAAGCAGATTCCCTGTAGCAATGCTCGGACAGCCGGACACAGTGCTTGAAAAACTGAGATTATTCCAGAGTCAGTTCAACGTTGACGAAATCATGGCCGTCAGCTACATTTATGACAAAGATGCCCAAAAGCGCTCCTATGATATATTCGAGGAAGTCGTTAAAAAATACAACGGATAAAAACAATCAGTCCGCATAGAGAAATCCCGCAGGGCAGCAAAACCCTGCGGGATTTCTCTATTTCTGTCTATGAAGTCTGATGCTCTCATGTATGCAGCCGGGCACCGAATGGAGCGATTCAAGGATTCTCTCGGTGTCACGCTCGCCGCATACAGTCAAAAGAGACGGCCCCGCCCCGCTGATCACCGTAGCGTAGGCACCATTCTCCAAAGCGATGCCTTTAACCGCTTCATACTCCTTGATCAATTGCCTGCGGTAAGGCTCGTGGAGCAGATCTTTCATCATGAGCTGTCCCATCGATTTGAAATCTTTGGAGAGCATCGCCATGAGCAGGGCGTTATTGATCGCATTCTGATCGACTGCATCCTGTTTCTTATATGATTCCGGCAGCACGTTTCTCGCTTCCTTCGTATCAATTTCATATTCGGGTACACTCATGATGACCTCGAGACCTTCCAGGTCGAGTGTGTTATAGAACAGTTCATCGTCTTTGTAATATCCGACGAACAGGCCGCCCGTAACCGACGGTCCGACGTTATCCGGATGTTCTTCGATTTCACTGCCCCGGAACACTTTTTCGAAATCACTTAGATTCAGATCACAGAAGCGGTCGGCCAGCTCGATGCCGGCTATGATTGCGGAAGCAGAACTGCCCATGCCATGGGTCAGCGGAATTTCACTGCCCATATAGATCTTCAAAGGCGGCATTTCCTTGTCGTATTTTGCAGCAGTGTCTATCGCGGTCCGGACCACCAGATTGGATTCATCATCCGGCAGAACTTTCAAATACTCATCCTTGAACACTACATGCCATGCATCACTCGGGTGCGCCTCGATATAGAGGAACTTCTCAAGGGCGATACCGATCGAATCAAATCCCGGCCCTAAGTTTGCACTGGAGGCAGGGACTTTAAACTGATGCGTTGCCATCTTCAGTGATGCTTTCGATATAGTCTATGATCTGACGCTCATCATTCGGCAATACTTTTGGTTTTTGAGTGATCTGATCGATGGCAGTCTGAGGGTCTTTCAGACCGTTGCCCGTCAATACGGTAACAACCGTGGACCCTTTTTCTATCTTTCCGTTTTCCAGTGAACGGAGCATGCCGGCAACACTTGCATTTGAACCCGGTTCGGCGAATACACCTTCCGTTGCCGCCAGATATTCATAGGCATCGAGAATCTCTTCATCGGAGACCGCTTCGATCATCCCGCCGGATTCATCGCGTGCATTCACTGCGAGGTCCCAGCTTGCCGGATTACCGATGCGGATGGCTGTCGCCACCGTCTCGGGCTGTTCAATGATCTTATCATTCACAATTGCCGCTGCCCCTTCTGCTTCAAAGCCATAGATCTTAGGAAGGTCCGAACCTTTTAAATCTTTATATTCCTTGAATCCTTTCCAGTATGCGGAAATATTTCCGGCATTACCGACAGGAATCGTTAAATAGTCCGGCGCCTTCCCGAGTGCGTCCACGATTTCAAATGCTGCCGTCTTCTGGCCTTCGAGCCTGTACGGGTTCACAGAATTCACCAATTCAATCTGATCTTTTTCCTCTGCAATCTTGCGGACGATTTTAAGCGCTTCATCGAAGTTGCCTTCGATCGAAACGATTTTGGCACCGTACATCATCGCCTGGGCGAGTTTGCCGAGCGCAATTTTCCCTTCCGGAATGACGACGATCGTATTCAATCCTGCACGTGACGCATACGCTGCTGCAGAAGCGGAAGTATTGCCCGTGGAGGCACAGATGACAGTATGCGCGCCCTGTTCTTTCGCTTTGGCCACAGCCATCACCATGCCCCGGTCCTTGAATGAGCCCGTAGGGTTGGCCCCTTCATATTTTGCATAAAGTTCAGAACCGTATTTTTCACTCAGCGTATTCAGTCTGATCAGCGGCGTATCCCCTTCATGCAAAGTCAGCCGGGGCGTCTCCTCTCCGACCGGAAGATATTCTGTATATTCATTTATGAGTCCCTGCCAGTTTACCATTCTACTCAACTCCGTCTATTTGATATGATGCCTCAACCGTGATGGCATCATTTTGTCTAAGTGCATCAAGCTTCCCACTGTCGATGGTTTCAGTGCGTACGACGAAGTCCTTATCCGCCTCTATACGGCTGAATCCGATGGACAGATCATTCAATACGGACGCCGTCTTATCCTCCGATTCATTGCTTTTCAGCCTGATATAATATTCGCCTGAATTCCCGCCTGACTTGATCTCCGCCGGCGTATCAGGGGCGATATTCAT